>NZ_JAFCVE010000006.1:0-407458 GCF_049896885.1 Phyllobacterium sp. SL163 | reverse complement strand
TCTGGAACGAAATTGACCGACCCCTCGAACGCTTCAGGCCAATCCGGGCTAACCGCTTCAATCCAAACAACTTCAAATTCCCTTAGCGTGTATTAATGTAGAAATGCCCACGGAGCCCCCCATACGCCAACCACACCGTTTCGAGGGCGAAACCACTTGGAAAAACCCCAGCAAATCCAGCATGTACAAACGCGTAAGACGCAAGAAAACGAACAGTTATATATGCCGATAATGTGTTTCGCGGTTAAAGACCGCCGGGCGGGAGAGGCTTAAAACGTTGAGCAGAAGCAGGAAAAGCAAGCAAACCGGGCCTCAGCATGGCCACAGAACGAAATTAACCTCTTAGGCAGCCCATCAGGTGAACATCGCATCTGGATCATGGTTAAGGGAAGATTATCAGTCCATACTACAGAACCTATCGTCGCAATAGCTGCGGGGTATTGGAATAAAGTTAATAAAAACAATGAACATTAGACTGCAGCGAGTATAATAGCAGATGACTCAACAGGATTTTGAGAGTCCATATTGAGTCCTCGCAACATATCGGCGCGAGCTGCTAAATCCCTGTTCCGTCGAGCTCTCGCGCGTCGTCGCCTTCCCATGGTGACGGCATGGAGCTGCCATCGAGATTAGCAGTGGGCATTGGCATCCAGCATTTCAATTCCGGCTCGGCATATTCGACAAGGCGGCCAGGCGAGGAATCGGAAGCACGCCAGCCTTCTGTGCCGAACTGATCACCCTTCGACCAATAGGCAAGGTCGACTTCTGCCGGCCCCTGTTCGGATGGGCGAATCGTGACGAGAATCCGCCGGCCATCTCTCGGCGCGGCTGCCATGTGGCGCCATCGGTCAGGCTCATTCATCATTTTTCCTCCTGCCTTGCGGTGGATTGCAAGTGTTGCCTCGCCATCAAAAACGGTCAACTCAAATTATTTGACAGCCAGCATGCGCATTCCGCTGCAAGCCACCGCTTGATAACAAGTGCGCGGCGCGCTGGGAGATCGCTCGAGAGCGAGCGACGACCGATCTGAGAATGCCTAGCAAATACATCAGACGTTTGTTTCCGCTGCGACCACACCAAAACCGAGGGTCTTTATATGGGATATGTCTCGACGAAATTTCAGTTGCGGGTAAGAATGCGCGCCCTTTAATTGAACCGTTCGAGCAATTTAGGACTGACCTGAATCGCTCAGCGATGGATCGCAGAATGATCGATCAAAATGACGGCCCATGAACATCACCATTCAGCAAAGGAGCCGTCCTTGTGCCGCCAGATCGGGTTGCGCCAGCGGTGTCCTTCCTTGGCGCGTTCGATGACGTATTCCTCGTTGATTTCAATGCCGAGGCCCGGACCTTCCGGAATTGCCACAAAACCATCCTCGTAGTGAAAGACGGATTTGTCCTTGGCGTAGTCGAGCAAATCATTGGTACTGTTGTAGTGGATACCGAGGCTTTGTTCCTGGATGAAGGCGTTGTAACTGACAGCATCAAGCTGCAGGCAAGCTGCCAGCGCAATCGGGCCAAGCGGGCAATGGGGTGCCAGCGCCACGTCGTAGGCTTCGGCCATGGCTGCGATCTTGCGGCATTCCGTAATGCCGCCCGCGTGAGACAGGTCGGGCTGGATGATATCAACGGCCCCTTGCTCAAGAACGCTCTTGAAATCCCAGCGGCTATAAAGGCGCTCGCCCAGCGCAATCGGCGCTGATGAAAAAGCGGCAATTTCCTTGAGCGCCTCACGGTTCTCGCTCAGCACCGGTTCTTCGATGAACATCAGGCGATAGGGATCGAGTTCCTTGACCAGGGCCCGTGCCATCGGCCGGTGAACACGGCCGTGAAAATCGACGGCAATGCCGATGTTCGGTCCGACTGCCTGGCGAACAGTCGCGACACGCTCGATGACGGCATCGATCTTGTCGTGGCTGTCCACGATCTGCAATTCTTCCGTGCCGTTCATTTTGAGTGCGGTGAAGCCGCGGCTGGTGACGTCAAGGGCGCCGGCGGCGATGTCAGCCGGCCGGTCACCGCCGATCCAGGAATATACCTTGATCCGGTCGCGGAGTTTGCCGCCGAGAAGCGCGT
Source organism: Phyllobacterium sp. SL163 (assembly GCF_049896885.1). Classification (NCBI taxonomy): domain Bacteria; kingdom Pseudomonadati; phylum Pseudomonadota; class Alphaproteobacteria; order Hyphomicrobiales; family Phyllobacteriaceae; genus Phyllobacterium; species Phyllobacterium sp. SL163. The sequence goes on along the minus strand of NZ_JAFCVE010000006.1, from coordinate 405,380 downwards.
GGACAGGCACGCCCAGTGCTTTGCCCTTGATGTCCCAAAGCGCCTGATCGACACCGGCGATCGCACTCATCAGGATAGGGCCGCCGCGATAGAAGGCGCCGCGATACATCACCGTCCAGTGATCCTCGATCAGACGTGGATCCTTGCCGATCAGATAATCGGCAAGTTCGGTGATCGCGGTTTCAACCGTGTGCGCCCGGCCTTCGACAACGGGTTCACCCCAGCCGCTGACACCCTCGTCGGTTTCAATTTTCAGAAAGAGCCAGCGCGGGGGAACAATGAATGTCTTGAGTGCGGTGATTTTCATCGTCTGTCTGACCTTTAAACGGTTTTGCCTGCATTGAGAGATTTTGCCGCGGCAAGATCGCGCGCGGCGAGGTCCAGGATGTCACTGGCAGCCTTGCGTGCAGCGGCAGCGTCGCGCATCCGCAATGCTTCGACCATGGCGCGGTGCGCCTTGATCGCTTCGCTTCTCTGATCGTTGGAAGTGGTGGCGGTGGTTTCGAGAACGAATTTCAGTGCCGCGTCGATCAGTCCGCCAATCTGACGGAACACCGGGTTGTGGCTCGCCGCATACAGGATCTGGTGGAATGCTATGTCTGACCGCGAGAACTGTTCCACGTCGTTCGCAGCGTCGGCCATGCCCTGCCAGGCAAGTTCGAGATCGGCGATTTCCTGCAGCGTTGCCCGGCTCGCTGCAAGTTCAGCAACCAGCGGTTCTATGGCGCGGCGTGTTTCAAGGATGGCGTCAAACAGGCGGTCGTCCAGGAGGTGCGGCGCATGCCATTCCAGCACCTGGGGGTCGATGATGTTCCAGTTATCCGGATCACATACGGTTGTACCGATGCGCGGGCGGCTGCTGACCAGCCCCTTGGCGGCCAAAACCTTCAGCGCCTCCCGGATAACCGTCCGGCTAACGCCATAGGCGTCGCCGAGATCGCTTTCTCGTGGCAAAAGGCTGCCGCTTGGATAACGGCCGGCAAATATGTCACGCGCAAGCGTGCGCACCACGTCCGGCATCACGCGGGGGCGGCGTGTTTTCTGCGCGCCTGCAATTGACGGATCAGTGGCTTGGCTCATCATTTCTTCCCCTCTGTGACGCAACGGCGTCACAGCCTTATCGATCATCGTGTCGAGAATTCCAATCCCTCGAGCAATAGACTATTTATCATACCAGAGCAATTGACGAGTATGATAAAAATGATTAATTGTACCATCACGATCGGAAAACGGGATCGTGCTTTTGGGAGGAATGACAATGAATTTAATCAAGACGGCGATTCTCGCCGGCGCACTCGCAACGATGTCTGTCGTGTCCATGGTTCCTGCCAGTGCGCAGGATGCCAAAATCGGATTTATCGTGAAACAGCCGGAGGAACCCTGGTTCCAGGATGAATGGAAATTTGCCGACCAGGCAGCCAAGGAGAAGGGATTTACTCTCGTCAAGATTGGCGCCGAGGATGGCGAGAAGCTGATGTCGGCAATCGACAATCTTGGCGCGCAAGGCGCTCAGGGCTTTGTTGTTTGCACGCCCGATGTGAAGCTCGGACCGGGCATTGTGGCCAAGGCGGCTGCGAACAATCTCAAGATGATGACGGTCGATGACCGTTTGGTCGATGCCGCCGGCAAACCGCTTGAGGATGTGCCGCATATGGGCATTTCCGCCACCAAGATCGGCGAAGCCGTCGGGCAGGGCATCGTTGACGAGATGAAGGCGCGCGGCTGGAAGCCGGAGGAAGTGGGGGCCATTCGCGTTTCCTACGATCAGCTGCCGACGGCCGTTGACCGTGTCGAGGGTGCCATTTCGGTGCTGAAGGCAAACGGCTTCAAGGCTGAGAATATCTTTCCTGCCCCGCAGGCAAAGACGGATACCGAAGCTGCTCTGAATGCTGCAACCGTGGTGTTGAATGCGCATGCCGGTATCAAGAAGTGGGTCGCTTTCGGCCTCAATGACGAGGCGGTGCTCGGCGCTGTGCGCGCGACGGAGAGTGTAGGCATTCCGGCAGACGGTGTGATCGGCGTCGGCATCGGCGGCGCGGACTCGGCGATCAACGAGTTCAAGAAGCCGACCGCGACCGGTTTTGTCGGGACTGTTATCATTTCCCCCAAGCGTCACGGCTATGAGACTGCCACCAACATGTATGAGTGGGTGGCGAATGGCAAGCAGCCGGAAAAGCTTACCCTGACATCGGGCGCTCTCGCCAAGCGGGACACCTTCCAGCAGGTGCGCAAGGAACTCGGTATCGAGTAATCCTCGCCGTATATTGAAAACCCTGGCGGCGGCTTGTTCCGCCGCCAAGCTGGAGGGGAAGCCACGTGTCGTTTTTACAGTTCTCAAATCTTACGAAGACCTATCCCGGCGTGAAAGCGCTGTCCGGCATCAGTTTCGATGTGCGCAAAGGTGCCGTGCATGGATTGATGGGTGAGAACGGTGCCGGTAAATCAACCCTCATCCGAATTCTGTCCGGAGATCAGCATGCGAACGAGGGCGAAATACGCATTGACGGTGATGTTCAGGCGTATGGCTCTTCAAGAGACGCCTTCGAACATGGTGTGATCGTCATCCACCAGGAGCTGCAGCTGGTGCCCGAGTTGACCGTGGCGGAAAACCTGTATCTTGGCCGGTTTCCGGCAAATGCGGGTGTAGTTGCTTCCGCAAAAATGTTCGCCGATGTCACTGAAAAACTGAAGAATGCAGGGATCGATATCGATCCGCGCCAGAAGGTAAAGACGCTGTCCATCGGTGAACGGCAGATGGTGGAAATCGCCAAGGCAGTGATGCTCGATGCACGGGTGATTGCTCTTGATGAGCCGACCTCGTCGCTTTCTTCCCGCGAAAGTGAAATTCTTTTCACGCTGATTGACCGCTTGCGGGCCGAAGGCAAGGTTATCCTTTATGTTTCACATCGGCTGGATGAGGTTTTCAGGCTTTGCGACAGTTTGACGGTTTTGCGCGATGGCAAGCTCGCAGCACATCATGAGACGTTGCAAGGCGTAACGCGTGATCAGATCGTAGCCGAAATGGTCGGGCGGGAAATCAACGATATCTGGGGCTGGCGTGGGCGTGAAGCAGGCGCCGTGCGTCTGAAGGTGGAGAATGTTTCCGGAGAACGCCTGCCGGAGCCTGCGAGCTTTGATGTGCGCGCCGGCGAGATTGTCGGCTTCTTCGGCCTTATCGGCGCGGGCCGTTCCGAACTGATGCGACTGGTCTTCGGAGCCGATCCGCAGTTTTCCGGTGCAACCTCGATCGATGGTGCCCAGGTGAAAGCCGGGAGTCCGCGTCAGGCGATCCGGTCGGGGATTGTTCTGTGTTCGGAGGACCGCAAGCATGACGGTATTCTCCAGGGACGCTCGATCGAAGAAAACATCAATGTTTCCTCGCGCCGCCATTACAGTCCATACGGATTGCTCGACCGGAAGAGGGAGGTGGAGGTTGCGGAAACCTTCATCAAGCGCCTGAAGGTACGCACCCCGTCGCGCAAGCAGGACATCGTCAACCTCTCCGGCGGCAATCAGCAGAAAGTCATATTGGGCCGCTGGCTGGCGGAGCAGGGTGTGAAGGTCCTGATCGTCGATGAACCGACGCGCGGGATCGATGTCGGCGCCAAGTCCGAAATCTACGAGATTCTCTACGAACTTGCCGAAAGCGGGATGGGCATCGTCGTGGTTTCGAGCGAACTGCCCGAGGTGATGGGTATCTGTGACCGTATCCTGGTCATGTGCGCCGGGAAAATCGCCGCCGGGTTGAACCGTGACCAGTTTGAAGAAAATGCGATCCTGGCAGCGGCGCTTCCGGACGTGAAGCAGCCAACAGAAATTGCGTATTGAGGACACAGGCATGACCAATCAGTTGAAGAAGATTTTGCTGGGGGACCAGGGCATCGTCCTGATTTTCATCGTGGCCTTCACGATCGTTGCATTGCTGGTTCCCAATTTCCTGACCGAACGCAATATGCTTGGCCTGCTGCAGTCGGTGGTTACGGTGGGGATTGTCGCCTGCACCATGATGTTTTGTCTCGCAGCGCGGGACTTCGATCTGTCGGTCGGCTCGACGGCCGCTTTCACCGGGATGGTGGCTGTCATGGCGTCGAACACCACCGGATCAATACTGGTCGGGATCGGTGCAGCACTTCTGTGTGGTGCGTTCGTCGGGTTCGTCAACGGCTTCGTCATTGCAAAGTTCAGGATCAACGCGCTCATCACCACACTGGCGACCATGCAGATTGTGCGTGGCCTTGCCCTGATATCGTCGGATGGGCGCGCCATAGGCATCAATGATCCGGGTTTCTATCAGTTGGCGCTCTCGAAATTGTTCGGCATCCCGACGCCGGTCTGGATACTTGCTGGCCTCTTCGTGGTCTTTGGCTTTGTCTTGAACCGCACGGTCTTCGGCAAGAATACGCTGGCCATTGGCGGCAATCCGGAGGCGTCGCGCCTTGCCGGCGTCAATGTCGACAAGACCAGAATCTGGATTTTTGCCTTGCAAGGGGTGGTCTGTGCCGTGGCGGGGATATTGCTCGCGTCCCGTATTACATCAGGTCAACCGAATGCGGCCGTCGGCCTTGAACTTTCAGTCATATCCGCCTGTGTTCTCGGCGGCGTATCGCTTGCGGGCGGACGAGCCACAATGGCAGGTGTCATTGTGGGTGTGATGATCATGGGCATTGCGGAGAACGTCATGAACCTCATGAACATTCCCGCCTTCTATCAGTATATCGTGCGCGGCCTCATCCTGCTCTTGGCGGTGATGCTCGACAATCTGCGGTCCAGCGCATTCATCAGGCGATAAAATGCCATCCGGGAAACAGGCAGTTCCGGCGGATTTTCTGGTCCTGCACAACGCGTATATGACTGTCCGCGTCGCCTCAAAGGGCGGTGCGGTGGTGGACGGCAAGACGTCGGATGGCCGTTTCTTCCTGCGCCCCTACGCCGGAACGGAGCAGGAATTCACAGTGCAGCGAGCGGCATGTTTTCCGCTTGTTCCAATCGGCAACCGGGTCGCCGGCAACGGTTTCCACTTTGGCGGCAAGCGTCGATCATTTGTTCCGAATACGCAGGAAAGCCTTTATCTCCATGGAGACGGCTGGCTTGGCGACTGGAATGTGCTGGAGGCATCGGTTGAAGCGGTGACCATGGAATTCAGCAGGAAGGCGGATGAAAATTCCCCTTATGCTTACACGGCAACGCAAACAACCCGGCTCGCGGGCGCCACGCTTGACATGCAGCTTTCCATAACCAATAGCGGCGATGAGACACTGCCGTTCGGTATAGGATTTCATCCCTTTTTTCCGCGAACGCCCAAAACGGCCTTGAAGGCATCGGCAGTCCGTTGGTGGACGGAGGCGCCATCGCATCTTCCCCATACCCTTGAAGCGCTGCCCGTGGATATGGCTTTTGCACGTTCAACACCGCTACCGGATCGCTGGATCAACAATGCATTCGAGGGTTGGGACGGCAAGGCCACGATTGCATGGCCGGAGCACAATCTTTCTCTCAGCGTGGAAGCCACGGAAATCTTCGCGCGGTTCATGCTCTTTGCACCAGACACGGACCGGAGTTTCTTCTGTTTCGAGCCGATGAGCCATGCGCCGAATGCGCTGGCCTCTGTCGAAGCCGATCCCATGGGGCTCGCATTGCTGGCTCCGGGGGAGGAAATCAGCGGCGGACTATCACTGACAATTCTTGATGGGAGTGAAGTGCCATGACGAACCGACTTGCCGGAAAAAGGATAGTCATCACAGGCGCCGCGCAGGGGATCGGCCTGGCAATCACCGAGGCGTGTCTGGCGGAAGGCGCCCGGCTTTTTCTCATCGATCGGGACCGTCCATTGCTCGAAAGCGCGGTGGATGAATTGCGGGCAAGGTCAATTTCCGTTGGATTTGCCATAGCTGATATCAGCGATGCTGCGGCTGTTCTTGCCGCCGTCAATCAGGCTGCATCTGAAATCGGCGCGATCAATGCCCTGATTAACAATGCCGGCATCAACGTGTTCTCCACCCCTCTCGAAACTTCGGAAGAGCAGTGGAACCGTAACTTTGATGTCAATGTCAAAGGCGCGTGGAACTGCAGCAAGGCTGTACTGCCATCGATGCTGGAGCAGGGCGGCGGCGTCATCCTCAACATCGCCTCGACACACAGCTTTACGATCATACCGCAGACTTTCCCCTATCCGGTCGCCAAACATGCCCTGCTTGGCCTGACCAAATCGCTTGCACTCGAATATGCGGGCAAAGGCGTGCGGGTGAACGCGCTGGCACCCGGCTATGTGGAAACGCAGAAGGTGCTCGACTACTGGAACAGCTTTGAAGACCCGGCTGCAGCGCGCGCCAAGACACTCGCCCTTCATCCGGGCGGGCGCATCGCCTCCCCGCAGGAGATCGCGCAGGCGGCTGTGTTCATGATTTCCGATGAGTGCCCGTTCATGAACGCCGCCTGCCTTGTCGTGGACGGCGGTCTCAGCCAGCAGCAACACCCGAACAATTAACAAAGACAGAGCATTTATCATGACGAAGAGACGATCCCAGCATTGGTTTGGCGGCAACGGCAAGGATGCTTTCATCCATCGCAGCTGGATGAAAAATGGCGGATTGCCGGACGATGCCTTTGATGGCCGTCCGGTGATCGGCATTTGCAATACATTTTCTGAATTCACGCCGTGCAATGCGCATTTCCGCGGTCTCGTCGAACATATCAAGGCGGGCGTGCTGGAGGCGGGCGGGTTGCCGCTGGAATTCCCCGTCTTCTCCTGCGGCGAATCCAATCTGCGGCCAACGGCGATGCTGTTTCGCAATCTGGCGTCGATGGACGTCGAGGAATCGATCCGGGGCAATCCCATGGACGGCGTGGTCCTCATGGCAGGCTGCGACAAGACCACGCCATCCCTGGTCATGGGCGCGGCATCCTGCGACCTGCCGTCCATCGTGATATCGGGCGGCCCCATGCTGAACGGCCGCTTCAAGGGAAAACAGATCGGCTCGGGAACGGATGTGTGGAAATTCTCGGAGGATGTCCGGGCTGGCGTCATGAGCGAACAGGAGTTTGCCAATGCTGAAAGTGCCATGTCCCGGTCGCCGGGACATTGCATGACCATGGGCACCGCGTCGACGATGGCATCGATGGTTGAGGCATTGGGAATTGCCCTGCCGGGAAATGCCGCCTATCCGGCCGTCGATGCGCACCGCGCACGCCTTGCCCGCATGACCGGGCGCCGCATCGTTGAGATGGTGCATGAAGATCTGCGGCTTTCGGCGATCTTGAAGCGTGAGGCCTTTGCCAATGCCATCCGGATAAACGGGGCTATCGGAGGTTCGACCAATGCCGTCGTTCATCTGCTGGCCATTGCCGGACGGATCGGTTGCGAATTGTCACTAGACGATTGGGACAGGTTCGGGCGCGACATTCCCACCATCCTCGATCTCATGCCATCGGGGCGTTTCCTGATGGAGGATTTCTGTTACGCAGGCGGGCTTCCGGCTGTCATGAAAGAGATAGCTGCCCTGATCGAACTTGACGCAATGACCGTCACCGGCAAAACCGTGGGCGAAAACATTGCCCAGGCGGAGAATTTCGATCCGGAAGTTATCCGTCCGACGGAAAAAGCCTTGACGGCGCAAGGCGGTATAGCTGTGTTGCGCGGCAATCTTGCACCCTCGGGCGCGATCATAAAGCCCTCCGCTGCATCGTCTGAACTCATGCGCCATCGCGGGCGTGCCGTGGTTTTTGAAGACATCGACCACTACAAGGCCGTCATTGACGATCCGGCGCTCGATATTGACGAAACCTGCATCATGGTACTGAAGAATTGCGGCCCCAAGGGTTATCCCGGGATGGCCGAGGTTGGCAACATGGCTCTGCCGCAGAAGCTGCTGCAGAAGGGCGTGCGCGACATGGTGCGGATCTCCGATGCCCGTATGTCAGGGACGGCTTTCGGGACGGTCGTCCTCCACGTCGCACCGGAAGCTGCCGTCGGCGGTCCGCTGGCCCTGGTGCGCAACGGCGACTTCATCGAACTCGACGTCGAAGCGCGCAAACTTCATCTGGACGTGTCTGACGCTGAGCTGGAATTGCGCCGCCAGTCCTGGCAGGCTCCTGTCCCGGCAATGGAAGGCGGGTACCAGCATCTTTATACAGAGCGTGTTCTGCAGGCTGACCGCGGGGCTGACCTTGATTTCCTGGTGGGGTGTCGCGGTGCCGGGATACCGCGTGAGAGCCATTGAAGCTTCGCTCGCTTCAACCGGCGGACTGCAGAAACCCGGTGGTATGCTGCAGGACCTTCTCCATATTGGCGCGTGCGGCTTCGGGATCGCCGCGCGCTATCGCATCGGCAACCTCGCCGTGATTATCGAGGTTGTGGGTGAATGTGCCAACCGTATGGGGAAAAATGGCGTCCAGAATGGACTCGATCGTCTGGCGCAGGCTCTGCAGGACAGGGTTGTGCGTGGCGTCCAGAATGGCAAGATGGAACTGCTTGTCGGCGAGTATAGCCTCCTGCGGTGATGCGTGGCCTGTCTTCATCCGTTCATAGGCTGCGACGATCTCCACGCGCTGTTTCTGCGTTGCCCGCAGGGCGGCAAGAGCTGCAGCGCCAGGCTCAATGATCTGGCGCGCCTCGGCGAATGCCAGAAGATCGCTCTTGGCGGCCTTGCCGTTTGCCAGCCAGCTAATGAGCTCGCCATCCATCCACATCCACTGCTCACGCGGGTTGACGTGGGTTCCATGTCGTTGGCGCACGGTCACAAGGCCTTTGGCCGAAAGAATTTTGGTGGCTTCGCGAATGACGGTACGGCTGACCTCGTATTCTTGCTCAAGCACCGTTTCCGAGGGCAGGAGTGCCCCGGGCGCAAACTCGCCGGTTGCGATGCGGGCCCCAAGTGCTGCCACTACAATCCGGGTTCGGTTCGGCTTCCGGATTCTCATGGCTTTTACCTCATCGACCAATTGTTGTGTGCTTCATCACCCATACACAATCGGGGTGGAACTCCAAAAAAGTTTCTTGCCTATCAAACATCATATGTTAAACGTATGATGTTTGATAGGCCGCTTGGGAGAGCGGCTCTGGGGAGGAATAAATGACTGCTTACAACACGTCCGACGCGATCAGACGCGTCAACCGACGCATTTTGCCCTTTGTGATGCTGCTTTATCTGGTCGCTTATATCGACCGGTCAAACATCTCCGTAGCGGCATTGGGGATGAACGCGGAGTTGCAACTGACAGAGCGCATGTACGGGATTGCGGCTGGCCTGTTCTTTGCCACCTACATTGTCTTCGAAATTCCCAGCAATATCGCGCTGACGCGATTTGGCGCACGCCGGTGGATCGCCCGCATCATGGTGACATGGGGAATCATTGCCGCAGGCATGGCGCTGGTGACGAGCGCTTACCAGCTTTACGGCATGCGTCTTCTGCTGGGCGCAGCGGAAGCCGGATTCACACCGGGGATCATCTACTATCTTGCCAGATGGTATCCATCGAGGGATCGCGCCCATGCCATGTCGTTCTTCTATATCGGCGCCGCTCTTGCTTCCGTTATCGGCTTGCCGCTTTCGGGATTGCTGTTGAATGCCCATGGTGTACTGGGTGTTTCGGGCTGGCGGTGGGTTTTCCTCATAGAGGGCGTACCGGCCATCCTGTTGGGTTTCCTGGTCCTCAGGTTCCTGCCGGACCGGCCGGCCGATGCACGCTGGCTGACGCCGGAGCAGCAGAGCGGTCTGGAACAGGCGATCCAGAGCGAACAGGCGGCGGTTGTATCGCACAAGACCTCGTGGGTTGCAGCGTTTGCTGATATGCACATCTGGTTGCTGGCGGTGTTCTGGCTGCTGCAGGCCTTCGGCACAATCGGGTTGACGCTTTTCATGCCTTTGATCGTCAAAGATCTGTCGGGCAGCAACAATCTGATCGTCAGCCTGCTTTCAGCAGTGCCATTTGTTGCAGCCTGTATTTTCATGTTTCTCAATGGCCGGCATTCCGATGCGACTGGCGAAAGAGCTCTGCATCTCGGCCTTCCTCTTGTCGCGTCAGGCGTTGCGATCATCGCGGCAGTCTTTTCCGGTGACATCTATGTCCGCTACGCCTTGCTCGTTCTTTCCGTTGGACTGAACTGGGCGGTCATTCCGATATTCTGGGCTGTCACCACGGAATATGTATCCGGCGTTGCCGCTGCTGTCTCCATCGCTTTGATCAACGCCCTTGCGAATGTCGCCGGTCTTGCATTGCCTCCGGTTATCGGCAGCATCCGGCAGGCAACAGGCAACTATAATGTGGCCTTGGGCCTTGTTGCTGCTGCGCTTGTCATCGGCGGGATATTGGGCATTGCCCTTGCACGCCGTGCTCGTTCCAATCTGCCATTGCCTATTCTGGGGAAACAATTTTGAACGCTACATCCAATGATTTTTCCGGCATCCACGCCATTTTGTACGCCTTCTTCGACCGGGACGAAAAACTCGATCGCCAAGCCATGCGCAAACAGACCGAGATCGCCATTTCGACCGGCGTGCAGGGTATCGCTGCGCTTGGGCTCGCGACGGAAGTCGCCAAATTGACCGAACATGAGAGGCGGACGGTCATGGATTGGCTGGCCGAGGACAATGCCGGACGCCTGCCGCTGGCCTTTACGATCTTCGGCACATCTGTTGCCGAACAGATCGCGCAGGTGCGCCATGCCGAACGGGTGGGGGCGAACTGGGTTATCCTCCAGCCGCCCATTGCCGGAAGCTTCAATGCACAGGAATACATAGCCTTTTTCGGAAGGGTGGCCGATGCCACGTCATTACCCGTCGCTATACAGAATGCGCCGGCATTTCTGGGCCGCGGCCTCGGGGCAGCGGATATGACGGCTCTTACCACCCGTCACCCCAATATCCGCCTGCTGAAAGCCGAGGCATCTGCTGTCGATGTCGAAACCCTCATTCAGGCGATAGGGAGCAGCGTTCCCGTGTTCAATGGCCGCGGCGGACTTGAATTGATTGATGGGCTCAATGGCGGCTGCGCCGGCTACATCCTTGCGCCGGACATCATCGATTATGCCGTACGGGCCTATAAGGATTACAGGTCCGGCAATCTGGCATCGGCGGAAGATACCTATGCGCAGATGCTGCCCGCCGTGGCGTTTGTCATGCAGGGAATCGAACATCTGATGTGTTACGGCAAACGCCTCTTCGCCGCACGGGCTGGGATCGAGGTTTTCGATCGAGCTCCGGCGATGCGCCCGACCGCCTTCGGTGAGCGGCTGGTGCAGCTTCATGCCCGGCGCCTCGGCCGGTTCGGACAAACACCAGTAACAGGCACCCAGCAACAGCCGGCCTGATGGATTCGGCTGCTTCACCCACAATGCCTCTTGGAGAATATCATGGTCGTAGAAAAACAGCTGATAAGCAAGATATCGTGGCGATTGATGCCATTCCTCGGCATCCTCTATCTGATCGCCTATATCGATCGGCAGAATGTCAGCTTTGCCAAACTGCAGATGGTCGATGCTCTCGGCATGAGCGAGTATGCCTATGGCCTTGGAGCGTCGCTGTTTTTTATCGGCTATTTCATCTTTGAAGTTCCAAGCAACCTGTTTCTGGAAAAATTCGGTGCGAGTCGATGGTTCGCCCGAATTCTCGTCTCATGGGGCCTGGTGACCATAGCGCTGGCATTCACGCAGAGCGCAGGCATGTTTTACGTCCTTCGTTTTCTGCTGGGTGTGTGTGAGGCCGGTTTTTTCCCCGGCGTGCTTTATCTCATGACGCTGTGGTATCCAGCGCGTTATCGCGGCGCAATGGTCGGTCTCTTCATGATATTCAGCGCCGTGGCCAATGCGATCGGAGCGCCGCTTGGCGGATCGTTGTTGGCAATGGATGGCCTCCTTGGCCTCAAAGGCTGGGAATGGGTATTTCTTGTTACCGGCGTTCCCGCGGTGATTGCCGGGATCGTGACCTGGTTCTATCTGGACGACCGGCCGGAAAAGGCAACATTCCTGACAGCAGCGGAAAAGGATTGGCTGAAAAAGCGCATCGACGACGAGAATTCAAATCTCGGGACGGAAGGCGGTCATGCATTCAAGGCGCTCCTTGACCCGCGTGTCCTGCTCATGTCGGTATGTTTCATCGGCTTTCCGCTCTCGGCCTATGGTTTGAGCTATTGGTTGCCAACCGTTCTGAAAAGCTTCGGCATCGGCAATGTTGCCAACGGCTTTCTGAACATCATTCCCTGGGTGGTGGTGTCTGTGGCGCTTTATGTCGTGCCGCATATGGCAGCGCGGGCACGTTGGCAGACGCCCTACATCGTCATACCAGCCTTTTTTGGCGCGATCTGCCTGGTCTTGTCTGCCGTGATTTCCAATCAGACGCTGCAGTTTGCATTTCTTTGCCTTGCCGCCGGTGGAATATTCGCCGGGCAACCCGTGTTCTGGAGCATGCCCTCGCGGTTTCTCAGAGGCGCCGGCGCGGCAGCGGGGTTGGCCGCGATCAATTCGGTGGGCAATCTGGGCGGGTTCATTGCTCAAAACGTCGTGCCATGGATAAAGGATGCGACGGGCAGCACGATTGCACCGATGTTCTTTCTCGCGGCATGTTTGACGGTGGCGGGATGCCTTGTATTCATCGTCGAGCGGCTGATTTCTCGGGGCGAAGAGCAGTCTCAAGAAAGCGGGAAAATTTCATGAAGCGGGTTCGGACCCTGGTTGGACTCCCACGGTTGGTCAACGAAGATTGGAGACCGGTTCAGTCGACAGCGTCAACACATTAACTTCAGGCAGCCGCAGCACTGACAAACCAACAATTCCTGCTTTGCTTGGGGGCGATATACTGTTGTCGTGGATGGATGTGGCTGGACCCACGTCCGGGAGACCATTAGTCTGTCAATGTTCGCCATAGCGGGTTTCATTTGATTGACCACTGTGGACGCGATAACGCAATGCGAATGAGAGGGAAGCTCATGAGACTGGGATTCATCGGATCCGGCGCGATAACTGAGGCGGTCGTGACTGGCCTGATGAAATCAAGATCCGATGTCGAAACCCTGGTTGTCTCGCCTCGCAGTTCAAGCGTCGCTGCCCGACTTGACGAAATGTTTCCGGTCGTGCGCGTCGGAAAAGACAACCAGGATGTGGTTGACAGCACCGACATCGTGTTTCTTGCGGTAAGGCCGCAAATTGCCGAGGAAGTGATAGGCGAACTCAGATTTCGCAACGATCAACATGTGGTGAGCTTTATCGCCGCTATCCAAATCGAAGCGCTTGCCAGGTGGATTGACGCGCCTGTCACGATTACCCGGGCAATTCCTCTTCCTTTCGTGGCTGATTTACAGGGCGCCACAGCCATATATCCACCTCATGACCAGATAGCTGATCTGTTTTCTTCGTTGGGAACCGCAGTTCAGGCAAAAGATCTCAAGCAGTACGATCTTTTTGGCGCAGCGAGTGCGTTGATGGGTACATATTTCGGCCTGCTGGAAACAAGCGCCCGCTGGCTTGAAGCGGAAGGAATGTCCTACGACCAAGCGAGCACCTATTTGAGGCAGCTGTTTGGGGGCCTGTCCCATGCAACGGGCGCATCGGAGGCGCGATCGTTCGAGGCGATGGCGTCCGATTTTTCGACAAAGGGCGGTCTGAATGAGCAGGTCTTGACGGAGTTTACCGAGAACGGCGGCACAAAGGCTCTGACGCTGGCTCTTGAATCCGTACTCAAACGCATAGAGCAGCGATAATGTGTGCCGAACAGCTGTAATAGGCAAAGTGGCGTTGGAGCGCATAGGAATCACCGCAAAATGTGCCACGGTGGCAAGTCACCTATTCGGTGACTGCAATCACTGCGGCACAGTCCCCGGCATTGACCAGTCCGGGAAAATGCCGGGCGGCAAGAATCCCTGAAAGTTGGGCCTTGATCTCCGCTGGCGCTGCTCCGGTTCGGCCGATGGGATAGATACGGGCGATGACCTGACCCGCGGTGACCGGATCGCCCAGATCGGCCATCGTTTCGATCATGCCGGCATCTTCGGCGAACGAGAAACAGTCTGCCGAGGGCATGTCGATCCACCGTGTTTCATGCAGCTCGACATCACCGCTCAAAATACCCGTATGCCGGAGAAAATTGCTGACGCCGCGCTTGGCAATGCGGATTGTTTCGGCGCTGGCTGTGCCGCCCCCGCCAAGTTCGGTTGTAACGAAGGTCTTGCCCAGTTCTTCGACCGTGGTGTCGTACATGCCGACCGCATCGATCTCCAGCATCCGCATGGACCAGGGCGCCGAGAACGCTTTGACCGCATCGAAACCACGCGCTTCCTGGGCCTTGTCAGGCAGGACGTGAGCAGCGGCGAACGGCAGGAAATCGAGTGTCCTGCCGCCCGAATGAAAATCCAGAACCACATCGGCGCGAGGCAACAGCTCCCGCGTGAAATAGTCGGCGATCTTCTGCGTGACGGTCCCGTCGGGCCGCCCCGGGAAACTGCGGTTCATGTTGCCCTTGTCAATGGGTGAGGTGCGCGTCCCGGCGCGGAAGGCCGGATAGTTCATGGCGGGGACGATGATCACAGTGCCGTTGACCTCTTTCGGGTCGAGCGTGCGCGCCAGATCCAAGAGAGCGATTGGTCCTTCGTATTCGTCGCCGTGGTTTCCGCCGGTCAAAAGCGCTGTCGGACCTTTCCCATTGCGGATGACCGCAATGGGAATCATGACCGACCCCCAAGCGGAATCATCCCTGCTGTAAGGCAGACGCAGGAAGCCATGCTGCACGCCGTCCCTGTCAAAATCGACGGTCGGCGTGATGGGGGATGGGGCTAGAAGATTAGCTGATGTCATGGGTATCAATTCTTCACAAAAAGCTGCCGGGGCACGTTGGCAAGACATTCGACGCCGGTGTCCGTGATCAGGATGCTTTCGGTGATCTCGAGACCCATGGTTTCAAGCCAGAGACCGGTCATGAAATGGAATGTCATGCCCGGTTCCAGCACGGTTTTGTCCCCGGGGCGCAGGCTCATGGTGCGCTCGCCCCAATCTGGGGGATAGGAAATCCCGATGGGGTAGCCGGTGCGGTTGTCCTTGACGATGCCGTATTTCCTGAGCACGTCGAAAAAGGCGTTGGCGATGTCTTCGCAGGTATTGCCGGGTTTGGCGGCGGCAAGCCCTGCTTCCATCCCCTCAAGCGTCGCCTTTTCCGCATCCAGAAATGCCTGGGTTGGTTTGCCCAGGAAAACCGTACGGGACAGCGGTACGTGATAGCGGTTGAAGCAACCGGCGATTTCGAAGAACGTGCCTTCGCCGCTCTTCATGGGCTGGTCATCCCAGGTCAGGTGAGGGGCAGATGCATCCGCTCCGGATGGAAGCAGCGGCACGATGGCCGGATAGTCGCCGCCGAATGCATTGGTTCCGCGAATGCCGGCATCGTAGATTTCGGCAACGAGATCGCATTTGCGCATGCCGACTTCGACCTTGTCCACGATACGCTGGTGCATGAGTTCGACAATGCGGGCGGCCTTGCGCATATAGTCAAGCTCGGTCTTGCTTTTCACGGCGCGCTGCCAGTTGACGAGTGCGGTTCCATCGACAAACCGGGCATTGGGCAAATGTTTTTGCAGCGAGGCGAAGGCTGCTGCCGTGAACCAGTAATTGTCCATCTCGACGCCGATGGTCTTCTTGCTCCATCCGCGCTCGTCCAGAAGTTTTGACAGAAAATCCATCGGGTGACGTTCGGTGGATTGAACGTAGTGATCGGGATAGCCGATGATATTGTCGTGCTTGAGATAGGCCGTGCGCTTCGCGCCGTTCGCGTCCTGCCCGCGGCCGTACCAGATAGGTTCGCCTTCCGGTGGAACGATCACTGCCTGATGCACGTAAAACGACCAGCCGTCATAACCCGTCAGCCATGCCATGTTGGAGGGATCGCTGCAGATCAGTACGTCGATGCCCTTTTTCTCCATGGACTTGCGGGTTTTTGCCAGCCTCTGCGCAAACTCGTCGCGGCTGAACTTCAGATTGGGCTCGGTCATTCTGGTTTCCTCACTTTCGAATATCAACT
This sequence comes from Phyllobacterium sp. SL163, assembly GCF_049896885.1. Taxonomy (NCBI): domain Bacteria; kingdom Pseudomonadati; phylum Pseudomonadota; class Alphaproteobacteria; order Hyphomicrobiales; family Phyllobacteriaceae; genus Phyllobacterium; species Phyllobacterium sp. SL163. The sequence goes on along the minus strand of NZ_JAFCVE010000006.1, from coordinate 389,385 downwards.
TTCAAACGGCGTACCGGCACCGGCCCTTTGGGCACGGTCACTGGCAAGCGTGGCAATGGCGGTGTCTTGGACGCCGGTACCGGTCAGATCGGCAATGGTGATCGCATGGTCCGATTGCCGACCGGCGCTGGCGCCGGCAATGATGGCACCGAGTTCCGGAAAGGCCTGGTTCTCTGAAATAAGACCTGCGGCTATGGCGTGATGGAGTTCGCCCAGCCGCCGCGTCTGTTTCAGGCTGTCGGCCACATAGAGATCGGCAAACCGGATAATGGCCGGATCAATTTCGTTCTTGTGCTCGGCATCGGACCCCATTGCGGTCACATGCTGACCGGGTTCCAGCCACCCCGCCCGAAGCAATGGCTTCTCGGATGGCGTTGTCGTGACGATGATATGGCTCCCTGCGACGGCTTTCGACGGATCGCTTTCAACGGATATCCGGATGCCAAGCTCTGCCCGTATATTCGCTGCCGTCGCTTCGGCTTTTTGCGGATCACGCGCCCACAGGCGCGCTTCGCCAATGGGACGAACCAGTGTCAGTGCCTTGAGCTGCAGTTGTGCCTGCACACCCGCACCGAAGATCGTTGCAATGCTTGCGTCCTTGCGGGCGAGATATTTCGCTGCCACCGCTCCGGCAGCCGCCGTGCGGACATCCGTCAGATAGCCATTGTCAAGCAGCAAGGCTTCGACCAGTCCCGTCTTGCTGGAGAACAGCACCATCATGCCGTTGACGCTGGGAAGGCCAATCTGGGGATTGTTGAAAAAGCCGGGGCTGATCTTGATCGCAAAGGCATCGATACCGGGCACGTAGGCGGTTTTGACATCCACTTCGCCGCGATGTTCGGGGATGTCGAGCCGCAGGATCGGTGGCATGGCAACGGCCTTCTTAGCAAGGGCTTCAAAGGCAGCTTCGACGCATGCAACCGCATCCAGATCGAGAGAAACGATGCGGCGCAGTTCGGCTTCGGTGAGAATGGTCATGCGGGACATGGCATGGTCTCCCCTGCGTGATATCCGGCGACAATGCGGCGGTGCTGTTCCATGTCGATATTGCGGCCGGACAGCAGGGCGACCACCGGTCCCTGCAACCGGATCTTGCCCGCAAGAAGCGCTCCGATACCGACGGCCGCCGCGCCTTCGATTATTTCCCGCTCCTGCGTGTAGGCGTGGACGATGCCCGCCGCTATTTCTTCTTCAGAAAGCAGCACGACCTCATCGACGAGTGCGCGCACCATCCCGAAGGTCACGCTATTGCTGAGGCCGATGCCGCCGCCGAGGGAGTCCGCCAGGCTTTGCCGTTCCACAACGCTGACGGGATGACCGGCTTTCAGGCTGGCGGCCATTGCCGCGCCGTTCTGCATGGAAATGCCGATGACCCTGGTTTCTGGCTTCAAGCCTTTGATTGCCGCGGCAATCCCGGCGATGAGTCCGCCGCCGGAAAGCGGGACGAGAACGGTTTCCACGTCCGGCACGTCCTCGACGATCTCAAGTCCAATCGTTCCCTGACCGGCAACGATAGCCGGGTCGTCAAAGGGCGGAACCATGACGAGACCATCCCTTGCGACGATCTTCTCGACTTCCTCCTGGGCCTCATCCTGCGACGTGCCGACAATCCGGATTTCCGCGCCGAGCTTGCGGATCTCATCCACCTTGTTGCCAGGGACAAGGTTCGACATGCAGATGACGGAGCGAATGCTTTGCAGCCTTGAAGCATAGGCGAGGGCGCGGCCGTGATTGCCGGTTGACGCGGTGACAACACCGCGCTGTCTTCCATCCAGTGATAGGCTGTTCAAGGCGTTGAGGGCGCCCCGCAGCTTGAATGCTCCGGTTATCTGCCGCTGTTCCAGTTTGAGATGGACGGGCAGTCCCATTCGTTCGGTCAGGCTTGCCGAGTGAACCGTGGGGGTGCGCAGGATGTGCGGTGCAATCACGGCGCGGGCTGCCTCGATCTCGGTCAGGGTGACGAATGTTCGGGTCATGCTGACTTACCAGGCCGCCATGGGACGGGTCATCAACTGTCCCAGTTCCGGTCGTGGCTGATTTTCGCCGCACAGACGCAATGTTGCCCATGCCGTGGCGAGATTACTTGTGACAACGGGTTTGCCGATCACTGCTTCGATCTGCGGGGCGGCGATGGCGGCGCGCAATGCGGTGCAGGATATGAACAGGGCATCGCAATCCGGCGCCGTGGCTTCAGTTGCTGCGGCTATGAGCGATGCGGGCTTAATGCGTGCCATTTCCCGGTCGTCTTCAAGACCGAAACAGGTGAAGCGGGCAATATCGAAACTCTTGGCCTGGAAATAAGCCAGCATCGGGGTGCTTGTCTCGACTGTATAGGGCGTAAGCACACTGATCCGGCGGGCGCCGAAGGCATTGAGGCCCCGAACGGCGGCGAGCGGCGGAGTAATGACCGGCACGCCCGGCTTGGCGGCCTTGATCGCGGACTCGACCGCATCGTCGCCGATAACCACCGATGCGGAGGTGCAGGAATAGCAGATCGCGTCGAGATCCTCGTCGGGCAGGATCAATCCGGCGCCAACCGTCAGTCCGGGCTGCATGCGACGCAGATTTTCCGGTGTCGTCGGATTGGCATAGGGGATGCGCGCCGTATAGAGCCCGATCTTCGGGCTGGCGACCAAGCGCTGAAAGTCCGGTTCCGTCGTGTGATCCGTGGCCAGGATCACGAGACCGATGCGCTTGGCAATGGGGCGGTCATCGAAGTCAAGCGGCGTCATCGTCTGGGTGACCTTGATCGGAATACCCATGTCATCTCTCCTCGATCTGCCCATAGCGGCGTTCGAGCCAGCGCAGGGCAATGACGGACACAAGACTGATCACGAGGAAGAACGCGCCTACCAGCGTGATCGGTTCAATGTAGCGATAGTTGTAATTGGCGATGCTGCGCGCCTGGTTCATCAGCTCAAGCACCGTGATGGCGGAAAGCAACGGCGTTTCCTTGAACATGGCGATGAAGTAGTTGGCGAGTGCGGGGATCATCGGCGGAAGGGCTTGCGGCAGAATGATCCGGGTCCAGGTCTGGAACGCCGAGAGATTGCAGGCACGGGCAGCTTCCCACTGGCCGCGCGCCACGTTGTCAATGCCACCGCGATAGACCTCCGCCGTATAGGTGCCGTAATGCAGGCCAAGACCGATGACGCCGGCGACCAGCGGTGAAAGGGTAATGCCCACATCGGGCAGCACGTAGAAGATGAAATACAGCTGCACGAGCAACGGCGTGCCGCGGATGAAGTCGGCAAGAAAGCCAACCGGTTTCGAGACAAAGACATTCTTCGAGCGGCGCAGGATGGCCAAGCCGAGGCCGATAATGGCAGCAAGCACCGATCCCAGAAGGGTTGCCAGAATGGTGATCTTCACGCCCTCAATCATGGTCGGAAGAATTTCGACAACAAAGGCCCAATCCCACTCCATCTCAGGACCTCACACCGTCAAGGCCGCGGGTCAGATAACGCTCCAGTCCGCGGATCGAGGCGGAGATGACCGACGACATGAGGAAGTAGAGAACGAGAATGGTCAGGAACGGCATCAATGTGCTGCCTGTCTGCGCGCGCACGACCTGCGCCTGGAACGTCATGTCCGAAAGTGAAATCAGTGACACTACAGCGGAGGCCTTCAAAAGCTCAATCGCATTGTTGCCAAAAGTTGGCAGCATAAGCACGAAGGCCTGCGGCAGAATGATATGGCGCAAGCTCTGCCAGCGGCTGAAGTTCAGCGCAATGCACGCCTCATATTGTTCCCGGCCGATGGACTTGATCGCACCGCGTACGACTTCGGCGCCATAGGCTCCCACGTTGAGACCCAGCGCCAGAACACCGGCCTGCAGTGGTGTGAGCGAGAAGCCGAGCAGCGGTAGCACGAAATAGGCCCAGAAAAGCTGGACAAAGATGGATGTGCCGCGAAAGAATTCGATATAGGTGGTGGCCAATGCGCGCACAGCCCGGAAACGCGATATCCGGCCGAGCCCGGCGATAAAGGCCATGATCAGCGCAAGCACGGACCCCATCAGGGTCAGCTTGATCGTAACCAGCGCCCCTTCCAGAATCAGCTGTAAGTATCCGGCCCATTGGCCCATCGGTCATGCTCTCATTCGTGACGGAAATTGCGGTCGATCACTCCGGTTTCAACACCGGAGTGATCGTGACAGCGGTGTGTGTCAGCCGGCGCAAAGCTTGTCGCGCGTGGTTGACATGGCAGCCTTGGCGGAGAAGCCATAGGGTTCGACAATCTTTGCAAATTCACCCGATGTCTTCATCTCGGCGAGGACCTTGTCGAACTCGTCACGCAGGGTGGTCTGGTCTTTGCGGAAGGCAGCGCCATCGCAATAGACCGGCGCGTTGACGACGGGAGCGAAGACTTCGACATTCGGATCATTGGCCTTCTTGACCAGATCGTTGATCGAAAGAACCGGCAGGGAATACACATCGATACGCCCGTCCTGCAGCATCTTGATGCCGCTCTGGCCATCGGGGACAACGATCACGCGGTCGCGCGGCACACCGGCTTCCAGCGCCAGCCGCTCTTCCGTGCCGCCACCGGGCGCGCCGATCGTCGCTTTCGCATCCGCGGCGATATCCTTGTAGCTCTTGAATCCCTTGGGGTTACCCTTCTTGACCAGAAAAGCTTCGGCATCGCACAGGATCGGCTCGGAATAGGCAACAGCCTTGCACCGCTCCGGTTTCATGAACAAGCCGGCTGTTACCACATCATGACGTCCTGCCTGAAGGCCCGGGATCATGGCGCCGTACTCGGAAATGGAGGCGACCACGTCGGCGACGCCGAGCTTCTTGAAGACGGCCCGGGCGACATCAGGACCCGCGCCGGACACGGTGCCATCCGGCTTGACCGCGGTGAAAGGTGGTTCATTGGCAATGGCAATGCGGGCAAAGCCCTGCGCTTTCAGTTTGTCGAGCGCTTCATCCGCTTTTGCAGGCATGGAAAGTGCCATGGCGGACAGTGCAATCGCTCCGATCGACGCACTCATTGTTTTCAAGTTCAACATGTTCCCAACTCCTCAGTTTTCTTGTGTTTTAAGGTGTGCAGGTGCCGCCCCGGTCAGACCCTGTGACCGGCGGCGATGATCTTTTTCAGGAATGCCTGCGTGCGTTCCTGTTTGGGATGGCGGAAAATTTCGTCGGGCTTGCCATCCTCGATGATCTTGCCCCGGTCAAAGAACAGGACCCGATCGGCAAATTCGTGGGCAAAACCCATTTCGTGGGTGACGAGCAGCATGGTCATGTCCGTTTCCTCGGACAGACGCCACAGGACGTTGAGCACTTCCTCGACCAGTTCGGGATCCAGTGCTGATGTCACTTCGTCAAAAAGCATGATCTTGGGTTGCAGCGCCAGAGCACGGGCAATGGCAACACGCTGTTTCTGCCCGCCCGACAGCTGCGAAGGCATGGATTTGGCCTTGTCGGCAAGCCCGACCATTTCAAGCAATTGCATGGCCTGCTCTTCGGCCTGCCTGCGCGGCGTGCTTTTCGTCAGCATGGGTGCCAGCGTCACGTTATCGAGAACGCATTTGTGGGGGAACAGATTGAAGAGCTGGAACACCATGCCAATCTGGGCGCGCATTTTGTGCAGATGGTTTTCGTCAGCCGGTTGCAGGCCGCCATTCTTCTGCATCCGGTAGAGATTTTCGCCTGCAACGCGAATATTGCCGCTGTCGATGCCTTCCAGTGTCATGAGAATACGCAGGATCGTGGTCTTGCCGGAACCGGACGGTCCTATAAGCGCCAGTTTCTCCCCTGGCGCGACATTGAATGACAACTGATCAAGAACCTTGAAGGCGCCGAAGCTCTTGCTGATGCCGTCGATCTCGATGATCGGCGGCTGAGCCGTGGTCGCTGTTCTTGTCTCGTTGATTGGGGGCATGCGTCTCTCCCTCTGGTTGAGACCGGCTATGCCCTAAACGATGAGAGACTTATCAAATCATGTCAATTATAAAAATTAAATCATGACAATATAAGTTTTATTGCCATGAAATTGCGCGCTTTGACTAAATGGCGAGCAGCAGGTGTTCGGGATCACCCTGCAGCAGACTTCCGACGACCGTGAGGCCGCGCAGCAATTCCTCTTCCGTGGTAGAGCCGAGGGATATGCGCACGGCCGGTGTCCAGTCTTCCTGCGAAATGCGGAATGATGCACCGGGCGCAATAGCGACATTCTGCAGGCGTGCCTGAGCGACGAAGGTCTCTTCCGTTCGCCCGTCGGTCAGTGGCAGCCAGATGTGCAGGCTTTGCGGATGCGAGCGAAAAAATGTGCCCGAAAGCACCTGGGATGCAATTTCATGTCTGCGCCGCAGAGCTTCGCGCTGCCATTCGACCAGCTCCATGGCCGTGCCGTCCTCAACCCAGCGTGTGGCGATCTCCGCGACCATCGGTGTTGCCATCCAGTTGGAAACGAGGTGGCGGTTGGCGACGGCGGCGACGTAACGATCGGGTGCCGCGAGATAACCGATGCGCAAACCGGGTACGACAGTCTTGGTAAAGCTGGTGAAATAGAGGGTTCTCTCGGGAGCCAGCGCGGCAATCGGCGGCGGGCGATCCTCGACCAGGGGGCCGAGTATGTCGCTTTCGACGATGGCAATATCGCGCTTGCGTGCAACCTCGACAATCTGGGCGCGGCGGACCGATCCCATCACCGTCGCATGGGGATTGATCGCTGCCGGCTGCACAAATAGCGCGCGAATGCTGGATTCCTTGCACGCGGCGTCCAACGCCTCGGGGATGATGCCCTGATCGTCAATGGCAATGCCTTTGAGCGTGAGGCCCAGATAGGAGGCGAGTGGCACAAGGGTATGGTGCCCGGTGGCCTCGGTCGCAATCGTCGAGCCGACAGGCGCAACGCTCATGATCGCGACTGTCATCGCAGCAGTCGCGCCGTTGGTAATGCTGATATTCGAGGCGGGGACATCAAGGCCGCACGCACGCAGCCATTTGACTGCCGTGGTGCGGTGGCGCGGAAAAACCACGTTCGGGCGGAACGACAGGGCCGAACTTGCCGGCAGGGTTTCGGACAGCCAGCCCAGCGCCTTCTTCAAACGCTCATGATGCATTTTCTCGCAGACAGGCTTGAGAATCGAAAGGTCAATCACTTCGCCGAGCCGTTCCGGCAGATAGGGTTGATCGATTTCGCGCCGCTGCGCCTTGACGAAACTGCCGCGCCCGGTTTCGCCGGAAAGCATGCCGCGGCGAATGAGTTCCTCATAGGCGCGGCTGACCGTCTGCACGGACAGGTGCAGATCCTCTGCCATCTTCCGGTGAGTTGGCAGGCGGGCGCCTGCTTCCAGCGTTCCGTCACCGATGGCGCGCGCAATCTGGTCCGCCAGGGAGAGATAGGCGGGGCGGGTGAGTGAACTGATATCGGGTCGCCATAATGTCATGATTTTAGATTGATTGAAATCAGGTCAATTGACAATGAGAAAAACACAAGGCCATGATCAATCCACTCTTTGAACTGGAACAGTGATGGGCGCACCAAGGCTTGACGCAATCGACATCCGTATTCTCGACGCCATCCAAAGGGACGGACGGATCACCAAACTCGCCCTTGCCGAACGTGCTGGTATCTCTCCGACACCGTGCTGGACAAGGCTTCGCCGACTGGAAAAGGCGGGGATTATCACAGGCTACCATGCGCGCCTGTCTCTCCGGCTGGTTGCGCCGGTTGCCAGCATTCTGGTGGAAGTCACTCTTGCATCGCACAGGCAGACCGATTTCGAGCGGTTTGAGCGGGCGATCAAGCTTTTGCCTGAGGTGACCTCGTGCTGGTCGGTTGGCGGGGGCGTCGATTACATTCTGAAAATTGTCGCCCGGGACATCGATGCCTATCAGCGGCTGATTGATGATCTGTTGCAGCGGGAGCTCGGCATCGACCGGTATTTTTCCTACATCATCACCAAGACGGTGAAAGAGGAAACAGCTTTGCCTGTGCATGACCTGATCCAGCCGGAAGGCTGACACTCCGGTCCATCTCTCCAAATCAGGGGGCTTAATCAGACAATCTCTCTCTGCGGGCGGCGCATTACAGTCACTCTCTCCTGACGGGATGGGCGAGCATCGCTGGATATTCTCAGGGAGAGCCCGATGTCTGCCCATTTCGCACGACCCGAACGCCATGATGGACTTGACCGCCTGCAGGACCGCAGGACGTTGCGCGATCTTGCCTATATTGATGGCCATTGGAGCTCAGCCAAAGGCGGGCAGACATTCGAGGTGCGTGACCCGGCATCGGGAATGCCGGTGGCATGGGTCGCCGCGCTCGGTCCGCAGGAAACGTCTCTTGCCATCGATGCGGCGTCACGCGCGTTCCGTTCATGGCGCGCGTTGCTGCCGCAACAGCGTGCTGCCGTTTTACGCAAATGGTACGATCTCGTTCTGGCGGCAAAGGAAGATCTCGCGCTGATCATGACGCTCGAGCAAGGCAAACCGCTGGATGAGTCGCGCGGCGAGATCGAATACGCCGCATCCTTCATCGAGTTCTATGCGGAGGAGGGGAAGCGGCTGAACGCGGAAGGCGTGACCAGCCACCTGCCTGGGGCGCAGATGATGGTCAGCCGTGAAGCGATTGGCGTTGTCGGCATCGTCACCCCGTGGAATTTCCCGTCTGCCATGCTGACCCGCAAGGCAGCTGCGGCTCTTGCGGCCGGTTGCACCGTTGTGGCGCATCCCTCATCCGAGACGCCGTTGTCAGCCCTTGCCCTGGCGGAACTGGCGGAGCGGGCCGGGGTGCCTGCCGGTGTTTTCAATATCATCACCGGCAAGGCAGCACCTATCGTTGAGGCGCTTTGTGCCGATCCGCGTGTGCGGGCCTTGAGTTTCACGGGCTCGACCGAGGTCGGACGTCTGATTGCAGCGCAGTGCGCACCGACAATGAAGAATCTCGTCATGGAACTGGGTGGACACGCGCCCCTGATTATCTTTGCCGATAGCGATATCGATCGCGCTGTGGACATTGCGATCGGCGCAAAGTTTGCCACTTCCGGCCAGGACTGTCTGGCGGCCAATCGCATTTATGTGGAGCGGTCGGTGCATGACGTTTTTGTTGCTGCGTTTGCCCGAAAAATGGCGGCGTTGAAAGTGGCATCCGGCCTGACACAGGGAGCGGAAATCGGCCCGTTGATGCACGAAAAGGCCGTGCAGAAGGTTGAAGAACAGGTGCAGGACGCGCTCGATCGCGGTGCCAAGTGCCTTGCCGGCGGCAAGCGTCACGCAGCCGGACCTCTGTTCTTTCAGCCAACGCTGCTGACCAATGTTCCCGACACCGCGCTGATCATGCGCGAGGAAACATTCGGACCAGTGGCCGCTGTGACCGTGTTTGATGACGAGGATGAGGTCATCCGCCGTGCCAATGATACGGAATATGGTCTTGTGGCCTATGTCGTTACCCGCGACGGCCAGCGCATGCTGCGTCTGGGCCGGGCGCTCGAATATGGCATGGTTGCGATCAACCGGGTGAAAATCACCGGTGCACCCGTCCCCTTTGGCGGCGTGAAGCAATCCGGTCTCGGACGGGAAGGGTCGCGCCACGGCATCGAAGCCTTCACCGAACTCAAATATCTCTGCCTCGAAGCAAGCTGAGGCAAAAAGCAGGAGCAATCGACATGTTGGACCGTTCGAACGAGCTGAACGCCTGGGACCGCGACCACTTTTTCCATCCCTCCACCCATATGGGCACCCATGCGCGCGGCGAAAGCCCGACGCGGGTGATAAAGGGCGGCGAAGGCGTGCATATTTTTGATGTGAACGGCAAGAGAAGCCTTGACGCGTTCGCTGGGCTCTACTGCGTCAATGTCGGCTACGGGCGGCAGGAAATAGCCGATGCGATTGCGCAGCAGGCCAAGGAGCTTGCCTATTATCATGCCTATGTCGGGCATGGCACCGAAGTCTCGATCAAGCTGGCCAAGATGATCATCGACCGGGCGCCGGAAGGGATGAGCCGGGTTTATTTCGGTCTTTCCGGGTCCGATGCCAACGAGACCAACATCAAGCTGATCTGGTACTACAACAATGTGCTGGGACGGCCGGACAAGAAGAAGATCATTTCCCGCTGGCGCGGCTATCATGGCTCAGGTGTCATGACGGGAAGCCTGACGGGTCTCGACCTCTTCCACAATGCCTTCGACCTGCCCCGAGCACCAATCCTGCATACGGAAGCACCTTATTACTTCCGCCGGGAAGACCATTCGATGAGCGAAGAGCAGTTCTCCCAGCATTGCGCCGACAAACTGGAGGAAATGATCCTTGCGGAAGGACCCGAGACCGTGGCGGCATTCATCGGCGAACCGATCCTTGGCACCGGAGGCATCGTGCCGCCGCCTGCCGGGTACTGGGAGAAAATACAGGCCGTTCTCAACACATATGATGTGCTTCTGGTCGCCGATGAGGTTGTGACGGGTTTTGGCCGTCTGGGCACCATGTTCGGTTCCGATCATTATGGCATCAAGCCCGATCTGATCACGATTGCCAAGGGCCTGACCTCGGCCTATGCGCCGCTCTCCGGCGTCATCGTCGGCGACAAGGTCTGGCAGGTTCTGGTGCAGGGCTCGGACAAACTCGGATCACTCGGTCATGGATGGACCTATTCGGCGCATCCGATCTGTGCTGCTGCCGGCGTTGCCAATCTGGAACTGATCGACACGCTGGATCTCGTGACCAATGCAGGAGAGACCGGCGCCTATTTCCGCAACGCACTTACCGAAGCACTGGGACATCATCCCATCGTCGGGGAGGTGCGTGGTGACGGCATGCTGGCTGCGGTTGAATTCGTCAAAGACCGGGATGACAGGGTGTTCTTTGACGCATCGCAAAAGGTCGGCCCGCAAATTGCGGCAGCACTGGCGGAACGCGGTGTGATCGGGCGGGCAATGCCGCAGGGCGATATCCTCGGATTTGCCCCTCCATTGTGTCTCACGCGGGACGAGGCGGATATTGTTGTCAACGCAGCCGTTGCGGCTGTCGATGCCGTTGCAAAAGCGCTCTGAGGTCGAGGACGATGGATACGGTTTCCCGAACAATGTCAGCCGTGTTGCTGACCGGGCACGGCGATCTCGACAAGCTGGTGTACCGGACCGATGTGCCGGTGGCGCAACCGGTGGCAGGCGAGGTTCTGATCGAAATCTCCGCCTGCGGCATGAACAACACGGATGTGTGGGTGCGCCAGGGCGCTTATGGTACGGAGAATGATGCGAGCGCGGTTTCCAGCTGGCGGCGGCAGGACCCGACGCTCACCTTTCCGCGCATCCAGGGCACGGATATTGTGGGCCATGTCGTGGCTGTAGGCGCAGGTGTTGCCGATAGTCGTATCGGCGAGCGTGTCATGGTGGATTTTTCCATCTATAACCGTGAAGACGACAGCCTTGCCGATATCGATTATATTGGTCATGGCCGTGACGGCGGCTACGCTGAGTATGTGGCTGTGCCTGCGGAAAACGCCCATGTGGTCAACACCGATATGACCGATGTCGAGCTGGCGACCTTCTGCTGTGCTTATCTGACCGGCGAACAGATGCTTGAGCGAGCCGGATTGAAATCCGGTGAACGGGTTCTTGTCACGGGTGCTTCGGGCGGTGTTGGCTCGGGCATCGTTCAATTGGCGCGGGCGCGCGGTGCCATTCCCTATGCCGTGGTTGGCGCCGGCAAGGAGCAGGCGCTGCTTGATATCGGCGCCGAGGCAGTCATTACCCGCGGTGACGGTGATCTTGTCACTGCCGTGGAGCGTGTTCTCAACGGCAAGCCCATCGATGTGGTTGCCGATCTTGTCGGTGGCCTCCTGTTCAATGATCTTCTGCGCATCCTGCGGCCGGAAGGCCGTTATACGACGGCCGGTGCCATCGGCGGACCTGTGGTACAACTCGACCTTCGGACCATGTATCTGAAACAGCTGCAATTACACGGATCGTCCCAGGGCACACGCGGCGATTTCCGCCGCATTGTCCGCTATATCGAGGAAGGCAAGATCAAACCACTTGTCGGTGGTGTCTACCCGCTCTCCGAATTCCACCGCGCGCAGAGTGATTTCATGGCGAAGGCATTTGTCGGTAAACTCGTCGTCGTACCCGATGCGAAATATGAGCTGGCTTGAGTAAGGGTAAAATGGCGTCGCGCAGCAGCGTTACCCGGCTGGCCAGCCATGGCTGCTGCGCGCTCGATCTTTGCCGGCAGGCGCGTCACGGCGCACTGAACGCGATGACCGATCCAAGACACCGTCAGAGCTTTATCGGGTGCGGCCGCATCAAGTTGTCAAGCGACAGATTCCCGGCGCCTCCAACGACCAGGGCAAACATGCCGCCCGCAATGGCGAGATCCTTTTCGAAATGCAGCAGCTCGTTCTGGTTGGCGAAATTGGTGTGGAACAGCACCGCGGTCAGCAGGCAGAATATCCCCAGTGCCAAAGCGCCAAGGCGGGCGTAACAGCCAAAAGCGATGGAAATGCCAGCACAGATCTGAAGGGCGATGGTCGCCAGGGCAAGCGGTGCGTTCACACCGAGTTTTGCCATGACTGAAATTGTCCCATCCAGGTTTGCGGCCAGCGTAAAACCCTCGTGCAGAAATATCCAGGCCAGCAACAGCCGGCTGAACAGCATCAAAACATCGGCGAGATGCGTGCCTTTTGCCATCATGTTCACGACGTTTTCTCCCTTTTGGCTGGCGAAAAAGGCAGGCGGCGGTGAGCCGCCTGCCTTAGCGTTATTTGGTGCCGTTTGAGGCAATGAATTTTTGCAGGTCTTCAAGCTCTTCACAGCCATTTGGACAGAGCCGTGTCAGCGATGCCACCTGCTCGTTTGCCTTGTCCATTTTGCCGGTCTCGACAAAGAGCTCGCCCAAATATTCACGGGCGGCCTTGTGATCAGGCTGGAGTTCCAAGGCTTTGGTATAATAGGTCAGGGATGTCTCGAAATCACCTGTCTTGCGCAGTGTGTAGCCAAGGAGGTTGTAGACGTCGGCCTGTGGGCTGTCTTCGGCCAGCCCACGCAGCTCCTCCAAAGCGCCGGTATAGTTCTTTGCTGCGATCTTTGCGCGCACTGATGTCAGATCCGGAGCGCCTGCCGTCTCCATATTATCGACGGCGTAGGCCGGTGCGACAACGGTGCCGGGCATCAGGGTTGCAGCAGTGACAAGGCTTACAAAGCCGATGAATGCATTCTTGATCATGATCCTATCTCCTTTGTGTTTCTAAGCTTGGACGGTGGCCGTGAAGCCATAGGCGTTGCCGTCCTTGACGAAAGTGCCCGAGCCGGGGAACGGAAAATGTGAACCGCAGATCTGTATCTTGTCGGCGATCACACGATCGATGAGCTTGCGGCGGGTGGTAATGGCGGTCGGGCCATCCTGATCGTAGCTGCCTTGCCATTCCGGGTGGGGCGCAAGCAGGGCAGGCACGTACATCGTGTCGGCCGAGACAAGCAATTGCTCATTGCCGGAGGCGACAAGGAAAGCGGAGTGTCCAGGTGTGTGACCGGGTGCCGCAATCAGGTGTATGCCGGGGGCGACTTCCGCGCCGTCCTTGACCAGATGCCAGTTCTTCCATGTCGGAAAAACCTGGGCAATGCGCTTGCCGGCCGGTTTGCGGCCCTCCGCCAGCTTGTCAACGCGTCCCGGTTCGGTCCACCAATTGTATTCAGTGTCGTTTACGACGAGTTCGGCATTTGGAAATACCGGGGCATTCGTCTCCTTCTCCATCAGCCCCCACACATGATCGGGGTGGAAGTGCGAGATGATGACGGTGTCGATCTTTGTATGGTCTATTCCGGCCGCCTGCATGTTTGCCGGCAGATGGGTGGCATTCGCCTGCCATTGGCCAACGCCGGAGCCCGCATCCATCATCACCAGCCGGTCACCGATTTTCAGCACGACGACAGTCAGCGGAATGGGCATGAATTCAGTGGTCAGGCCCGCCTTCGCCAAGGCCTGCTTGGTCTCGTCGACAGAAGCATTTTTGATGAATGCCGGGTCATGCGGTTTGCGCCAGATGCCGTCATAGACGGCCGTGATCTCGACCGATCCGACCTTGTATTTGTAGAAGCCCACGGACGGTTCGATTGGCGTTTCAGCCCATGACGGCGGGATAAATTCGAGTTGCCTGGAAAGCCCGAAGGCCGCCGCAGCGGCCGCGGATCCGAGAACGGCGCGACGTGTAATGTCGAACATTGGAATTCTCCTTCAATGGAAAGCTCTAGCCAAACGGAGAACATGGTTCGATCAGTGCCTCCGCTGATGAAATAGATTGAGATCAGCAGGGGTTTATTCGCATTGGCCGCGGGTTTTTATGCAAGGCATTGAAAATGTTGGAGCAATTCTGACGGACTGTAGCTGCGCAAGGTACCTTAAAACGGTGTAAGATGAGTATTCTGCGCCAGCGGCGAAATAATTTGCGGGTTTCGGGAATATTCTGACGTCTTGTTTGATCTAGGTAACAAACGGCTTGTGGAATTTCGGAGAGGATTCAAGCGCGGCGACCGTGCCGCTTGGGAACACCATGACACAAATGCACCCGGCAACCATATCAATGCTTGTTCCAAATTCCACCCGTGCGGCGCTTGCCTGGCGGTTGCGGCTCGTGGGTATGCGCGCATTTCTGGCAAATGTGCTGTCGCGGTGCACCCCTGGCGGACAAGGCGGGGGATTGCCGGGCCTCATTGTGCATATGGCAGGGCTGGCAGGTCATGGCGTCGCCTCGGAAAGGGTGCGCACTGCGGCCGATACTGCAGCGCGATTTAACCGGCTGATCATTCCGCATTTAGACGCCGCTTACAATTTTGCCCGTTTTCTGAGCCGTGACGGGGACGCCGCGCAGGATATTGTTCAGGATGCTTTCCTGCGCGCCTATCGCAGCTTTGACGGGTATCGCGGCGGTGACGCGCGATCCTGGGTCTTTACCATTGTCAGGAATTGCTACCATGTCTGGCTGCAGGAAAATCGCCGCAAGTCTCGCGTTGAAATGCCTCTGACGGACAATAGTGACGGTGAGTCACCCTCTATCGCGCAGAACATTGCCTCCGAAGAGGATACGCCCGAGGCCGCTTTGATCCGCAAGACGGAATCCGAACATGTCCGTATGGTCATATATTCGCTCCCTGATGCGTTGCGTGAAATATTGGTGTTGCGCGAACTCGAACAGCTTTCGTATCGGCAGATTGCTGACATCACAGACCTGCCCATTGGGACGGTCATGTCACGGCTCGCCCGCGCCCGGCAGGAATTCGCCAAGGCTTGGCACGGTGAAGCCAGCAACGAGGCAGCAGCATCATGAGCGAGACCAAACCGGAAAAATGCTCCGACTGGGCTGTCATGCTACACGGCTTCATCGATGGCGAGCTCGACTCAATGCACGCGCTGCAATTTGAAGAGCACCTTGCCACCTGTGCAAATTGTACGGCGGAGCTGGAGAAGTTCACGGAACTGAAAAACATCATTGGTCAGGGCGGTGTCCGGTGGCAGATGCCCGAGCGTGTTCGCGAGCGGATCGTGTCAGCACTTTCACATGAGATCGACGGAGAGCTATCAAGCTCCCCCGCATCGGCATATCGCCCCGCCACGTGGCGGGCAGCCGTGGGTTTCATCAAGCGCTGGAGTTTTGTTCCGTCATTCGCGGCACTGGCTGCAAGTATTTTTCTCGTATTGTCGGTGCAGCCCGAGACCACTGTGCTCCAGGATCAGATTCTTGCCAGCCATGTACGATCCCTGCTCGTCGACCACCTGACCGATGTGCAGACATCCGATCAACATACGGTCAAACCCTGGTTCAACGGCAAGATCGATTATTCTCCGCCGGTCATCGACCTCTCAGCACAGGGTTTTCCCCTTGTCGGCGGCCGCGTGGACTATATCAATGGCAGGGTGGTGGCGGTTCTGGTGTACCGCCGGCACGGTCACGTCATCAATGTGTTCGTCTGGCCCGCATCTCCCATTGCGGCGGCAAGCAGGACACGTGAGGGCTATAATTTTGCCGAATGGTCCAGTGGCGGCCTGACATTCTGGGCGGTGTCGGATGTCAGCGTTGCTGATCTTGCGGCCTTCCGCGCGGATTTTGTCGCGGCTGCCGAGAAGTAGGGATCACAGGAACAGGTCTTCGGACGACAGGCCGTAGTGGCTCATCCCTATGCTCATGTTCGTCAGGCTGGCTGCACGAGATTGGCCATCAGTCTGAAAGCGCCTGGCACCAGTCTGTCGAGCTGATGATGCAGGACAAGGCCGGTATGGGTGTGCCTGCCCTTGCCGATGCGGGCCGAGATCAGCCCGCCGTTCAGCGGCTGTTCGTTGGCATCATGCATGGACAATAGCGGCTCATAGGCATTGTCAAAATCCGACGCGAAATAAAGTCCGCGTTCCTTGTCCCATCCGTCCCAATCGGCTGGCCCAATAATATTGGGGCCTGTCAGCAGGGGGTGCCGGAGTGACAATATCGTTACCGGGGCGTGGGGATCGGTCACGCGCCAACGCAGTGACGGTGATCCGATTTTCAGATAGCGCGGCGGCGTGACGCTGGAAATCCAACCGTCACTGGGACGATGGTACAGCGTGACGAGATGACCGCCGTTTTCAACAAAATTGTGAATGCGCGATGTCGCTGCGCTCAGGTCTTTCCGCAGGCCGAATGTGAAAATGCCGACGACTATGGTGGTAAAATACGAGAGGTCGCCGCCAAGGGTCTCCGCGTCGAGTTCCGTGACATCCAGTCCCATGCGCTGAAGCCACAGGGCGACCTTGTCGGCGCCGCCGCCGATGTAGCCGATCTTGGCGCCTTCCGGCAGCTTCAAGTCCAGCGTCAACACCCTTAGCCGTTCAGGGGCGATGAATACCGAGCGTCCGGTGTGCGGGTAGGAGATGGGCGTGGTGCGCATGGCTGGGTGCTCGGATATCTCCGGCGTGATCTGGGTAATCCCGGCGGGCAGGGTCTCCGGAGCAGACAGCAACCATTGGCCGTCCTGCGGCTTCATTGTCCAGCCGGGCGGCGCGTCAAAGCGCAAAGCAACCGCGGGATCCATCCCGTCGACCCCGATCTGCCAGCTGCGCATCGTATCACCGCGTTTGGCGATGATGGCCTCGGGCAGGAATGTCAGGGAATGCCTGGGCACGATGCTCAATGGCTCTTCAAGATCGAACGTGCCTCGAACCTGCCGGTTGCCAATTCTGGCGGTAACATTGGCGAAAGCCACGCCGTTTCCACCGAGGCTGGACCAGATGCGTCCATATGGGTTTGTCAGCGCTGCAGCTGCAGACGCTTCGATGTCGAATGACCGGGACCTTGCGGTGTCCTGCGATCGCGTAACAACTACGCCGGATGGCAGCGTGATCGATATGTCGTCCGGGAGCGGGATGGACGGATTGTCCATATGCACCGTAATGCGACCGGTGCTTCCGGGTGACAGGTGCTGCGGTTCTGCAATCGCCCGCACGTCTATCCCGGCCGTCTCAAACAATGCCGCGTGAATTTCCCGCCGCTTGCGATCCAGTCGATGTCCGTGCCGTGCCATGAAGTCCGGCGAGGCCAGCGTTTCGACACTGTCGATGTAGCCGGCAGCATCCTGGAGAAGCGCGGTGATGCGGTCGCGGTTTGGAAAGGCCTGGATGGCTGCATTGAGGGCGTCGTGGGCCGATGCGAGCGCTTGGCTCGTGGAATGATCTGCGGTGTTGGCGAGTTCTGCGAGCGTCGCCGGAATGTCTTCGAGAATGGAACGCTCGTGTCGGCTTCCTCTTGGACCATGCAGCAGATGCAGCGGCCAAGAGGACCGTGGCGTATCGCGCCAGACCCCCATGCCCTGGGAGGCATGATAGGCGCGTGACCATTCGCCGATATGGTCGTAAGCGGCTCCCGTTGCGGGTTCCGTACCGGAAGCGTCGATGGCAATCGTTGCATCCGGTGGGGGAATCTCGTCATCATAGGTGTCGCCGCCGCCCGGCCAGGCGGGAAGGTAGTACTTGGCCACGCGCCACGGCGTCAGGCCCTCGGCAAAATGTTCGGGATAAGCCTCGGCATCCGCTGCGAGGGCAATGGCCGCTTCGGCAGCGCGGGTCATGGCGCGGTGATGACCGTGCTGTCCGGGAACATCCAGAAATGTCGGAATGACGATATCCGGCCTCTCCTGCCGATAGGCGCGCACCAGGCGTTCGACGATGCGCTTTTCGTCCCATCGGACAAATGTCGCATCGCCGTCCTTGGAAAAACCGAAATCATGCACCGGGTCTTGCGGCCCGTGTCCGAGCCAATGAACGTCCGCGTCGAGCTGCCGGGCCGCCTCCTCCAACTCACGCGATCGCAGCACGCCGAGCGCCCCCAGGCGCTCAGGCCCAAGCGCATTCTGTCCGCCTTCACCACGGGTCGAGCAGGCGATCACAACCCGCATTCCCAGGCCGAAGCGGAACATGGCCAAGAGACCGTTCTGCTCGTCATCGGGATGCGCGCCGGTGTTCATGACAGTCACGGTCGATGTCAATCGGGACAGCGCATGGTGCAGCCGGACGAGGGCCGGTCGGGACTTTTGTCGTTCGATCCGCTCATGGGACGTCAGCACGGTATCCTCCTGCCGCTTATAACGTGTTGTGGGCTATGTCTGTTGGCGATGTATCGAGTTTGGGGGTTACGACCTCGAAGAGCGGCAGCGCTGCGGCGCCAAGGGCGGCGGTCAATTGACCCGTTTGGCCGCGCTGGACGCGCGGGAGGGAGCGCGCACGGCGGCTCGCCACAGACACGGGCAAATGATGCATGGCGGAAATGATGTCATCGATGATTGCGTCTGGCATGGCTCCGCCCAGCATTACGGTTTCCGGATCAAGAATATTTTCCAGCATCGAAACCATCGGGCTCAAATAGTCTGCGGCCTCGCCAATCCACGCTCTCAGAACGGGATGGTTGGCGGTATGAAGGGCTTCAAGGTCGGAAAATTCGCTGGCGGCGATGCCTGCCTCGCGCAACTTTTCCTTCAGGGCATGCAGCGAGGCATAGAGTTCGAGGCAGCCGCTCTGGCCGCACGGGCATTGTTTTCCGCGCGGTGCGACCACGATGTGTCCGATTTCACCGGCATTGCCGAAAGCACCGCGAAACGGTGTTCCCTCGTGGATGACGCCAAGGCCGATACCGGCGCCGAAGTAAATCATGCAGAAATCAGAAATCGTCTGGCCGGCACCGAACAGCCGCTCGCCAACCACGGCGGCGGTGGCGTCGTTTTCAACGATGACCAGTTCGCCGCTCGCCTCGGATAGAACTTTTGCAGTGTCAATCGCTCCCCAACCGGGAAGGGTGGTTGGGCCAACGGACGTCATGCCATCGATCTCAAACGGTCCGGGCATCACCACGCCGATACCAAGCAGGTTCGATTTGAAGAGGCCCCGAATCTTGTCCACCTCCCCGACAAAGCGGGGAATGAAATGATCGGGCGTGGTGTTTTTGACGGGAACGATTTCCTTGGAACGCACTTGGCCGGCGAGGTCCAAAACAACGATCACCATGTGATCCGCGGCAATCTCGATGCCGATGGTAATGGCCCCCTCGGGATTGACTGCGAACTGTATGGGAGGCTGGCCACGGCCGGACCGCAGGCGTCCGACTTCCATCAGCAGGTTGTCGCTTACCAGTTCATCAACGATATTGGCCACCGCCTGGGCGGTCAGCTGGGTGAGCTTGGCGATGTGCATGCGTCCCAGCGAGCCATGAATGCGCACGACATCCAGCACAACGCGCCGGTTGTGATGCCGGCTGCGCTCGGGGTTTTTGCCGATGGCAATCTGATGCGTACCGCTCATCTGTCGGGTCATATCGCAAACCTTCGATTCCAGTCTTTTACCGATACCTCCAAGAGGCGTTCTGACGCAATACAATAATTCAAGTAAAGTATGTTATTGACAAATCATCGCTGACGGTGAAGCTTATAAGTAAGCCGCGACAACGTTCGCGGTTGCTGCAGCAGAAACATTGCCATGCGGTGGGATGAGGTCATGGGCATCGCCGATGCCTGGGGAACAAGGAAGCTCTGCATCCGATGATGGATATGGCAGGGCACAGGAGGTTTATATGCGTAAAGGAATTCTATTGGCCGGTCTGCTTGCCGGAGTCGCCTCGTTTGCCGCAAGCACGGCGCAGGCGGTCGAGATCGAATATTGGCAGTATGTGTACGAAACCCGCGTCAAGGCAATGGATCAGCTGATTGCCAATTTCGAGAAGGCCAATCCCGGCATCACGGTCAAGCAGACGACCTTCCCCTATGCCGATTACCAGACACGCATCGTTGCAGCCAATATGGGCGGCAAGGGTCCGGATGTCATGCAGCTGTTTTACGGATGGCTCGACAAGTTTGTTGCGGGCAAGCTGCTGCAGCCGCTGCCGGCCGACACGTTTCCGCACGACAAGATTGAAAGCGATTTCTTTCCCATCGTGACAGCGATGAAGAGGGGCAATGATTACTATGGTCTGCCGACGGCTGTCCGCTCGCTAGCGCTGTTCTACAACAAGAAATTGCTGAAAGAAGCAGGCATTGAAAATCCGCCGAAGACGCTGGACGATTTTGTTGCAGCGGGCGTTGCGACAACCAAGCGCGATGCGGCTGGAAATCTTGTCGTCGCCGGCACCACGCTGGATATGGCAGGGCAGGATCACCAGTGGTGGCGTGAAATTCTCATCCGGCAATATGGCGGCGAACCCTATTCGGCCGACAATACCAAGGTCACATACAACAGTGACGCCGGCATCAAGGCCCTGAAGTTCTACACCAGCCTGCAGACGGAGAAGAAGATCGGCCAGGTCGGCTTCATGGACGAAGGTCAGGCGGCATTTCGCGCAGGCATGGCGGCCATGACCATCGACGGGACGTTCCGTCTCGGCTCCTTCAAGACGATCAACACCTTCGAGTGGGGGGTCACCGAACTGCCTGCCAACGCGGAAGGCGTGCGGTCCAACTATGCGAGCTATTTCGCCAACGGTATCGGCGCGCGTGTCAGCGGCGAAAAACTCGAAGCGTCGAAGAAGTTCCTGGCCTATATCTCGTCACCGGAAGCCATGGACATCTGGCTGAAGACGGTGGGCGAGTTGCCCGCGCGCCGTTCCGCCGCCCTGACGGAAGCCAATCTTGCCGATCCGATCTTTGGCCCGTTCCTCAAGGGTCTTGAATATGCGCATACCACGCAATTCGTCGACGAGGCCGCGCAGCGCCAGACGGCTATGGACATGACCAACCGTGTTCTTCTGGAAGGACAGTCGCCGGAAGCCTCGATTGCCCAGGCGGCAACCGCCGAACAGGCAATCATCGATTCTGCCAAGAAGTAAGGGCACCGTCCAATGGTCTCCACACCTGTCAATACGGAAGGGGCGGTCGCAAGCCGCCCCACCGGGCCCGTGTGGGACCGGCTGTCCATGAAAACCAAGCGGCTGATCTGGGTTTGGTCGTTTCTCGCCCTGCCCATCCTGTTCTATAGCGTCATCCGTTTCTATCCGACGCTGCAAGCCTTCTGGCTGTCGCTGACCGATTGGGATCTGATGCGGCCTCCGGTGTTCATCGGTCTGGGCAATTACGAGCGGTTGTTCACCGATCCGCAGTTCTGGAAAGTCTTCCGCAATACCTTCACCTATCTTCTGATCGGCACGCCGATCAGCCTGCTCCTTGCATTCACCATTGCTTACTATCTCGATCGCGTGCGGTTCATGCACGCCTTCATCCGGGCGTTGTATTTCCTGCCGTTTCTGACCACGGCAGCCGCCATGGCCTGGGTGTGGCGATGGTTTTATCAGCCGGCGCCGATCGGTGTCATCAATGATGTCCTTGGGCTTTTCGGCTTGCCGCAGCAGCCCTTCATCCGATCAGTCAGTCAGGCGCTGCCATCCATCATGGTGACGTCGATTTGGGCTGGTCTTGGCTTCCAGATCATTATCTTCATGGCTGGTCTGCGCGCCATTCCAGGTACCTACTATGAAGCCGCCCGTATCGATGGGCTTGGCGAGTGGGCCATTCTGCGCCGCATTACCTTGCCGCTGCTCAAACCAACGACTGTCTTTCTGGTGGTTTTTTCCTCCATCGGCTTCCTGCGGATTTTTGACCAGGTCTACAACATGACCACCAACGATCCCGGTGGTCCGCTGGGTTCGACGAAGCCCCTGGTGCTGATGATCTTCCAAACAGCCTTTTCATCCTACCAGATGGGTTATGCGGCGGCACAGACGGTTGTCTTGTTTTCCATCCTGCTGGTGGTGTCATTGCTGCAGCTGCGCGTCTTGAGGGATAAATGATATGACGAGTGCTACGCTCCCGAAGCCGGCAGGATTGTACCGCGCCAACATAAAACCCGCGCAGATCATTGTCTGGACGCTTCTTCTGATCGGCGGTCTGATCATGATCACGCCGCTGCTGTTCATGTTCTCCACCTCGCTGAAGACGGCAGGTCAGGTCTACGATCTGCGCATCATTCCTGCAGCGCCGACATTGGAGAACTATGCCAAGGTGCTGCTGGACGGCCGCTTCATGCGCTGGTTTCTCAATTCCAGCATTGTCGCCGTCACGGTGACGCTTTCCAACGTTTTCTTCGACAGCCTTGTCGGCTACACGCTGGCCAAGTTCGAATTTCGCGGCCGCTACCTGATCTTCCTCGCCATCCTGTCGACCCTGATGATACCGACCGAGATGCTGGTTATTCCGTGGTACCTGATGTCAAGCCAGCTCGGTTGGCTGGATAGCTATTGGGGCATCATGTTCCCGGGCATGATGACGGCTTTCGGGACTTTCCTGATGAAGCAGTTCTTCGACACCATCCCCAACGACTTTCTGGAAGCTGCGCGGATCGATGGGCTGAACGAGTTCCAGATCTGGTGGAAGGTGGCGATGCCGCTGGTTACGCCGGCGCTGTCTGCTCTTGCCATTTTCACCTTCCTTGGCAATTGGACGGCGTTCTTCTGGCCGCTGATCGTGACCACGAGCAAGGAACTCTACACGCTTCCCGTCGGCCTCTCGAGCTTTGCCGTCGAACAGTCGATCCAGTGGGAGCTGATCATGACGGGTGCTGCCATCGCCACGCTGCCGACGCTCATCGTTTTCCTGGTGCTGCAGCGCTACATCGTGCGCGGCGTGATGCTGGCCGGACTGAAAGGATAATCGCCATGACGTTGAATGATCCGCGTCTCTCGGACAAAAGTATCTTCCCCGATCCGGTCTACAAGGAAGCGGTGCTGCGACCTCTGTTTGACGGCGCCAAGTCGCATCATGTCGATGGCTTCCGCCGCATCGACCGCGCCCATCTGGTGATGCTGGTGGAAACCGGCATCGTCGAGCGTAACCAGGCCGCCAAGATCGGGGCAGCGCTCGAAGCCATTGACCGCGACATCGATCCGGCCTCGCTCGTCTATACGGGGGAGGTGGAGGACTTCTTCTTCCTGATCGAGAAGGAATTGAAACAACGGATTGGCGCCGATATTGCAGGACGTCTCCACACGGCCCGTTCGCGCAATGATATCGATCATACGCTTTTCAAGCTTGGGTTGAAGACGCGCATCGATGTACTGATGGGCAAGGCGCGCCATCTGCTTGATACCCTGATCGATGCCGCCGAGCGCGAGAAGGCAACCCTGATCGTTGCCTATACCCATGGCCAGCCGGCCCAGCCGACGACCTTCGGTCATTACCTGTCTGCCGTCATCGAAGTTCTGATACGCGACATGAACCGTTTCGAGGAAGCGCGGCAGATCGTCGATCTCAGCCCCATGGGTGCAGCCGCGATCACCACCTCCGGATTTGCAATCGATCGCGCCCGCGTGGCGGAGCTTCTCGGTTTTTCCGCTCCCTTGCGCAATTCCTACAGCTGTATTGCCGGGGTCGACTATATCACCTCCACTTACAGTGCCATCGAATTGCTGTTCCTGCACCTTGGCCGCCTGATCCAGGATTTCCAGTTCTGGACGAGCTTTGAAGTGGGGCAGGTCTATGTCCCGAATGCGCTGGTGCAAATCTCGTCGATCATGCCGCAGAAGCGCAATCCGGTGCCCATCGAGCACATGCGGCTGCTGGCAAGCCAGACATTCGGCCGGGCGCGTGCCGTGCTTGACGTCATGCACAACACTCCCTTCACCGACATGAATGACAGCGAGGGCGAAACCCAGTCGATGGGCTATGAGGCCTTTGTTGCCGCCGGGCGCGTTCTTGATCTCATGGCGTCCTTCGTGTCGGCGATCCGCATCGATTCCGAGCGCGTCGCCGGAAATATCCGCCGCTCCTGCATTACCATCACCGAACTTGCCGATTCACTTGTGCGTCGCGAAGGCCTGTCGTTCCGGGAAGCGCATGAAATCGCCGCCACGGTCGCCAAGGCAGTCGTTGCCAAACAAGGCGATCTGCCCACCGACGGTTTCGAGCCGTTTGCGGCGGCCTTCGAACGTGCGACCGGGCGCAAGCCGGCGGTTGATCGCGATCAGTTCGCGGAAATCGTATCGCCGGACTATTTTGTCCGTGTCCGCAGCCGGTTCGGCGGTCCTGCCGCCGAACCCATGGCCGAGGCATTATCGTCCTATCGCGACAGGGCTTCGGCGTTCGCGAAATTGGCGGCCGATCACGCAGCCAGCGAGAGCCGGGCGGCGCATGAACTTGATAGCAATTTCAAAGCATTGGTAGGAGCTGCCTGATGGCGACAATTGAACTTCAGAGCCTGGTCAAGCGCTATGGCAAGACCGACGTGGTCCACGGCATCGACCTAGAGATCGCCGATGGCGAATTCGTTGTCTTCGTCGGTCCGTCCGGCTGCGGCAAATCAACGACGCTGCGGATGATTGCGGGCCTCGAGGATATTTCCGGAGGCACGCTGCGTATCGGTGGTGATGTGGTCAACGAGCGGGAACCCAAACAGCGCAACATTGCCATGGTGTTCCAGAACTATGCCATCTATCCGCACCTGACCGTCCGGCAGAATATCGGCTTCGGTCTTTACACCTCGAAAATGTCGAGGGAAGACAAGGACAAGCGCATTGATGAGACTGCCGAAATGCTTGGGCTGACCGCCTTGCTCGAGCGGCGTCCCTCGGCACTGTCCGGCGGACAGCGCCAGCGCGTCGCCATCGGCCGTGCAATGGTGCGCAATCCCTCCGCTTTCCTGTTCGACGAGCCTCTGTCCAATCTTGACGCGCAATTGCGGGCGCAAATGCGCATCGAGGTCAAACGTCTGCATCAACGGCTGGGCACGACCATCGTCTATGTCACCCACGATCAGGTGGAAGCCATGACCATGGCCGACCGGATCGTGGTCATGCGCGACGGCCATATCCTGCAGACCGGAACGCCGATGGAAATCTACGAAAACCCGCTGGATGTGTTTACCGCAAAGTTCATCGGCAGCCCCTCAATGAATCTCATTCCAGGGCGCCGGACAGATACGGGCGTCGCTGTGGAAGCCGGTGGCACCATGCTGATCGGTATTCGCCCGCACGATCTGGTGATCGGGGAGGCCGCGCCGGGCAGTTTCAAACTGGAGGGTGTCGTGTCGGCGGTCGAGCCGCTTGGATCCGAAACGCTGGTGCATTTCGATGTCGCCGGACAATCGGTCATTGCAACAGCACCGGGCAAACTGATCCCGGCGACAGGAAGCATGGTCACTGCCTATGCCGCGCCTACGGCACTCTATCTCTTCGATGCAAAAACCGAGAAGTCGCTGGGCCGTTTATGAAATCCAATTCAGCCGAAATGAACGCCGTTCTGAGTATCGGCAGGATTTACTGTGACCTGATTTTTACCGGGCTTGAGACAATGCCGGTGCTCGGGCGTGAAGTCTTTGCCAGCAACATGGCCATCACCGGCGGCGGCGGCGCGTTCATCGTCGCGGCCTATCTGGCCCATACGGGCAGGACCACGGCGCTTCTTGCTCGGCTTGGTACGGACTCCCTGTCGGTGGGACTGCTGGATCAACTCGCGACAAGCGGCATTGATCTGCGCTTTCTTGAGCAGGCACCGGATGCTGGTCCCCAGGTCTCCGTTGCGATCAATCACAGTCATGAGCGGGCGTTCCTGTCGCGGCGGGCCGGTTCAGCGCAGCCGGCGGCGTTGCTGCCGGCTCTCGCGTGGGAGAAGGCGACACATCTTCATATCGCTGAATATGCCACTCTCGTCGAAATTCCTGACCTGGTGCGGAGTGCGAAGGCGCATGGCCTGACGGTTTCTCTCGATCCCAGCTGGGATGAGACCCTGATTTTCGATCCTGCCTTTATCGGAAACTGCGCGGATGTGGACATCTTCCTGCCGAACGAAGAAGAGGCGACAGCGATCACCGGACTGTCCGACCCGGTTGAAAGCCTGCGCAAGCTCGCTGAAGATTTTCCGATCGTTGTCGTCAAATCCGGCGCGCGCGGCGCCCATCTGATGATGGATGGCCGTTACTTCTACAGCGTCGCTCCAAGCGTCGCGGTCGTTGATACGACCGGTGCAGGCGATGCATTCGATGCAGGATTCATCAATGCCTGGCTCAACAGGTTGGATCCGCAATCCTGCCTCAATGCCGGGGTTGCTCTGGGAAGTTTGGCTGTCCAGGCTGCTGGCGGCGCCACAGCACTCGGGCAGGCAATCGATGTAACTTGCATCGCGTCATAGTTGCGGGCTGTCCGAGCCCGCATTTCGGGAAATGCCTTGGCACATCAGATCTCAAGAGAAATGACGCGTTGCTTTCGATTTTATCTAATCGGCTGTGTAAACGGTAACCCGAATGGGGAGGGCGCTACTCAAAAGGGCTACTTGTCCTAACCGTCGCAGCATATTCCGCTTCGAGGCCATCCGGCCCTATAATCGCCTTCAAATTTCCAATGGGGACAGACAAGCCGCCAACCGGCGGATTGTCGCTGTGAGCAATAACTTTCGTCTTGCTCGTTCTGGCTTGAGGTCGATCGGCAATGGAACACGCCATATCGCTCAATATTGTTTTAAGCTTTGCTCAATCCGGGCTTTCACGCCATGTTTGTTGACGCCAGAGAACTTCCAGCGGGTTCGGTCCTGGATGCCGCGATATGCATCGTTGGCGGTGGCGTTGCAGGGATTACGCTTGCGCTCGAATTCCAGAAGCGGGGCATTGAAACAATCGTTCTCGAAGGCGGCGGACTGAACTTCAACGCCGCGTCGCAATCCCTTTACCAAGGCGAAAACCTTGGCATCCCTTACGACCTTCAAGCGACCAGAACCCGGCAATTCGGAGGCAGTTCAAATTGCTGGGGCGGGTGGATACGACCGTTCATCGGCATTGATTTTGAGCCGCGGCACTGGGTTCCCAATAGCGGCTGGCCATTTGATCTGACAGAGATGCAACGGTTCTATGCCCGCGCAAGTAACCTGGTCCAGGTCAACAATCACGGTTTTGAACCGCAGTTCTGGCACAAACACCTCGTGGGTGACCGTTCCATACTGCTGGAGCTGAATGACGCCTCGCTTGAGACAATGGTGAGCAAGTTTAGCCCGCCGACACGTTTTGGCCGCGACTATGAAGTGTTTCTACGCGCCGCCCAAACGACGAAAGTGTTGCTGAATGCCAATGCGACAGAGATCGCGACGCTTGAAGATCCATCAATCGTGACCGGCGTGCATGTGGCGACATATGGGCAAAAGATGATGTTCGTGCGGGCGGAAAGAGTCATTCTAGCCGCGGGCGGGATCGAAAACGCGCGTCTTCTCCTGCTTTCCAAACGGCGCGATCAGCGGGGGCTTGGTAATCAGCACGATGTGGTCGGCCGCTATTTCATGGAGCACCCGCGTATTCGCCGCGGCCAGATGATACCTGCGGTCAATGCCGCCGCGTTTCGCTTTTATGATGCCCGCTACACCTATCACAACCCCAAGCTAGCCGTGGATGGTACAAGCGCAAGCGCGCATCTCGGCTTGACGGAACAGGTGCAGCGAGATGAACAACTGGTGCAGTGCCGCACCTATTTCCGGGCATGCCGGGCGGGCGAGGACAGTACGCTGACCGAGCGGTTCCACGAGATATATAATGCCGTCCGGTGGCGGCATTATCGCGACTTCAAACTGAGAACGTTTGCCACTGTTGCGCTTGGCAGCCCCAATCTGATGGCTTCCTTGCTTTATCGGAAGCTGAGGCTTGCCGCGAAGTCCGATTATTTTCAGATCGAGAGTGTTATCGAGCCCGTTCCCAACAGGGAGAGCAGGGTCACACTGTCGGAGCAACGGGACAGGTTGGGCCTCAACCGGGCAGCGCTTGATTGGCGCGTCGGTGATCTGGAAAAACACACTCACTCACGGATGCTGGGATTGATAAAGGATGAGTTTGAAGCGTCCGGCGTCGGACATGTCGATCTCGAACAGTCGACTGCAGAGCCTGAGCTTTCAATCATCGGATGCAATCATCATATGGGAACCACCCGGATGCATATCGACCCGCATATGGGCGTCGTTGACCAGAACTGCACGGTGCATGGCATCCACAACCTGCACGTCGCCGGCAGTTCGGTGTTCCCGACCTGCGGCAATGATATGCCGACATTGACAATTGTCGCGCTTGCGTTGCGCCTTGCCGATCATATCAAGGCTCTGCATGGCGTTCACGAGAGTATCGCAGCTTTTGGGACGGGCGAGGAACGCGCTGCGGCCGTGTAAAGAGATGATGGGTTCTGGCCAG
The DNA here is from genome assembly GCF_049896885.1 of Phyllobacterium sp. SL163. NCBI lineage: Bacteria > Pseudomonadati > Pseudomonadota > Alphaproteobacteria > Hyphomicrobiales > Phyllobacteriaceae > Phyllobacterium > Phyllobacterium sp. SL163. The sequence continues at coordinate 360,796 of NZ_JAFCVE010000006.1, read as the reverse complement.
GCAAGCGCATTCCGGGGTGCCGGGAACGCTTTGCAAATAACATCCAAAAATTATTGTTTAACGTTTATAAGCAGGTGTTCCCGGAAGAAAACACCTGCTTATAAAACTCAACCTGTTGCGTATGACCGCATTCTTGCCGTGGCGCTACGCGCTTAGGCGGTGTCGTGCAGTTGGCCTGCGCCGGCGGTTTCCTGTGCACGCAGGTCAAACCTGTCGCGGGCGCGCTGAACCGGGTCACGTAAGCCCATGAAACGGGGTATGCCGAGACGCAGAAGAGCCATCAGGTTCTCGCGCCCGCCCTCATAACCAACGATCGGTGCAAAAGGCACCATGGGTGGGCAGAGACCAGCAGGGTAGAGCCGCGTGTATTCAGCGAAATTTGTAAAGCTTTCATGATTGCTGTCGCGGAGCAGGAAGGTTTCCGCAGGTGTACCCTCGGCGAAGATCACCTCATGGGTATCAAGCACAATGTGGAAATATTCGATGATCTGACGGTCAGCGGGAAGGGATGGTGCAATGGAGAGGCCGTTGACCAGGTCTTTTGCACGGATGAGAACGCCATCGATATACAGCGCGTGATTGGGGGAGAGGTAGAGATCCGAGTGGGGTGTTCGTTGATCAAAAGCGTGGCGTGAAATACGGATTGGCATCACGCTGGCTGCCCAGGACGGGCTGTTCCTTTTGTAAACCTGGCGCCCTATCCATCTCACGCTGGCAGCTTTGCCGTTCATGGTTTCAACGATATGGCCGATCCGAAGATTTTCAATGCAAACCTCACCTGTCGGGGTCTTGATGGATGTCCCCCGCAGAAAGCAGTTTTGATTGTTGCCGCCCGGGCTATGGCTGGGCTCGCCGCTATGTCTCCACCATTTCCGTCCCATAGCCCGCGCGGGGAAGGAAGACATGGCCGTGGCCAGGCCGGTGATTGCCGCGACCTTGACGCTTGTGGAAACCACCACGCCGAGAAAGTGTCGTCGCGCGTGGCTGAGTGGCCGGTGCCGCTCTGTAGTTGGTGACATAGTCCCCTCCGTGGTTACAGTGCAACTTTCAATCCAAATATTCCGATGACCATCCTATAGGAAAGCATGGCGGGAAACGCTTTGGATTTTGGCGGCTGTCCGATGCTGAAATCGGCCTACTGGGTGCTGAAAAAAACCAATCAGGAGCGAAAGCCGCATCCTTTTGGAGGAGGGATCATACATCTAAGATGTGCTGGCGCTTACATCTTCCAAGGATAGGCTTTTTGCCGCCCCGGTTGATCGCCTCAGTGCTGAGCCCGGAGTTTTTGCCACTGCGTCGTTTCGTTGAACAACCAGCCGGTAAGAGGCTCCCCTGACTTCTTGGCTTCGTCCGGATGTTTACCTTCGAGCAGCACTTTCAACAAGGCTTGTGCATCCTGTCTTTTGACATTGCGAATGAAAGGTTTCAGCCGTTCGGCGGCGTGAGCGATATCGGAAGCCAGGACGTCGAATATACAAGCCCAGCTCCTGTCCTTGAAGAACACTGCATTGGCTTTGTCGCGGATCAGCGCATGTTCCTCGGGAACGATCGCCGACGCAGCCAATGCGGCATCCAGGGTGGCATCTATAGTGACCATGGCTTCCGTGAAGGCGGTATAGCCAAACTCGGCCGGCGCGTGCACTTGTGCCACTGCGGCGTCGTCTTCCAGTCCGCCGAAAGCGTAGCGCGCAAAAACATCCCCGATACCGATCATACCGAATGGATGACATTCGGCAGCGCGCAGCGCGCCCATGCTCGCTGCGCCGAGGACCGTAACGCCGCGCGAAAGCGCATACAGTATTTCCTTGTGCCAGACCGCAGCAACGTCCTCAAATCGGCCGTCGATCAACCCGATCACGTTGTAACCTTCGTCCACCGCACGGGTGAGATCACCACACTTCGCAGGGCCTCGACATGTCAATGAAAGATGGGACAGCAACCGGTCTTCGTTTGAGCGCAGCGGCACAAACTCGGTTCCCGAAAGACTTGGGCCTGCAAACAGGATCTTCATTGCAGCAACATGGCGTTCAACGCCCTTCCACCAAAGCGATGTTTGCGTATGCCGGCCGGACTTTCCAGCTCATTGATCAGGACGCGGCAAACGGACATTCCGCACTCTTCGCCGCCGAGCGGAACAACGATCACACTGCCGATACCGCGTTTGCGCAAAGGGTCGAGATAAGTATCGAGACGAGCGCGCTGAGACGGCACCGGTTCATCAAACTGCCAATGAGCCCTTGGCTCTGCGTTTATATAAACACCAAGGTCGGGAGCGAGGCGCTGTGCATATTCCGAGGGGTCGAAATCATCCCGCGCGCCTGAAATATTGGTGATACGCGTCTGGGCCGCTTCGGTGATCGCCCGCATGGCGGCCACGCGCGGCGACAGGTGGCAACCATAACCCGCAGCAAGATCGAAATGCAGATAGGTGCCCTTCCGTGCGACGGGGTTGATGGTTGCCATGAATACCGGAAGGTCAATATCGGAACGAATATCGAAAAGACGCAGCAGAAAACCCGCCTGCGCAATCCTCTCCGCCAGCCAAGTGATGCCGGCATCTGAGAACACGGCGGGGTCAACGCATTGGGCATGGACTGCGCCGTCTCGCTTGAAACGCCATAATTCGGTGGCATCGCGTTCAACCCGCTCGCACAGGCCATGAATAACAGCTTCAAGCAGGCAGTTGCCCGAGGCAAGGCCATCGGTTGACTGGCAGTAATGGCGAGACTTTCGCGCCGATGTAAAATCCAGTGATACGAGTTCTCTCGGAACGAAAACCTTGCTTTTTTTCAGAAGGTCATAGCCCTCGAGCCATTCATCAACCGCGTCGGAGGCAGGCTCATCAGCGTCCTTCATGACCAGCATCCGGCCGTCAAAGACTGCTTTGCCGGCATGCAGTAAATCCCGGCGGGCGACGTTGATCGACGCGAGCGGAATGTTTTCGGCTATAGCAATCTCAGCTGCCTCCATCACAGCGGAAGCGCGCGCGTGAGCTGTGGTGATCCCCTTGCCCTGGCTTACCGCCAAGGTCTTGCTGTTCGGGCGAACCGCCATCCACACGGGGATTCCTATCCGGTCCAGCCCTGTTGTCTCTGCCAGCCGGACAATACCCAAACGGGAAAAATACGGGCGCAATTTCTGCACCGTCAAATCTGCGTCCATCAATCTTGTCGAAGACTGATGTTCCACATTGGCGGCGGAACAAAGATTCACTTCGTCCGCCGCCAGCCTATCCAGAATTGAAGTCTCGGCCAATTGCTCCATTGTTACTCCAGCGAACCGATATCATCGTGACCATATCGATAAATGCGATGATCCTCTGGAATAGCGCAGCCTATTGCAAGGGGCTCGCGGACGATAGTCTTTCTGATGGTCCGTTCCTGTAACCTTCAGTAATCATTATGTTTTCTGAACGGTTATTTATAGTCTTTATGAAGTCGTGTCCGACCGATCCAGAGCATTCAATCATGCTCCGATCAAGACTCTCAACGGTTTTTTCTTCCAGATTGACCAGCCAAAGCGTGTCTGTCTCGGGCTCATCGATAATGTAAAACTTTGCCATGCGAGTAACCTTTCCATGAAGGAGAACCACATAGCAACCGTACGTTGATTCGTTTCTAGATCAATTCATTATTATTGATGAGCTTTCTTATCCAACGACATTTCTATTTTACTTAACTGTCGGGTCAGTAACTGACATTTTCACATCCGCGCCCGTTCGGCTATTTGTGGCGATCGCGATACTTATGCCCTTGATGAGCGTCAATCCGTTTTTCCGAGCTGTATTGATTGTTTCGATAACGGGTCCTGCGGCAATGCCGCTCAACTTCTCAACACGGTTTTCGCTCGTGTTAACAAGCCAAAGTTCATCAGTCCCGGCTTCCCCGATGATAAAATACTTTTCCATGCATGTTTTCCCCTGTTTGGATTGGACGTTTTGTCACTGGAATCCCGCTTCGCGTAAAGATTCTTCATACATCCTACGGTGGGCAGGCACTCTGAGGCTCATCGACTTTACCCATTCATCAATTCGGAACGACGGGTTATCTTGCAGAGCATAGTTTCTGTATTCTGCGGCTTGTTCGTGTTCACCCAATCTTGCACAGCACGCAGCCATCAAGCGGGCTGCCGCTCGTGGGTTTTTCATCTTCTGAATAAACGCGATGGCCTCGGCATAACGATCGAGATAGTGAAAGGTGCCTGCGCCGACCCAATAGTAATAATCCGGTGCCAGCGGGTTTAAAGCGATCGCATGCTGGATTTTGCTGAGAGCCAACTCAAGCTCGCCGGAATGGGTCAAGGCATCGGCATAATCGGCAAGAAGGTCGGCGTGTTGCGGGTTGAGCGCTTCGCTCTGATCAAAATATTCCAGACTTTCGTCATACTTGCCAAGATACATATTGATGGTGCCAAGCTCACGCAAAGGGCGCTCGTCATCCGGGTCGTTTGGCGCGGCTTTCTTGGCGATCTGCTCGCCCTCGAGCAGAATATCCTTTTCATTGCGCGCCAGAACAAGCCATTCGCGCTGCATCGTTCGCGCGACACCGCTCAGCGCCGGCACAAAGTCTGGCGCTGCGGTCAAGGCGTTCTTGAAAGCGTCCCGCGCCGTGCGGACTTTTGTAAGGTCCAGGCTGTCGATCTCTCGCTTGCCGACAAGGTACCAGTAATAGGCATCGGGATTCTGAATCAGCCTGTTGTAGCGATCCAGCTCTTCTCTTTCGATGGTGGAAACGATGGATAGAACGATGCGCATGGACAGATGGCGGTACTGCTGTTCGGGCAATGTATAATCAAATTTCTGCTTTTCCGCCCAGACGATCTCCCGCGTACGCGTGTTGATGAGTTTTACCGACAGGAAACAAAAGCCATCGCCGCGCATGAGCCTGCTGTCGAAAACAAAGTCCACACCCAATTGTTCGTGAAGGTCAGAAAAGCCATTGATGCTGGATTCCGTGACAACCCGGATGGACGTGTAGGGCGCAACCACTGACAGTGTACGCAACCGGCATAGTCCTATCGTGATATCGTCAACCAGAGAAGCGGCCAATTGCTCCATGGGGTCTGCAAGGCTTTGCGGCAGATACAATACAATGATTTTTGGCAGTATGGGTTGCTTCGATAATTCGAGCGTATTTGACGGCTGAAGAAAATACGACCGGTGATGGTCCACATCATTGAGAGACAAAGACCCCAGCAGCGGTGCATGACTGACAACTTGCGGCAGGTTGAGAGATCGTTTCGAATGGAGATTCTGGTAAAGCTCGATTGTTTCGGCCTCTGGATCGATATCCAGGTCATCGCGTAATTTTTTAGCGCATTCCCGGAAGGTTCTCTCGATCATTGTGATCATCCCGAGTTGGGATGCAGTTTGCATGAGCGTGCGATAGCCCATCTCCTGGTAGGGATCGATTTCGATCAGCTTGCGTGCACATTGCCGCTTCTCATCAATATTGAAATGGGGCAGATCAAGACCGGACCGTAGAGTAAGGATCACGTCGTCACGAAGTTTAGCGCGTTTGATATCCAGCCATTCATCGAAATCAGAGTTGTCTGGTTCATTCTGCGCCAGAAGATCGCCGTGATAAAGTTCGGAAATCTTGAGGGCGGATTCCGGGCCTCCTTGTTCGGCACAGTTGAAAAACTCGACAAGGTCTATTTCGAGAAGGCCTTGACTGACGGAGGCTAGATTGAGCCTGACATAGGCAGCATCGCTTTCAATCAGGGTGATGCCGAATTGTTCCTGAAATCTGCGAATGCGCGCGAGGCTTTGACGTAAGTTCATGCTGGCATGGGCCTGGTCGGTTTCCGACCAGAGTATTTGTGCCAGTTTAGCGCGCGATACCGAGTGGCGGTTGCTCTCCAGGAGGATGTAGGTGACAATGCGCAGGAAGTTCGTAGGTGCGCGCGGGACCAAGTGCCCGCCGATACTAACCGTAGCCTCTCCTAAAACCGTCAACCGCATGATGGCTAAAGCCCCCGTATGTCACCCTTATTTATGATTAGAGATGCGTATTATTGTTGTTTACTTCCTGTCCTCGCAATCAAATCTACTATAGCTTGCAGTAGTTCTCTATAGTAATTATCAACCTAAGTCGTAATAAATTGGAATTAAGCAGGGTGGTCGTCATTTCACCCAATGATGTATGATGAGCTTAAAATTACCCCGAAATGGTTGATTTTGATATAAAATGCGTTCGGCCTTGGATTGCTTCAAGCTGGGCGCGAATGGGTGATATAACGAATCAATTATAAATAAGTCAATTTTATTGATTCATTGTATTTTATTTTTAAATTATTTGGTATTCACATATTTATGATTTTCCATAAATATATGAATACAAAATATAGTGCTTATATACCAAAGATACTGGAAATATATTCACATTGAGTGATGTCGGCAATGTTGGGGAGTACTCCGCGTCAGTGCGTATCGCCGTTGACGAATGCGCGCCAAGCCCGCTCATCCAACTCGCATCGACATTGTGTATGGCCCGGCCGCGGCGCAGGGCATGCACAATGTCGATGGTCAAGGTCGTTTGACGGCCCGCCGCCGGCGGAGAAAGCAGGTTCATAAGCCAACATCCGACATTTGTTGCGTGGGGATGGGTTCGGTTGGGCTGAACAATCCGAAGAGCGCCATGTCATTCTGAGACAGGCCGGTTCACGGCGCTCTCCTTCAGATATTGATCATTAATTCCGTTATCTCCGTATTGCGGCTGAAGGCTCGCTCGGTATTGCGGCTGAAGGCCGATTGCAGAGATTCATGATCAAGGTGATTACGGTATACTGCCGCGGCCTGTGTGCGGTTGTGCACCTTGAGCTTCCGAATGAGATTGTGAACATGGACTTTGACCGTGTGGTCGGAAAGGCTGAGCCGGTCAGCGATGGTCTTGTTTTGCAGCCCTTCGGAGAGAAGCTCGAGAATTTGATGTTCGCGCAACGTCAATGTATCGATTGGCTTGGTGCCGGACATCGGTCCCCTTTTACCCTCCACCAGTGACGGTTGTGGATGGCGGGCGTGGCCGTCCTTCGCCAGTTTTTCCAGCGATTGCATGGCACCGTATGGGTAATATTCACCGCCATTGAGCAGCAGCCATATGGCAGCCAGCCAGATGTCGAGCTTCAAGGTAAACGGAAGCAGTCCCTGGATTCTTCGGTCGCAGAACAACCTGTTCAACCCCTGCGATGCAAATCCGTCGCCATTGATCATGAGCGTGATGGATGCATTCGGAAAACATGTCCTGCAGCGTTCAATACAATCCGGGAGGTCGGTGATCAGCTCGGTCTGCAAAAGGACCAATCCAACGCCCATGTCGGGGTCCTGGGAGTCCGGCAGAAAACTCGACAGTGTTATCCGAATATCAGCGAATGTTCTTTCCAGTGACTTCACAAGTCCTTGAAAGACGACCCCCGTTTCAGCATAAATGAAGATGGCATTTTCAGATTTGCTTTCAAAGTTCTTTCCGGGTTCGTAGGTCACGCATTCACTTATATTAAAAGGTACATTACCGTTCATACTTGCCCCCATTTTTGGCAGGAATAGACCTGCAAGTTTTTTGTTTTTTCTGTTATTTTTTACCCAAGTAATCAATAAGATTGATCTACGTGGAAATGCATATATGGCATTAATAAAGATTAACTTAGTTATTTGAGAGTGACGCGGGCGTGACTTGACTACGAAGATTGATTATTTGGAGCTGTTTCAGATAGGCCAGATAGTTTGCTTATTCAGGCCGAGGTCATAGTTCCGGTAGTTCAAAGTTTTTACCTGCGGGGGAAATATAGTCTGATAGGCTTGTTATACCAAAGCTTTAGTAGGCCTTGCTCGCGAAGTATGTGAAGGAAATGCGGTGCCGGGCAGAAATGATGGCACCCGTGTTTGTGACCGTACTCAAAAGGTCCATGCTACCTCATACTTCAGGCGGACCTTCTCGTCTTTTCTCCTAAATGGAATTGGTTCGAGCGTCGCGCTACCTTTTTGGGAAAAGCATTCACGTCAACAATGAAGGTGATGACACTTGGCATTGGTGAATGCACGACCAAGTGGGGGTAGACCTTGTTGTTCTGGTTCACCAGCTGTTTTGCAACGCTGTCAATGACGGTATTGCTTATAGAATTTCTCAAAAAGGCTTCCCATACATTGGCGCTCGTCGATTATCCGGATAGCCGAAAACAACACGAAAACGTTGTTCCGTTGTGTGGCGGGATCGCGATCTTTTCCGCATTTTTTCTGGTCAGTCTTTTCTCCCGAGGCGTAGCGCCTTTTCCGGTCAGTTTCTGGATCGGGATTCTGATAATCCTGGGCATCGGCGTGATGGACGATCGAACGGAACTTTCGGCGCGAACGCGGCTCGTTGTGCAATTCTTGGCAAGCGCCATTCTGATAATCCCGCTGGCAGCACCGAGTATCTATGTAGCAAACATGCTGCCGCTGGCGCTTATTGGTTCAGCGCTGCCTGTCCTCACAATCATTGCTATTCTGTTCGTTATTGGGCTGGTCAATTCATGGAACATGATTGATGGCGTGGATGGACTTGCAGGTGGTTGTGCTGCAGCTGCCCTTTTCTGGATAAGTCTGCTTTCGTTTTATAAGGGACTTGGAGAACTGGGCGTTTCCGGCCTTGTTCTTCTCGCTGCGGTTTGCGGTTTTCTTCTATTCAACATGCGAAGCCCCTGGTCTGCACGGGCCAAAATATTCCTTGGCGATGCTGGCAGTACAGCGCTGGGTGCAGCCATTGCCTATTTGATCATCACTTTGTCGCGGCAGAGCGAGATTGCCTTTCCTGTCTTGCTCTGGATCGTCATTGTGCCGGTCACAGATACCATCAGTCTTATCGTGAGAAGGCTGCATGCGGGGCGCAATCCGCTAACGGCTGATCGCTGGCATCTGCATCACTTGCTGCTGGACAGGTCGCATTCCCACGCGATGACCACAAACATCATTGTGGCATCGTCTGCGATCTGCGGTGGCGTCGGGGCCGTCGGTGTTCTGTTGGGAGCCTCCAATTACCTCATGACATTTGGACTGTTCATACCGGTCGCCATTCATTCGGCGTTTGTCTTCATGTCGAATGGCACCAGCAACACCGTCCGTATGCGTCCGGTAACTATGGGCCAGCTCAATCCTGTTTCGCCAGTTCTTCTCCGCGCGGAGGCGAGCAAGAACTTCGGCACAAATCATCAATCGGCGCAACCGAAACCCGGCATATTGTCGGACCCGGTTTAGCACCTACGAATGGAGTGTTCACGTGTCAGTATCTGTCCTGATCATGACGCTAAATGAGGAAGCAAGTCTTCCGGCCTGTCTGGCATCACTGTCCTGGTGTGACGACATCGTCATTCTGGATTCCTTCAGCACCGATCAAACGCTCGAAATAGCCCGAAAGGCAGGCGCGCGGATTTATCAGCACAAATATGAAACTGAAACCAAGCAGCGCATGTACGGCCTCAAGGAAATAGAGTTCAAGCATCCGTGGGTCTACATGCCGGACGCGGACGAAATTACGCCTGATGATCTACGCGACGAAATGCTGGCGATAGCGCGTGATCCAGACCGGCCGGAGGCACTTTTCCGCGTCCGCTACAAGAACATGTTCATGGGACGCTGGGTCAAGCACAGCAGTCTTTATCCGACATGGATAACGCGGCTGTGCCGCCCGGAGCGGGTGAGATATGAGCGCGAGTGCCATTCGCGTTGCGTGGGTGACGGTCCCACGGGACGGCTGAACTCCCATTTCATCCACTACAGTTTCAGCAAGGGCCTGACTGCCTGGTTTGACAAACACAACAGGTATTCCGGTTTTGAGGCGAAGGAGTCGCTGCAGATCCTGCGCGACAGAGGCATCCCATGGAAGGACTTTTTCAGCCCGGCTCCTGAAGCTCGCCGCAGAGCGCTCAAGGAACTGTCCTATCGGGTGCCGTTCCGTCCAGCGGCCCGCTTTGTCTATATGTATCTGTTGCGAGGCGGATTCCTGGATGGATGGCAAGGCTACCATTATTGCCGGCTTATTGCCGCTTACGAGTACATGATTGTGATCAAGATTCAGGAGCAGCGCCGCCGCGAACATGGTCTTTCGATATGACGCCGCTGCCAGCTTCCATCTCGAAGCGTCGACGCGGTGGTCTGGTTCGCCGCTGGAGGTTCGCCGCCATCCTTTTCCTGGGACTGTTTGCCCTGTGCAGCTATCCTCTGGCAATTGTATTCGCCAACACGCTGCTGAGCGTGCGCAACCCGGCAACCCGGGCGGACATTATTGTTGTTCTGGGCGGGGACGGGCCTGCTCGCGCCGCACAGGCCGCGCGCTTGTGGCGAGCTGGCATGGCGCAGAAAATTCTGATAACCGGCGACGGCGATTGCTACTGGATACGCAAATCCCTGTTGGAATTTGGCGTCGATACCGGATCAATCACGGTTGAGTGCCAGTCAAGAAACACGTGGGAGAACGCGCTTTTCTCCAATCCCATCCTGCAACGCATGCAGGTGCGCAAAGCTATTCTTGTCACCAGCTGGTTTCATTCCCGCCGCGCCCTGAACAGTTTCAAACAGATCGCGTTCAATATCCAATGGCAATCGGTTCCTGTTGAGCCCGACGTTCCCATGTGGCGGATCGCGGTCGAGCAGGACGGCATTCAGATTTTCAAGGAGTACCCGAAGAGCCTCTGGTATGTCTTGCGCTCCTCATTGTGGAAAGATCGCGGCGAACGCGATGCCCGGACCTTTGCCATGGGAATGTTGGCATGAACTGGCTTTTCACATGGCTTATGCTCGTTACCGTTCTCTGGCTGATCGGCTGGGGCCTCCTGCAGCGCGAAAGGCTTTACCAGTTTCCGTTTCTGGTCGGCGTCATTACATTCAGCTTTATCCTGCCGCAGATTCCGGCGCTCGCTGCTGACCCGTTCCTCCCGCAAGGGGCTTATGTCAAGACGATAGCATTCTCGATTCTTTGCCTCATCATGTGCTGGCTCGGGTGGTCGGAGAATGCGCAGCCGCTTCGCTTCCTTCAACAGTCCTTTGAAGAAAGGAAGCTCCTGATTGTTTCATTGCTTCTGTCGGTTACGGGCGCATATTTCTACTACAAACTGAGCCGATTACCCGGAGACGTTTCGGTCGGCGTGCAGATGAGCGGCGCTCCGGTGGCATGGCTGTTCTTTGCCCGGTTCATGAGCTATGGCCTTGCTATTGCTGCGCTATGTTTCGCACGCCGCGTTTCCTGGATGGCTGCCATCATCATTGCCGTGGATCTCGTATTCTATCTCGACCGGATAGTGGTGACCGGCAAGCGGGCTGAAGCGGTAGAACTGATTGCGATCTTCGTGCTGGCATATTGGTTCCAAAGATCATGGGTTGTGCCGCGGGCATTCGCTATCATCGGCATTGTGATGGGAATGTTGCTGATGAGCTCGATGAGCGATTATCGCGACATAACACGCGCCAACTCGGGACCCATCTGGGGGGATATCTCCCGGATCGATATCACATCCAATTTCGACAATCTGCTGAAGAACGGCGGACCGGAAATGCGCAATGCCATATTGCGCGTTTACAACACGGATATGTCACTGGAATTCGACTATGGCTTGTTCCACTGGAATCGCCTTGTCTTCAATTATGTTCCCGCGCAGATTTTTGGCGACAAGTTCAAAACCGCGCTGATGGCAACACTTCCCTCTCTGGGGCGCGAGTACAATCCTTTGACCGGTACTACTGAAACAGGAATGGCTGACGCTTTTCAGTCCTTCTGGTACTTTGGCGCCCTCAAATTTCTCCTTCTGTCCTATATCGTCCGAAGATTGTGGGTCTCCGCCAATGCCGGCGCGACGACGGCCCAGATTGTCTACATGCTGTCGATCGTCCCCGCCATGCATGCCATTTCCCATCAGACGGATTGGGCGCTGATTGTGTGGGTGCATATGCTGATTTTCCTGGTACCCGCCCTCACATGGGCGCGGCGTCCAGCATCCCAAGCGCCACCTGTGCAATCTCATGTCATGTCGGCGCCTCTGTATCTTCGCCCGGTCGTATCACACTAAACCTGGATGGTCGGATCGACAGCTGAACGGCTGAGGCAATGTTTTAAGGGAGATAATGCGATGCGATCACGTTTTGCCGATACAGCCTTGGATACATCAGGAGAGCCATTGCCTCGTTTCGGCGGTGCGACTTTCGCGCTGCGATTCCGGCTGATGCGATTGAGCTGGATGATCTGCTGGACCCTGCTGGCAGCTTGGACCCCTTCGCCGTGCAGCCGCTGGCGCATCTGGTTGCTGAGGCGCTTTGGGGCACGGATTCACCCCACGGCGATTGTTCGCGGCAGTGCGCGGATTTGGTGGCCCGGCAATCTTGTGATGGGACAGCACGCGTCAATGGGGCCAGGTGTGCTTTGTTACAATGTCGCCGAAATAACGTTCGGGGATTTTGCGATCGTCTCGCAGCGTGCCCATTTGTGTACCGGCACCCATGACGTCGATGACAGTGATTTTCCGCTGACCAGCCGATCCATCATCATCGAGGCGAACGCCTGGGTGGCTGCAGAAGCCTTTGTCGGCCCCGGTGTCGTCATCGGGGAGGGCGCTGTCCTTGGTGCGAGAGCCGTGGCCGCGCGCGCCTTGGATCCGTGGACGATCTATGTCGGCAATCCGGCGAAACCGGTCAGGCCACGGCGTGGCGGTCCGGTGTGAACCCCGCCATATGCCGTGTTACGAGGCCGGCAGCGTTGGGCGAATGCTTCCCATATAGCCATTGATCGTCGATGCGGCGATCTGCGGCCAGGTATATTGGTCGCGAACGAGCTGACGGCCGTTTCGGCCCATTGCATGTGCCATTCCGGCGTCGCTGAGAATATCGCAAAGACCAGATGCGACGTCATCCGGGGCAAGGGTTACAACCGCGCCGGCGCGGGCTGACCGGACTTCCGGAAAATGACAGGCGTCGCTGATGACCACCGGCAATCCACACGCAAGCGCTTCTAGAATGGCGACGCTGAAGCCTTCCTGGCGACTTGGCAGGCAAAAACAGGTGGCATCAACCAGGGCGCGCAGCTTGTCCTTGCCATAAAGGCCGCCAACCAAATGAACGCGGTCGTTCAGGTGCAACTGCCCGACTAGATTGATGAACGCGTCGCGCGCGCCACCATCCGGACCTGCCACAACAAGATCGACATCGGGATAGGAGTTAGCGATGCGGGCGAAAGCCGTTGCCAGGACATCCAGCCCCTTCTTGGTATGAAGCCGCGATAGAAATAAAATGACGCGTTTGTTGCCGATCAGCGGAAAACGCTCCTTGAAGAACCCGTGCGAGGGAAGCTCTTCGAACTCTTCCAGAAAGACCCCGTTGGGAATGATGAGATTGGGCGATGCGAGTTCGAGCGGTTTCAGCAGTTGCGCTTCGTCTGCATTCAGCGCCAGTATGAATTTGGCGTTGTTCAGCATTGCGCGATAACCCAAAAGCAAGGCAATCCGCTTTTTGAAGGCCTTCTGTTTCAAGCTCCACACGTCGAGCATTCCGTGCGGTTGCACGCAATATGGAATGCCTTTGCCATGCGCGATTTTTGCCGCCACCTTGAGCAACGGCTCCCAGACACCGTGGACATGGACGAAGGATGCCGTGTCCAGAATTGCCTGCAATTGCTTACGCCCCTGCAGGCAAAGAATGCGCTCTTTCATATCCGGATCCGCCAGCAAATGCCACTTTATCGAAGCGAAATGCGGGACAGTATCTGCGGCCTTGAAAGCTCGCCTCTGTATGTCCGGCCCCCCATAACTGACGATATGAACATCATGGCCCTGGTTGGACTGTGCCGCTGCCAAACGGATGCACCCGCCCTGTGGGCCGCCGTGCGCAGGATCAATGGAAGAAATGATATGAACTATACGCATATCGGAACTCTCCTGCTTGGTGTCCATTCAGACAAAGGCTGCATGGGGTGAATTTCCATACCTATCGTTCCACCGCGAATTGTTTTTGAAGACGGGGAGCCAGAACGTCCATAAGCCGCTGGCCGTAGCGCTCGACGGTGAATTCGGAAGCCCGCTCCTTTGCCTGGCTCGACATCCGGGCACGCAACGCCGGATTTTTTGCAAGCCGCAGGAGTGCGTCTGCGATCGCGCTGCTATCGCGGATAGGAACGATGAAGCCGTCTATCCCATCCCTGACGACGCTTCCGGCGTTCTCGGTACAAATGACCGGCAAACCTGCGGCGAGCGCCTCGTAGATCGCAGTGGCGGAGCCTTCACATATCGAGGGGAGAAGGAAGACGTCCGCCCATTGATATTCCTTTATCATCTCCGACCGAGGTATGATGCCACGCAGTTCCACTACGGCAGCCAGCTTCTGCCGGATGTCAGCCGACAGTATCGTTGGCCCGGCCATGCGGAACTGTGCGGATGGTCCAACCAGCCTTGCCGCCTCGGCCACGTAGGGCGATCCCTTGCGCAATCCCACCTCGCCGACGGTCAGCACACGCAGGGGACCATCCGTTCGAATGGTCTTGCGGTCTTCGAATTCAGAGTCGATGCCATAGGGTACGACGACGCATCGATCAGAGGGTCCGCCGGAAGCGACGACGTTGCGGCGTACAAATTCGGACGGACAGATGATGATGTCCGCAAGCGCCCATTCGGCCTTCTCACGTGCGGCGAAGGTTTGCGCATAGCGGTTCACTTCATATTTCCCTGCCCAGTCGGGAAAACTGCGTTGTTCCTGTTGAACAAGTTCTTCAACGACCTGGCGCGGCGCGATCATCTGTTCCACGGCCGTCCACATGCCCTGTGCTTTGGCCGCCTGCATTTGCTCGAGAGCATCGCCGCTGAAAGCGTAGAGGCCGGCTGCTCCATGAAATCCGCTGGATGCCACCAGTTGTGAGAAATGGGTGCCAGCCCAAACGGCATGCTTTGTCTGTTCAATCACATTTTTAACTCGGAGCCGGCGGATTGCCGAGATGACGCCGAATGCGGGAAAGGTCGAGGTCAGGTCTGGCGCCACACCTTTGGGTACGCGGCCGATCAAGCGTTTGAGGGATGGCAGGAGCATCGATCGGGGCACGGTGTTGATCACGCGGGGCCAGCTATCGGTCGCGCAGATGTCCGTGTAAAAATGCGCAAGCCGGCCTTGCGCGGCGAGTATGCGGGGGACGGCATAATGCATTCGCGCGCCCAACTGACTGACGACAACTGTTCCACCCATCATGCTGACCTAAAAATGGTGGACCTCAACGGATCCGTACCCGGTTGCTGAAACGCAGACATGACGTCGGACCATGACTGCACTGCGTTGTCCCGCGAATAGACCGTTTCCAGCAAGTCCCGGGCGTTGCACCCCATCTGGGTGCATTGCTGGGGGGAGTTTTTCAGCTGGACGATCAGGCCCGCAAGCTTTTGACTTTCGCCGATTTCAACGGCCTCTCCGCACCGGGTTGACGCAATCACGTTTGCCACTTCCCCATCGGGTGCTCCAACGAAGAGCGTGGGGCGGCCAGCTGCCAGAATGCCGTAAAACTTGCTCGGGACAATGCAATGCTCAAGCCTGGGAATGAGCGAGACAATGTGGGCGTCGGCGGCACTCAGGCTTTCCGAAATATTTTCCGGTGGCTGTAATGGCTTGAACAGGATGTTCTTCAACTGACGCTTCTGGGCAATTTCCTCGATACGTGCCCGCTGCTGCCCGCCCCCGACTAGGAGAAACTGTATATCGTTGTCGTCTTTCAACAGGGCTGCCGCTTCAATAAGGGTGGTAAAGTCATGTGCCCGCCCAAAGTTGCCGGAATAACCAACGACGAATTTATCCTGCAGTCCCCAGTGCCGTCTCAGGCCATTGTCTGATCGTGGAATCGGATAGATTTCGCTGCCATCCGACCAATGGTGCATGACACGAATCCGATCGCCCGGAATGCCACTGCCTTGCAAATAGGACGCCATCATCTCGGTCGGGCAGACAATCATGGTCGACTTGCGCATAGACCAGTTGCGCAGCATTTTGCTGATCTTCCCCGGTATGCCTTTACTCGAAAGCATCTCCAGTTCCATGGCGACTTCGGGGAAAAGATCCATGACCCAGTTTATTATCCGGGCGTTGCGCCACAAGGCCGGCAGGGCGGTCGTCACCGACAGCAAGGGCGGATCGGTGCAAACGACGAACAAGTCGCCGGAGCGAAGATACCTCAGGCACCATATGAAAACCGATATGTGGAATGTCAGATAATCAACGATCCTTCCTGCCAGGTGATGGCGTCCGAACCGGGTGGCCCAAAGCCGTTTCACTGCAACGCCGGCAATCATCTCTTCCGCCGGAAGAACGACACCCGAATGGTCGTGAAGTGTGCGGCTTGCAATTGCCGTGACGTCGAAGCCGTGGTGCGCAAGCGCGGACGCCAGGCTGGATACCATGCGGCTTGTGGCCGATTGATCGGGCAGGAAATAGCGGTTTGCGAAAACGATTCTCATTCCGGATCCTTCCTATGCCCGGGCCGTTTGTATGGCCGCAGGCAAAGCTAGGAATGAAGTTTCGCAGGTGGCGGCGCGCAAGCAAGATCAACAAACGCACTACAGGCGGTCCTGGCGGGGCTTAAGCCCCTACGCCTTCTGGAGAGGGTGAGGCGGACAGACGTGCATGCCGTCTTGCCATTATCGGCCGTCACATGGCGGAATCGCCGTTTTCGATCAGCATTCCTATCCCTATTCCCGAAGTGTCTATTCGATGTCGCCACCTATACTTGGCTTCCATCCATTGCTGATGGGCGGGTTTCTCCATGATGGAATTCGGCATGGCAATGCGTTTGTCACCACACTTCAAGGACACACGGACGGGAATTGCGAATGACTGAGAAAACGGCATTGATCATTGGGGTTACGGGACAGGATGGAGCCTATCTCAGCGAGTTTCTCCTAAAAAAGGGCTATATCGTGCACGGACTGAAGCGTCGATCGTCGTCGTTCAATACGGCCCGCATCGACCATCTCTATCAGGATCCGCATGATGACGATGTCCGGTTTCATCTGCATTTCGGTGATTTGACGGACGCTACCAACCTTTGCCGGGTGGTCCAGGAAATCCAGCCTGACGAGATTTACAATCTCGGAGCGCAAAGCCATGTGCAGGTCAGCTTCGAAACGCCGGAATACACGGCCAATGCGGACGCGATGGGTACTTTGCGCCTGCTGGAGGCGATGCGCATCATGAAGATCGAAAAGACCTGCCGTTTTTATCAGGCCTCGACATCGGAGCTCTTCGGCAAAAGCATTGAGGCGCCTCAGCATGAAGGCACGCCGTTTCATCCCCGCAGCCCCTATGCGGTGGCCAAGCTCTATGCCTACTGGATAACGGTCAATTATCGGGAAGCCTATGGTTTTCACGCCTCAAACGGCATCCTGTTCAACCACGAAAGCCCGATCCGCGGTGAGACGTTCGTGACCAGGAAAATCACGCGTGCCGTCGCTGCGATTGAGCGTGGATTGCAGGACAAGCTTCGTCTGGGAAACCTTGAGGCCAAGCGCGATTGGGGCCATGCACGCGATTATGTCGATGGGATGTGGCGTATTCTCCAGCAGGATGATCCCGACGATTATGTGCTGGCAACGGGTGAAACCCACACGGTGCGCGAATTCGTCGAACGAGCGTTTTCAACCGTCGGAAAATCCATTGAATGGAGCGGTACCGGCGTTGATGAAATCGGCTACGACCGCAAGAGCGGCAAGGAAATCATCGAGATCGATCCACGCTATTTCAGGCCGGCGGAAGTTGACCTGCTGTTGGGGAACCCGGAAAAGGCCCGCATCAAGCTGGGCTGGAGCCACACCACCGCTTTTGAAGATCTCGTATCGGAAATGGTTGAATCGGATATGCGGACGATCATGCGGGAAGAAAGCCGCAATGACTTCTATGGTTGAGGTGTCCCGGCACAATTTCGCGCTTCGGGGCAAGCGGGTCTGGGTTGCCGGACACACCGGCATGGTAGGCTCCGCTCTGGTGCGGCGGTTGAGACGGGAAGAATGCCGCCTCATCACGATCGATCACGCCGAGCTCGATTTGACACGTCAGCGCGAGACAGAGGAATGGATGGCGGTGGCGCGACCGGACGTCATTTTCATCGCTGCGGCGCGCGTGGGCGGAATCCTGGCGAACGCCCACCATCCCGCAGATTTCCTCTACGAGAATACCATGATCGCCATGAATATCATGCATGCAGCGCACCGGCTTGATGTGGAGAAACTCCTATGGCTTGGGTCAAGCTGCATTTATCCGAAATATGCTGACCAGCCCATGGAAGAGCAGGCATTGCTGACAGGAAGCCTTGAGCCGACGAATGAGGCCTATGCGATTGCCAAGATCGCGGGGCTGAAACTGGCGGAGGCTTATGCGCGTCAATACGGACAATGCTTCATTACAGCCATGCCAACCAATCTCTACGGGCAGAATGATAATTTCGATTTGCAGCAGGCCCATGTTCTGCCGGCGTTGATACGCAAAATGCATGAGGCCAAAGCGATGGGCAGCCCCAGGGCCGTCGTATGGGGCACGGGAAGTCCCAGGCGCGAATTTCTCCACGTGGACGATCTTGCGGATGCCTGTGTCTTTCTGATGAAA
This sequence comes from Phyllobacterium sp. SL163, assembly GCF_049896885.1. Lineage (NCBI taxonomy): Bacteria > Pseudomonadati > Pseudomonadota > Alphaproteobacteria > Hyphomicrobiales > Phyllobacteriaceae > Phyllobacterium > Phyllobacterium sp. SL163. Next base: position 342,219 of record NZ_JAFCVE010000006.1, on the reverse strand, counting down.
AACTATGCCTCGGCCAGCCACATCAATATCGGTTCCGGTGCGGAGATTTCCATCCATGACCTTGCGCTCCTGGTTGCCAGGATCGTGGGCTATCGGGGTTCCGTGGATTTCGATACGTCGAAGCCGGACGGAGCGCCGCGAAAGCTGCTGGATTCGTCGCAGATGGAGGCTATGGGATGGCATCCCCGCATCGAGCTGGAGGCCGGTATTCGCGATCTCTACAGCCGCTGGCAGGCGTCGTTGGCGCCGTCGAACGGGTTCGCACAGACGGGATCCTGATGAACCCGGGGCGTTGGAATACGCCCTGGCGGAAGGCCTCTGATTACAAGACACCCACAGTCAGTTGACGGCCTTGGGTACGATCGTCTTGGGTGTGGCCGCGTTGGGCAGTTCAAGTTGCGCACGCAGAATATCGCCGGCCCTGATCTCGTCATGTTCCGACAAGGCCGTTTCCTGATAGTTTCCGTCCACAACCCGAACCACCGTGAAGGTGAGCTTGACAGTTTCCTCACGCGACGACACGCGCTGGGCCGCGGCACCGATTTCACCCATGGTTTGTGCGATGAATGCCATTTTCTTGCGCAATCTCAGGATATCGAGATCAATGTCCCGCAAGTCTTTGGCCGCATCATTGGAGCGTGAATCGTGCAGGGCGAGCAGGCGCTGCTGGATCGCATTCTCGTTCTGCTTTGCGCGTGCCAGGAACGAGCCGAATTCGAGCGCATCACGGCGCATCGCCGAAAGCTGGCGTTGGGTATCGCGCAATGTTGATTGCGCCGTAAGGCCTTTGTCCACGAGACTCTGGGACGCCTTCACATTTTGCTCGAGAAGCGAAATTTCCTCGTTGCGCAACTTTGTGCTTTCTTCCAGCGTGGTGATTTCTTCGGCATAGTTCTGTTTCTGAGCCTCAAGTGCGGTTGCTTCGCTTTGCAGGGCGGAAAGACGAAGATCGAAAAGCTTTCGCTCGGAATCGACGATCCGTTGCCGCTCGGCCTTGTCATCGATCGCATCGAGGCTCGCCGTCAGATCATAGTCAAACTGCTTTCCATTCAATTCGGCTTCGAGACGCACGCGCTTCACATCCTGTGCAAAGAGTTGCAGCGATGTGTCGGTATATTCCTGCCGTGCCGCAACGAGCTGGATGCCGGCGGTGTCGAGCTTGTCGGCGGCTTGCCGCAAACCTCCGCTCAACGCAAACAATTCCAGGGCAATCATGCCCGGCCGATATTCATATTTTCCGGGTTTCTGCACATCCCCGATGACAAAAACGGGTGCGTATTCCTTCACGGCAACAGAAACGGAAAGACCAGGTATATGCTGCAGAAGCGATTGTGTGATGGTTTGCCCGATTTCGGTGATCGTATGATTGGCAACGGCTATGTTGCCAAGAATGGGATAGGCAATTGTTCCGTCGACGCTGACAGGAAAGATACCTGTCAATCCGGCATCTCCATAGACCGTTATGAGCAGAACATCTCCCGAAGCGATCTTGTACGGTTCCTGATTTGCTTGAGCAGGAGCAGTCGCCAGGGAAAACAAGAGCGTTGACGATACGGTTCCCGCTATCAGGAGATTGCTTATCCGCGATAGCAGAGATGCCGGGCTTTTCCTTCTTCCTTTGAGCATTTTCGCCCTCATACCTTGGCCGCTGAAGAGCGGAGTTTCTTGTGGCTGGCGATTTCCAGCACGAAGCGCTTCGCTGTGGCGGGTGCCGGCGGCTGGTGATCGGGGGGCGAGGCATCCTTTATGCTTGGATCGCTGTTGATGACGATGCCGCTCAGTCTTCGCCCGTCGGAACTGAGCACCTTCACGGCGTTGAGAATGTCGTCCATGTTGGCCCGTTCGCATTGTGCGACAAGGATTGTGGTATCGGCCAGCGAGGCCACACGGATTGCGTCTGCCCCCAGGCTAACCGCTGGAGTATCGATGAGCACGACGTCATATTGATGCTTCAGGGCATTGATCACCTTGGCAAATTGCTCGTGTCCCAGCAGGAATTCAGCTGGAACGGAACAGGGTTGCGTTGCCACAAAGTCGATCGATGAGAATACATCGTGCTGAATCACGGCCTCCAGCGTGTGCCTGCCTCTGATCACATCCTCCAGATAAGGCCCAAACTGATCGCCGAATTCCTGCCCAACCATGGGGGCGGTGAAATTGGCGTCGATGATGATGGCACGAACACCTGTCGCGGCCAATGACCGGGCCAGGCCGGCGATGATGAGCGTTTTGCCCTCCTGGGTCCCGGCTGATGTGACAGCGATGGCACGGGCCATTTTTTGTGGCGAAGACAGAAGGAGGTGGGCCTGCAAATCCGCAATCGCGCGTGCAAAGCCGTAGCGCCCTTCGCTGACTATCAGCGCCGCATTTTTGCGCTCGCCGCTGGACAATTTGGGGATCCGGCCAATGATGGGGGTTCGGGTGGCATTCTCAAGCGCTTGCGCCGACCGGATTGACTTGTCCCTTATTTCAAGAAGGAAGGACAAGCATATGCCCAGGAATGTGCCGCCAATGATACCAAGCGCCATCCACGTTGAAAGGTGGGGGCTTGCTCTTGACCGTGCCGGTACGGCACGCGAGATCATGCGGGCTTCAGCCGTTGCTATGCCGTCCTGCTCAATGGTCTGTTTGTATCTGGTCAGGTAGCTCTCGTAGATTGCGCGGTTTGCGCTCGCCTCGCGGTCAAGTTGGTCAGCATGCACCAGTGCCTGGTTCGCGGCGGACATGCCTTCCTGCATTTCCCGAAGATTTGCTTCCACTGCCGCCTGCTGGCGATGCGTGACGTTGATCTCGTTCCTCAAACTGTCGATGACCTGCTGTACTTCGCCGGCAATCTGGCTCTTCAACGAGGCAAGCTGCGAGTTCAACTGAGGTAGCTGCACACTTTGTATGGCGCCGCTCTGGCTGATTTCCTGGAGCGACCGCTCCACGCGCGACTGCTCGGCACGCAACTGCTGTATGGCGGGAGAGCCGAGAATTTCAGACAATGCAACGCCGGCTTTGTTGTTCGACGCATCGATTGCCGTGGAAAGGCGCGCCTCTGCGCCCGCGAGCTTCGCCCGCAAATTGGCAAGTTCCGTATTGAGGGCAGCGATCTGCTGCGATTGGAGGGTCATGCCATTGGCTTTGACAAGGCCCGATTTTTCGCGGAAGTCCGCGGCTGCCCGCTCCGATTGTTCAAGTGTCGCGCGCAGGCTGACAAGTTTTCCGCCAAGCCAGTCGCTCACACGCCGGGTTGCGGATGTTTGCAGATCGACCTGATAGTCGAGGTAGGCTTCGCCAAAGGCATTGGCCACCGCAGCGGAGTATTGGGGGTTGTCGGCCCTGTAACTGATGTAAATGGTGTATGACCTGCCGTCATTCACGACGCTGACATTGGAGAGCAATTTGTCAATGCGGCTGCGATTGCGGTCCTCGTCCGATTGCGCCGGCAAAGCGCTTATCGGATCGGGACCAGCTGTATTTGCGGGCGGTTGCTGATCGGCGGGATTGATGCGTCCATCGGCGTCAAAGTTCAGGCTATCGAGCCGGGTCAGCACTTTCCCGGCCATCATGCGTGAGCTGATGATATCGAGCTCAGTGCGCAGCACCGGGCTCTCCTGTGGCAAAGGCGAGACAACAGACTCGGTTGGCAGGGCCTGCAACTTGCGAACGTCCAGAGCAAGGATTGCCTCGGACACGTATTGGGCCGGCGTCGTCATATAGGCGGCAGTGGTCAGCAAGAGGCATGCCGACAAAGCTGCAAGCATTGTCTTCCGCCGCTTGAGAACAACTGAAACAAGGCGATGGATTGCCGGCCCTGATGCGTGAGGAATGCTATCGGAGAAGATCATTGCGTGAGTTCCTGCAAAATCGGATGGCGAACGGCTGGGGTCCAGCCGGCGTCAAAACCTGGTTTCGTGTGGAATCATGTCGCCGATCTTGTAGGCCACCTCTGTCCGGTTGGTTGCACCCAGCTTCTTCATGATGTTGCGGATGTGAACCTTCACTGTGCTCTCGCACAGGTTCAGCTCATAGGCGATAATCTTGTTGGCCTTGCCCCGGCGCAGCCCCTCGGCGACTGCCGATTGCCGTGCCGTAAACGAGGTCGTTATGTGCCGGAATTCATCGCTGCGGCCACCCATCAGTTTCCTGAGGGACAGAACGCAGCTTGCAGGAACGAATTTCCCGCCGGCGATTGCCAGTTCGATAGCCTGCATGCAGATCTCAATTCCAACGGTTGTCGGAATATAACCTTGCACACCCAGTTCGAGGGCCTTGAGAATGGTTGTCAGATCATCATTGTCCGCAACCATGACGACAGCCACCCTCTGGAACGATTCGACCAGTTCGCATATTTCTGCGGAGAGATCGCCGTCGCTCAGATTGCGGTTTCCCGTGTTGACGAGTACGGCACGCAGCCCAGCAGGATTGTTAATGGAAGCTTGCCATTCTTGCAGCGAGCCGCAGGTTTTGACCTTCAAACCCATGTGATGGGCGGCTAAAGCCTGGGCCAGACACTCCCTCTCAAGGGCACGGCGGTCAATGATAAGCAAATAGTCGTTGGTAGAATACTTTTGGAATTTGTTTTCGTTCGCACTTATTGTGTAAGATGAGTTATCCGTGATTTCTATAATTTTATGAATATCCTCATCTACCAGTTCGTCTAGAGTATGGTTGCCATGCATGTTTTCCATAATTTATCCCCAAGTTTGATGCTTTGTTGCATGTTTGTTTGTCATGAACGGATTGTTCCGCTCAATTGCACTTCTTTTGGCAATATCAATTTACGCCTTCCATGGAGGAAAGTCTTTAATCCCACGCGTAGTCCTTTGGATGGGAAGCAAGAAGGCAATTATGAAATGACTAATCCATTAGTATAATTAAAATAGAGGGGTAAACCGGTCAAAATAGAACGGGTGTATTACTGGCTTTATCGCGGGATTTAGACCTGCGTTCTAGACCGCGTAGACGTTGTAAAACGATGGTTCCGAATCGGGGCGAACGACGTTTGCTCGGTTTCGCTTGAGTCGATGTGTACGGCGGTCGGAAGTAGGTCACCGCATCGCCGGATAATTCGGCTGCAACCAGGCAAGGCGGTTTGCCCTATTGACCGGTGCCCATGCTGATCATGAGTTTCCGGGCGGTGAAAGCTTCTGCAAATCTGCCCGGTGCCCGGCATTCAATGCCTCTGAGGCGCGCAAGACCGCGGAATGTATCCGCATCGAACCAGTCCTTGGACCGCTGCGTTCCGAAGTGTTTCAGAAGGAGTTCCGTTTTGCGCTGCATGATCTCTTCGGTCAGGGGAACGTAGACATTGCGTTCGGTCAGGTCCCCGTCCCATTTGGGAATCTCATATTCCAGCACCAGATGGTCCCGGAATACGTTTGTGGTGAGCTGATTGATCGCGCGATGATCCTGATGTGCATCATGGCGTGCGTGGGTGAAAATAATGTCAGGCGAGACGCGGTCGCGCAATGCATTGAGCCAGGTCTTCAACTCGCGCGTTTGACTTGGAAAGTAACTGTCTTCGAACTCGGCGATCTCTACATGCGTTGATGATGCGCCGGCAAGAAACGCATCGGCTGATGCGCGCGCTTCCATAGCCCGGTCACCCGGGCTGCTCATCACGCACCAGTGAACATCAAGCAAGGCGCCGCCCGAGATCATGTGCAGGATTGTGCCTCCCGCACCAATCTCGATGTCGTCGGAATGGGCGCCGAGGCATAATACCGACAGCCGTTGCCCGTGGTAGGCAAAGGGCAATGACCTCATAAAACTTTGACCTTCGACGCCCTGGAATTACTGCGGGCGGGTGCGTGGGTCATCCACGGCATTTCGCCTCTTTCCACCATCTCCTGCAGTGCCTGCCAGTCGCGAAGCGTATCCATGGAGCGCCAGAAACCCTCATGCTTGTAAGCCATGAGCATGTTATCCTTGATAAGCCTGCTGAAGGGCTCCAGCACCAGCTCTTCGGACTCGCGCATGTAATCAAATATTTCACTGCGCATGAGAAAGTATCCGCCATTGATCCAGATGTCCGAACGGTCGGAGGATCGAAACTCGCAAACGCGGCCGTCATCGGCAATATCCGCAAGATGGTAGGTAAGGGGCGGGCGCACGGCAAGAAAGCAGGCGATCTTGCCGCTCGCCTCGAACTTTTCGATCATATCGTCAAGATCGACATTGGTCAGCCCATCGCTGTAATTGGCGAGAAACACGCGTTCGCCGCGCAACTGATCGCGCACCGCCCAAAGACGCTCGCCGATGTTACGCCATATACCGGTATCAATCAGGGATATGCGCCAGTCCTTCTGGGATTCACCCAAAACTTCGACAGTCCCGTCGCCGCTGACGACGCAATCGGCAAAGGTCTGCGGCCTGCTGTTGAGAAAGAAATCCTTGATGACATTCGCCTTGTAACCCAGGCAAAGAATAAAGTCCTCGTGTCCATAGTCGGCATAATACTGCATCACGTGGCGCAATATGGGTTGGGAACCGAGTGGGATCATGGGTTTGGGTACATTTTCCGAGTACTCGCGAATACGGGTACCCATACCGCCGCAGAACAGAACCACTTTCATAGCTCGTCACCTCTCGGATCAACAATGTCGACACCCGGAATGGGTACGACGAATTTGGCACCCCATTCGCGAACATGATGCATTTGCTTCACGATTTCGTCCTTGAGGTTCCAGGGAAGAATGAGGATGTAGTCCGGCTTGAGCCGGTCAATCGCCTCCACAGGCTCAATCGGGATATGCATCCCGGGCGTATAACGGCCATGCTTGTAAGGGTTGCGGTCCACGGTGAAATCAAGGAAGTCAGGCCCGATGCCGCAATAGTTCAGCAGGGTGTTGCCCTTGCCGGGCGCGCCATATCCGCAAATCGTCTTGCCTTCAGTTTTGGCCGCTATGAGAAATGTCAGGAGATCGCGCTTGACCTTGCGGGCGCGGCTGGCGAAGGCGGTGTAAGTGGCAAGCTGATCAAGATGCGCGTTTATCTCATCCTGTCTGATGCGGGCGACGCTTTCCCGCACGAGCCACGTACTGGCGGCGTGGGTAAGGTACACCCGCAGCGATCCGCCATGGGTCGATAACTCTTCCACATCGATGATTTTGAGGTGATGCCGTTTCGCCAGATGTTCGATGGCGAGCAACGAGAAATAGGAGAAATGCTCGTGATAGATCGTGTCGAACTGGCCTTGCGATATCAATTTCTCAAGGTGCGGAAATTCGAGGGTTATAACGCCTTGCGGTTTCAACAACGCAACCATGCCAGCAACGAAATCATTGAGATCAGGCACCTGCGCTAAAACATTGTTCCCAACGATAAGGTCAGCCTGAAGGCCTTCCGTGACCAGCTGCTGGGCATAGGAATCTCCAAAGAATTCCACGCGCGTGGATACGCCTTTTTCGATCGCAACCTTGGCGACATTTGCCGCCGGTTCTATGCCGAGCGCCGGAATTTTCATTGGGATGAAATGCTGTAGGAGATATCCGTCATTGCTGGCGAGCTCGACAACAAGGCTTTGCGTATCGAGCTGCAAACGCCTTGCTATCTGATGGCAGTAGGTTTTCGCATGCTCGACCCAACTGGTCGAATAGGAGGAGAAATAAGCATATTCCTCGAAGATGGCCTGCGGCGTGACATATTCGTTCAGCTGCACAAGCAGGCATTCCTCGCAAACGAAGGTGTGCAACGGATAATAGGGTTCCATATCATCCAGCCGGTCGCGGGCAACGAAACTCTCGCACGGCGGCGACATACCCAGATCAACGAATGTATGTCTGAGCGGCGCGCTGCAAAGGCGGCAGAAATGGGTTCTGCTGCTTGATTGGTTCGCCAGGGAAAACGTGTTCGCCAGTAGATTCATACCTTCGCTCCCGATGAATTGTCGGTGTCCTGGATGCGGGGGATGATTGTTTCCCCAGTCTGAATCTATGGCCTCACGGGATGGTAGGCGACCTGCCAATGCGATCAAACGGATCATCCGAACGGATGACCCGCGAAAGCGGCGTTCCGTCAAACGGTGTGCTTTGAAACGGCACCGCCGCGAAACGGGCGGGATGGTGCCGCTGACAACCTCAAGTACAGTTTTCGCTACCTCTATTGGAGAGTTTCATTCCTGACGGGGCTCTGACAAGATTGTGCCTATTATTGGCAGGTCATCGTGGACGAGGCGGGATCAGATGCGGTTCACCGAGACAGAACTGAGTGGAGCATGGCTTATCGAGACGCTTCCCCACCATGACACGCGGGGATCGTTTGCGCGGACCTTCTGCGCGCAGGAGTTCCGCGAACATGGGCTTGCCACCGAGTTCGTTCAGCACAGCGCCTCGCATTCACTGACAATGCACACAGTGCGCGGCATGCATTTCCAGAAGGCGCCCCATGCGGAGGTCAAACTGGTTTCATGCATAAGAGGCGCAATATGGGATGTGATCATCGATTTGCGGCCGGATTCGCGGAGCTACCGGCGTCATGTCGGATTTGAACTGTCGGAGGCCAACCATTGCCAGCTCTATATACCCAAGGGCTTTGCGCACGGATTCCAAACCCTGAGCGATGATGCCGTGGTGTCCTATCTGATTTCAGAATTTTACCATCCAGCCGCTGCTGATGGTGTGCGTTTTGATGACCCGGCCTTTGCGATCGATTGGCCGGCGCCCCCTGCGGTTCTTTCCGACAAGGACCGGTCCTGGCCGCTCTTGGGCGAGCAGCTTTGCAGTTAAAGCCCAACCTTAATGCGGCAAAGGATATAGGAGCCTGTCCGGCCCCAACCACGCTCATCCCATCACGCCTGCGGCAGCTCCCCGCCGAGCAGACCCTTTTCCAACAATAATTGCGCGGCGCGGAAAATATCCGGATAGGGCAGGCGGGAACGCAGCGACATGTCGAGAAGGCTGTGATTTCCGTCTGCGAGGTTGAGAACCCAGAGAAAGGCCATCGAGGTCTGCACGGCTGATTTGTCACCGCCCAGCGAGGCGTAGAGGCCGCGCCTGCCCAGTTGCGGTTCGCCCTTGGGAAAAAGGTTGACCGGGGTCCAGTTCGTTTCAATGATATCGATGACTTCGCTGATCATCTGGTAGGAAAGCGCAAGGTTTTCGGGTGTAATGAGCGCCATATTGTCCGCTGAGGTATGGTATTCAGGGAAGGTTCCAAAACCGCTGCGCTGGAACAGACCGACGGGAAGGTTGAATCCCGGGGAGCAATATTGCCGCTCGTCATATCCGTAGGGGCTGAAGTCCTGCATGATTGCCTGTCGATTGCCGCAGCACAGGACGCTTTCCATCGCCCTGTCGATAATGGCGTTGCCTTGACGGCTGCGCTTGTAGGTGGGGCCGCCGCCGTCTCCGACGCACGACACGACCAGGCCGTGATCGATGCGTGCAACCTTGTCTTCGTTGCGGGCAAGCCAGGTCAGCGCACCGATTGTACCGGGCGCAAAGAGGAAGCGATAGTTGTAGCGTGTCTTGCGGGACTGCAAACTCTTGCCGAGCAGGGTCAAGAGGGCGAGGCCAGAACAATTGTCATTGGCAAGCGAGGGATGACAGATATGAGCGGAAAACAGCACATCTCTGTCGGTGGTGCCTTTGTGCAGGTATTCACCATAGGTGAGATGACCGTCGGTCTTTTCGGCGTCAATCAGGACTTCGTACTCGCCGTCCGCGAGCGCAAGAAGAGCATTATGGCTTGTACACAGACCCCATTGCTCACTGTAGTATGAGGTTCGATACGGGATCAGATCGGGCTGATCGGGTAGTGTGTGGATATGGGGTCTGAGTTCGCTCAGTTGCATGATACGGTGAATGGGATTGCTGTAGCTGACCACATGCAGATTGGATTTGGCGAGATCAATGCGCTTGCGGCCGGAGCCATCCTTGACGTAGGCATCACGGATGTTCCATTCGGACGGTACCACCCAGTCGAACACCGGGGTTCCCGTGGGGACTTCGTGCACGACCATATCGATTTGCTGACCCAGTATGGCCAAGGTGTCACGGACGCCATCGCCCGTGATGCTGCGACATATAGGGAACAGGCGGGCAGCCAAGGTGTGAATGGAAAGGCCTATGTCTGTCGCTGTTCCAACGGAGGACTTTGTCCGGTCGGGCGCATTTACCATGTTGTTAACAACTGGCGCGGGATGATCATATGACGGCATCGGACAGCGCTGGATGGCGCTCCACTGCTGAAATACGGCGCAGGCTGGAGGTGAGTTTCCGATCGTCGAGCAACTGACGGATATGGCTGATCCGCTGATAGCGGGGGCCTTCGAATTCCGCCAGTGTCAAATTCGCGGTTACATAAGCCGCATGCAATTGCTCGGCCCCGGCTTTCGCATCCCAGCGTGGCTTGAAATCGGGAAGAACCCGCCTGATCTTGTCAAAGCTGACCCGATACGAACGTGTATCGGGGCCGGCGCCGGGTGCAAACTCCAGCCGGCAGCCCGGAACGATATCCGCGACGATTTCAGCGATATCGCGGATACGGTAATTGTGTTCGGACTGTCCGACATTGAATGCTTCGTTGTGTACGGCATGCCGGGGTGCCTGCAATACCGCCAGGAAAGCCCGTGAAATATCCTCGATGTGGACGATTGGCCTCCACGGCGTTCCATCGGATTTCAAAAGGATGACACCTTCCGTCACGGCCCATGCCACGAGATTATTCAAGACGATATCGAAACGCAGCATGGGGGAAAGACCATAGGCCGTTGCCGGTCGCAGATAGGTTGGGCTGAACGTCTCGTCGGCGAGTTCCGCGATGTCGCGTTCGGCCAGTACTTTCGAACATCCATATGCCGTGACCGGGTTCAATGCTCCGGTTTCATCGATTATATCGCTGCCGGATTGACCGTAATTGCTGCACGAAGAGGCGTAAAGGAAACGCGGGACGCCGGCCTTCTTCGCGGTCGTCGCAAAGTGAACGCTTGCGCGATGATTGATGTCGTAGGTGACCTCCGGGTTGAGGTTCCCCAGCGGGTCGTTGGAGAGTGCTGCGAGATGAACAATAGCGTCATAGCCTACCAGCTCGTCCGCGGTGACATCGCGTATGTCTTTGCATAATCCCGGTATGTCAGGCAGAGCCCCACCGGGCGCATAATGGCAATTCCGGTAGAGTTCGCTGTCGAAGCCGTGGATCTCATGGCCTGCCTTTTGCAAGAAGGGAACCATGACTGAACCGATATAGCCGCGATGTCCTGTCACAAGTACCTTCATTGTTCCAATCCTTTCAAAGAAGCCGTCTTTGATGCCACGGTACTTCCAGTGGGCGGGCTGGGACGAGAGAGGAGTTTGGAGGATCGCAAATGCAATTGGCTGAACCTTCGGCGAAGCGCCTACTTCTTTTGCCTGATCTGTGTTAATCGCGCTGTTTCACGACGAGAAGCCAGTCCCGGTAACCCGACGCATTCCGAGTTGCAGGAACACGGTATTCCAATGTGCCGGCGACGCTCACTATTGGCTCTTTGGCAGCCATGTATTGTCCGGAGGATGGATCGAACCAACGGATATCTCTGGTGGACTGCCAGTTTGCCTGTGCATTGAGAACGACGCTGTTCATACCCGAGAGATAGACCACGACAAGTCTTTCGCCGGGCGAACGGGCGGCCACCGCGATGCCTGCTGCCGGCTGGCCTTGTGTTGTCAGCAATTTGCCCTGATCGGGTTCAAGATCCCACCAGGGAATGGTTTCAAAGAATCGTTTGAGATAGGTCATGCTTTGGGCACCGCGGCTTGCGAGCGCTTTTTGCCAGGGCACGGTTTCCTCATGTATGCCGGGACCGGAAAAATGCCACACGGGATTGTTGCCGAATACCTGGCCGCTGGCGCCGGACAGAAGGGCGGAATAAGCTGCTCCCCGAACCGTTTCCTCCGTTGCACCGTTCTCCCCCTCATACATCCCCTCAATGAGAAAAAAGGGTCTGGCCGGCGATACGAGATATTGAACGCGTGCAGCCTCTGCAACATTGCCATAGGTGTAGAGTGTATCGAGCTTTTTCCAGGGTGCTTTCCAGACAAGGTCTGTTCTTGCATCCCTCCCGCCATGCACACTTTGCAGTGCATCCGGGTCAGCGCGTGCAATCGATCCGGCCAAAGCCTCGACCAGGCTCATATCCGGTGGATCGTAATCGCCGCCCTGTATCCAGATTATATTGTTGAATTTTCCAAACCTTTTGCCGATGTAGGTTCCATAGGCCTTCATTGCTTCGGCGCCGGCATTGCGCATCTCGCCATACCACCCCTGATCTCCGCCATTCACGCCGAGATAGGCCGGGACGAGCAGTACAAGAAATCCCCGATCTTGCGCCCGGCGTAGAATCCACTCGGCATCGTCAAAATAGGCATCGTTGGGAGCGACAAAGCCGCCTGCCGCAAATGGCTTTCGCTTGTAGAAATTGCCCGGTGCGTTGCGGCTGAAGCGGTGCTCGATGAGCGAAACCAAGATGGTGTTGAAACCGCGCTTCCTGCGATCCTCCAGGTAGTGATCGGCTTCTTCGCGGGACAGGTCCCCTATGAGGGACCACGCCGTGTCCGCTGTCATCAGGAATGGCCGCCCCGCATCATCTTCCAAATAGCGTTGGTTGGCTGAGATGCGCAGTGGAAACGCAGCTTCTTTTGCAACAACTGACGTGCACAGTCCAAGGAGCAACAAAAGTGCCCATAGCAGAACCCGCCTCGGAAATGCGTCAAGCATTGCTGGCGCGTTTTAAAACGGGAGCGGGCGTGTCGGGACTGTTGAAGCGGCGGAAGACCGGCTGCGAAGCGCGGCCAACCAGATACTTGTCCACCCCGTGCTGCAGTGCCTTCTTGTACACGCCAAGCGCTCCATCAATCGCGTCTATCGTGCGGTCAACGTCTTCCTCCGTATGCGCATAACTCACGACCAGCGATGGCATCAGAATACCGCGGCGTATCGTTTCCTGTAAAAACAGCGTTCTGAAGGCTTGCGAAGGGAAGCGCTCCGTATCCAGCGTGGCATAGGCAAGGCAGCAATTGGCGCCGGTGACGCTGACGTAACCCGTGAGGTCATGCCGGGCAATCGACTGTTGAACACCACTCTTCAGCCGCTGTCCTTGCGCGTAAAGATGTTCAATTACCGGTTCATTCTGATAAATCCGCATGGTGGCAATCGCCGCGGCGAGCGCGTGGGTTTCCGCACCGTGTGTGGTCGACAGCAGGAAAACCCTCGGTTTGAACACTTGCGTAATGCCGCCGAGATTCATGAACTCGCGTTTGCCGGCGAGCGCCGAGACCGAGAAGCCATTGCCGAGCGCTTTGCCAAAGCACGACAGGTCGGGTTCTATGCCAAAGAGCTTCTGTGCGCCTCCGGCATGCCAGCGGAAACCCGTAATCATTTCATCGAGAATGAACAGAGCCCCATTTTCATGACATAGCTCCATCAAATCGTTCAGAAACGGTTGGGCCGGGCCATCACTGCGCGAGGGCTCGAGTATGAGCGCGGCGATCCTGTGGGGATAGCGTTCAAACAGCGCGCGCGCACTTTCGAGATCATTATACTTGAAGCCAGCGGTCAGTGCCTGAATGGCGGTTGGAATACCGGCGTTCATTTCCGTTGAACCAATGAACCAATCGTCAGTCGAAAAGAATGGATGATCCGCACAAATACCGATCATATCCCGCCCGGTGACGGCCCGGGCCAGTCGAACGGCCGCAGATGTGGCATCGGAGCCGTCCTTGCAGAATTTGACCATTTCGGCTGACTGAACCGTCTCAAGGAAGGTCGCTGCACACTCGACCTCGATTTCGGCAGGGCGGGTGAAATTGCAGCCGAGCTGGAGCTGGCGCATGACCGCCTCGAGGACGGGAGGATATGCGTGGCCCAATCCGACGGCACGGTTGCCCATGCCGTACTCGATATACTCGTTGCCGTCGATGTCCCACACATGACTGCCATAGCCCTTGGCGATGAAGCCAGGCGACAGCAGGGGATATTGATCATCGCCTTTTGCATAGGTATGTGCGCCACCCGGAATCAGATCATGCGCCAGGTCGCGCAGGTGATCTGAATTTTCAAAATTGCGGATCGATGCAGTCATGTGCCAAACCCCTTTTACCTGATCTGCCGATATCTCTTCAAATGCGCTCCCGCATCATGCGCAGCCAATTCTTCACCGGGCGTGGCACAAATGTTCGCAAACCCGAGCGCAAGCCTTTCGGCAGGGACCAATCCCGCATTTTGAGCGGTGGTGCGATGGCAGGTCTGTGCGTCGTGACGTGCCGGATAACGTCGCCATACCGTTCAGCCATATTCCCGATGGTGAATGTGCTATTGGCCTTGTGTCGTGCCGCGTCAGACATCCATTGCGCGGTTTCCCGGCTGGAATGGATCTGGCTGATAATCTGAGCCGCTTCCCTGACATTTCCGATGGTGAAGAGGAAGCCGTTGGTGCCATCATCGACGATGGTGTCGGTCACTCCCCGGATACGCGAAACAACCGGTATGCAGCCGGCTGACATTGCTTCGGTTATGGTCAGCCCAAATCCTTCGAAACGCGAGGGCATGACGAGTACGTCATGCCGAAGCAGAAGATCGAAAACAGCTTCGGGATGAACCGCGCCGAGAAAGGTGGCCTGCTGTTGGCGGGTTGCCATCTTTGATTTCAAGCTTTCGAGATCCGGCCCATTGCCGGCAACAGTCAGATGAATGGACTGCGGCAAATGCGCGAAAATTTCCGGCAACCAGAACACCCCTTTCGACGCGTCCTCGATACGGCCAAGGAAAATGACCCGCAATGTGTCGGCGGGGTTGGGTTCCCTCTGGAATTGCCGCATGGTTGGCGCCGTCGCGGCATGAGGAATCGCGTAGGTTCGGTCTGCGGGAAAGCCCAGTTTCCTGATCAGGTCACTGCGAATGCGATCGGAAACGCCGACGGTCGCATGGACGTGGTTCTTGATCGCGTTTGCCGCGCTGTAAGTCCCGGCAGTGATGTTGTGTACGATCATGATGCGCAGGAATTTGTCGGGTAGATAACGCGCAATATTCGTTTGAATTCGATCGCTGAGGACGTTGATGAATATTCCGTCAAATTCGCCCTCTTCCAGGGCTTCCACAAGGGCCTCGGCCTGATCCCGTTCGCTTGCTCCGTTGGGCGTTTCCACCAGGGAACCGTACGAGAACTCAGGACGCCATTGAGCATCGTAAGGAGTACCGTAGGTGGCCATCCCCAGCCAACGGACGTCAATTCCCTTTTCAGCCAGCGCGGCACGCAGCTGTCTGAACACCGTATATGTGCCACCAATATGGGGGCGGACGAAATAAGCGAACTTCATGAAGTCCTGTCCTTGGGTTTTTCGGCTTCATCCGGAAAACAGCATGAACCGGGAGACGCGGGAATTGAATGTGTCGCGGCGGGTGAGGCCTATAACCCTTTGGGGGAAGCCCCTTGCTCATTAGGCTGGGTGCGGTGTTCCAAAGACCATGTGTTTTTTGCCCGGCAGCGGCAGCAAACTTCCGTCGGCAAGATATCCCATTGATCGCGCGCGACGCTGAGGATGCGTGGATGAAAATATGCTTACTGGGGCAGTTTGGCAGCGGTAATACCGGGAACGACGGTTCACTTGAAGCGATGGTGAATTTCCTGCGCTCATTGCCGTCTGAAGCCGAACTCATGTGTATCTGTTCCAACCCGGAACTGGTCGAAAAGGAATACAAGATCAAATCGATCGGGATCAGCGGTCTGGTTCTGCAAGACCAGTGGTTCATTCGAATGAACGCGTTTCTTGCTGATATCCCGCGCCGTATCGCCAGTATCTACATGCTGTTTGCAAGCCTGAGCGGGGTGGATCTGTTGATCATCCCCGGCACCGGTATCCTGGATGATTTTCAGGAGACGCCCTTTGGTTGGCCGTTCGTGCTCTTCCGCTGGTGCCTGGCAGCCCGGTTGCGTGGGGCGGACATCGCATTCGTCAGCATTGGTGCGGGTCCGATCGAGCATCCCCTCAGCCGCTGGTTTCTGCGGTCGGCGGCCAGAATGGCGCAGTACCGATCCTATCGGGACGCTTATTCCTTGGCCTATATGAAAAGGATAGGCCTTTCTGTTGAGCGCGATGGCCTATTCCCCGATATTGCGTTTCGGCTTCCGGTCCCACCTTCCTCGCCTCCCAAATACGACAGTCCCGTAACAGTCGGCGTAGGCGTTATGGACTACCGCGGATGGTCAAAGGATGCGGTGTTTGGTGAAGCAATCTACCGCTCTTACATCGGCAAGTTGGCCTCCTTCATCCAATGGCTGCTCGATGAGGGGCACAATGTCCGCTTGTTGACCGGCGATGAGCGGGACTGGCGGGCGGTGGGTGACATTGTCGAAAGAGTCTCGGTTCCTATCCATGACAAGCCCGAAGAACGCGTATCCGTGGAGCATGGTGCTACTCTCCACGATTTGATGCGGGAGATAGGCAAGACCGATATTGTGGTTGTGACGCGTTATCATAATGTTGTCTGCGCCTTGAAGCTCGCGCGCCCCACGATCTCGCTCGGATATGCCCAAAAGAATGATGAACTGCTGGCACAATATGATCAGCGCGCATGCCAGCACATTGAAACCTTCGATGTCGAGATCCTGAAAGATCAGACGCGGCGCATGCTTGCCAACCTCAATGAGGTGCATCTGGAACTGGCCAGAGTGAATGCGCGCGTTCAACGGCAGCTTTCCATTCAGGAAAAACTGCTGGAAGAGAGGGTTATCGGCCCGCTTTTCACTGAGCAGCCTGTCATGTCATCATAGCCGGCCGTCTGGTGCCGTGGATGTACCAAGTCGCCGCCCAAGAGCCTTGACGCTGCGGCCAATCAATGCCGAGGCGTCTGATCTGCGCAAGAGGTAGCGGAGAGGCGGCAGCCAGGCTGTGGACGGCCGGAGCTTGATGGCATGACGCATCAACGCCATAGCCTCGGGTTCACCCCGGCACAATTGCGCGACTGCCGACCAGTAGGCTCTTTCACTCAGTGCATTGCGCGCCTGCCGTAAAAGTACATCAGCATCCGTCAGGATTGCCCCGTCATTTTCGAAGAATGACTGGAACGCTGCTTCGAATTCAATGCTCCACTGCTCCAGGGTGCGAACAGTCGCGGATTGATTGAAATCATGAACCCTTGCGACCGCCTGGATGTTTTCCGTTCGGCCCACCGCACCGTGAAGGGCAAAACGCAGCCACATCTCAAGATCATCCGTGTGGATCAAGGCGGGCTTGTAATACCCGACTTTCTTCTGGATTGCCGTACGTACGATCGCCGTGGGGCCGCTCACAAAATTCCTTCCGCTTTGACAGAGGGATTTCAGAAAGGACATGCCGTCCTGCTTTGACCAGTCCGAAGGCAATGGATTGTCCGGCAGTCCATCGCCTTCCGTATTGTTTGCGCGAAAATGGGTCTTGCCATGCACAAGGTGAACATCCCGATTGTCCTCCATGAAGGCCATTGCCCGGGCAAGAGCTCCCGGTGCCAGGTAATCGTCAGAACAAAGGATCAGAAAATAATCCGATTGTGCCCAATCGATACCGTCATTGAATGACGCGTGTGCACCGAGGTTTTTGGGGCGCAGCATCAGTTCTATTCTGGGATCGGCACTGGCCAGCATCCTGGCAACGGCCGCGCTGTCGTCGGTAGAGGCATTGTCGATGATCAGAATGCGCAGCCTCTCGGCAGGTTGGTTGCGCACGCTGTCGACGCAGTTTTTCAGATAGTGGGCGTAATTGTAATTCGGTATGACCACGTCAATGGATTTCATCGTCGAAAATCCAATCCTTGAGCCGAAGCACGGGGCCGCTCATTTGACGGTCGCGGCGTTTATCCTTGCCAGCAGCGTCGGCATTGCGATTCTTGCAATGTTTTCCACTTCATCAAGGAAAGGATGCCTGAAGTAAGCCAGGGCTGCCAACCATCCTATCGCCGAGAACAGACCCGCAATGCAGGCTTGGGCAATCGACAGGTCGAACTGAAAACGGTTTGCCGCAAGAACGAGCAGCGGACCTGCAATGGCCCATATCGTCACGAGGCCGCTTCGGTATAAAACATGAAACAGTTCGTCCCACGCAAAAGGAACCTGCCGGCGGACATAGACCAGCGAAAGGTACATCTGAAAGGGCAGGACTATGAACTGGCTTAGTGCCAGGGCGTAGAGCCCGAAAAAGCTGGCTGCGCAGATCACGAGCATCGACAGTCCCCGGCCAATGAAATTGGCTTCAAAAGCCTGTCTATTTGCGCCCATTGCGACGAGAACGGGAAAGGTCAGGATATTGGGAAACCAGAAGAGCGCGGCCAGTGCAAAAATCTGGACAAGCGGTGCTGTCTCGGACCATTGGGGGCCCAGTGCGATGCGAACAATCGGATAGGCCAGAATGGCCATTGCCAGGGTTGCTGGCCAGTACAGCGCCGTGATGTAGCTTATGATGCGCAGATAAGCGGCTTTGACGTCGCGTTCCGCTCTGACTTCCGATGCAAATGCGGGAAAGGCGACGGAAAATATCGCCGAGAGCAGGATCTTGTCGGGTAAGCCGCAAACGAGATTTGCACGATTGTAGAGGCCAACCGCCGTGAGCGGCATGATCCGGCCCAGGACGAGCTGGGGAAGTGCCTCATAGGACCGATCAAGGAGCGTCGATGCGCCTTTGTAGGAGCCGAAGGCGAAAGCCGCCCGCCAGCTCTTCAGGCAGGGGTGCAACATCCAGAAGATTGGTCTGGTGTGAAAAGCGAGAAGCATCCGTACGATAGCCGAGGCGAGTGTTCCCCAGGCAAAGCTCATGAAGCCAAAATGCAAGGCAACAAATGCGATGGTCGCAACGGCATTGGTTATGCTTCCGATGGCGTTGATGCGGGTTACCGCACCAAAGGTCAGATCCCGGCGCAACAGGGCGATGATCGGACAGACAGCGGCGTCGACAACACCCGCAAAGGCCAGTATTTTGATGAATGCGAGCAGTTCAGGCGCGGCGTAAAATCGGGAAAGGAACGGGGCCGAGAAAAACAGGGCGCAGCCTATGACGGTGGAGAAGCCGAAGGTCAGCGTGAAGCTGGTTCTTATGTCCTCGCGTGTGAGTGTGTCGCGCTGAATGAGGTATTCTGACGTGACAAATTCCCTGACGGTCAGCGCAATCGTGCCAATTCCCAAGCCGATGACGGCTATCCCGATCTCGCTGCTGCTCAACATGCGCGACAGGACCGTGATCATCGCCACGCTGACGATCACTTGCGAATACTGTTCCAGTATCGCCATGAAAAATGCCCGGCGTACAGCGCTCACCCTCTGACCTCTCTTATGATTGTCGACCGTTTTTCGAGCGCTTGTTTGCCAGCCGGACTTTTACGTCATGGCGGCACGCAGGCAACCTTAACTCTAGCGCTTTGTAGAAGCCGGTTTAAGCTGTCTATTCAGTTGAAAGGCGGCTAAGCCGTTCGACGTACCTGCGTCCTCAATACGACGCGGGCAGGAATCGAATGGTGACAATTGGCCCTGCCGTGTCCATTGAAAGATATCGGCAGATCATCGATTTTATTGTCTTCACAGTTCGGCCGAACGCTTAAGGATGTACCTGATATCCGTCAGACCAATTACCAATCCGGCTCACAAAAGTGGTAAAGAAATGGTTCTGAGGGCGTTGCGTGTGAGCCAGGATTTCCATGATCGAGGACGAGCAGATACGGACAGAAATGATGGCGATCCAGTTCTGGCTTCGTGCTCTTTTTCTGTATGCGGCGACAGGAACCCCGCCAACGGCGCGCTCGGTTCAGGAGTTTCTCAATGAGCTGAAGAATTTTGCGCCGCAGGATGGTGCCAATGATCTCTCGCCGGCTGACTGGGACAAAGAACACCTTTTGCACTATCCCAGCTATGAGCGGGTCGGCAGCAAGATTATAGAGACGCTCCAGAGTCTGGAGAAAAAACTGACATCATGAATCTACGATGGGGTGAAGAGTGGATCGCATAGGCTGCGTTGTTGCGGGCGGTGGCGTTATCGGGATTGCCATAGCGCGGGAATTTGCAAGACGAGGCGTCGAAACGCTCATCGCCGAAGAGAGCGGTGCGGTGGGGAGTGGAATAAGTTCCCGCAATTCCGGTGTCATTCACGCCGGCCTCTATTACCCTGAAGCCAGTTTGAAGGCGCAGTTCTGTGTGGAAGGTAACGCCGCGCTCTACCGGTTTGCGAATGCATACGGCGTGGCGCATAAGCGCTGCGGCAAACTGATCGTTGCGACTGATAACCAGCAGGTTGAGACCCTGACCGAAATCGCCGGGCGCGCCCGCAGGTGCGGTGCGGGTGATCTGCAATTCCTTTCCGGAGCGCTAGCCCGTCGCGTCGAGCCGGAATTGAACTGCACGGCCGCGATTATGTCTCCGTCTACCGGAATCGTTGATTGCCATGATCTGATGCTGGCGCTGCTTGGAGATGCGCAGGCGCACGATGCAATGATCGCATTCCACACCAAGGTGGTGTCCGTGGACGCTGACAGCGATGGTTTTGTCGTTCACACCATCGAGACGGAAACTGACCGGCCGTATGAATTTCGCACGGACGTGTTTATCAATGCCTGCGGGCTCAACGCGCCTGAACTGGCGACGAAAATTGCAGCATTGCCGAAGCATCATGTGCCGGAGCGCCGATATGCAAAGGGAAACTATTTCTCGGTGCCGGGTGCCGCGCCGTTTCAGCATCTGATTTATCCCGTGCCCGAGCCCGGAGGTCTAGGTATCCACTTGACGCTCGATCTGGGAGGCAGCATGCGGTTTGGTCCGGATGTTGAATGGGTGGATACCATTGACTATTCGGTCGATCCGGCGCGGGCCGAGCGTTTCTACCAGGCAATACGGACATATTGGCCCGCGTTGCCCGATGGGGTTCTCCAGCCTGCCTATTGCGGCATCAGGCCAAAACTGAGTGTTGCGGGCGAAACGGTGACAGATTTCCTTATCGAGGGCCCGTCGTCGCACGGTGTAAAAGGACTGGTCAATCTGTTTGGTATTGAAAGCCCGGGGCTGACGTCCTGCCTGCCCATTGCGCAATATGTGGCGGCGCTGGTTTGAATCGGAGGTCAATTGCTAAGGCACTTCGAGTGCCAATTCTTAGTCTCCAAGACGCTTCAGTATATCGGTCGCAACTGTTTCGATGGCCATGCCGAATGTGAACCTGTTTGCTCGATCAGGGTCTTGCGTAAAAAGTGGCTCGGCTGGCCGCGGCGCCTTAAAATCAATTTTCCGTTCTTCATCGGGAAGATATGCCGAACCGACGATACGTACATTTCGCCGATCATTCTCCTGGGTGGGTTCTGCCAAGACGCTGCCAAAGGGGTTGCCGCTGCCTTTGGATGCGGCGTTAGAGTCCGCTGCTGTCTCCGCCTCGGAGGGGTGTTGCGCGATTGGCAATTCAGGCCCAAGGGCTGTTGAAGCTCCTTGACCGGCGGGGGCCACCGCACTGACCGATGTTTTTAATGATTGCTGCGCATTGTGGCACGTGCAATTGGCCACTGGCGGAGCGTCGGCAAGACGATAGTTGAAAGCGGTGGGCAGGTCCTTATAGGGAATCTTGGTTTCGACGGAGATCATATCCTCGGAAGACTGCTCCGGTATAGCATGGGAATACAATTTTACCGGCGACGCGGGACACATTTCACTGCAGGTGTTCTGGTCGCGATCGAAATATTTGGTCTGGACGGCGAAAGAGATCGGAAAATAATACCCATCGCACGTTCGCACACAGAGTGTTCGATAGAGTTTCGTACTGGACGCATCAGGGTTTTGCGTCGGTTGCCGCGGCCGTTTCCGTTCGATCGCCTGCCTGGGAAGCGTTGCGACTTTCGTTACTTCCGGTTCGGACGCTGAATTGCCGAAAAGCGCCTCGAGCAGCCCCTGCCGCCGCTCTTCAGCGCACCCATTTGCTTTCAGTGCCGCAAGAATGTGCGCTTTGGAGGAAGGGGAGCCTTTGGAACGGGTTTCCGCACGCTTGCGCCTCTCAAGCTCGGCCGCAATACTTTCAACATTCTGTTGAAAACGCGCGCATTGCTTCGGGTCTCCCCTGGAAAAGAGCGTGTTGCCGCAACCCGCCTGATTGGCGCGTGCGCGTGCTTGCTGCAGCTTCATCGCCTGCTCTTGGACAGCTCTATTGACCTGCGGTTCGTCCCTGATCGGCAGTTTGAGCTGCTGGCGAAGCCGGATGCAAATGCTTGGTTCAGCCACGGCATTTGCATGAAGAAAGAGGCTGGAAGATAAGAGCAGAGCTAGTCCGAGAATATTCCGGCTAATGAATTTCATCGACGCATACCTACTCGTAACAACACTCAGGGGATGATCAGTTGTATTCAAGTTGAGATGGGTATTGATAGATGCGAAATCTCAGAAATAAGAATGCGTTTCTACACGCTAATCTGCGGAATGAAAATGATTTATTTTAATGTTACTGACCCGCAAGGCGATTTACGGTTAATGGCATTTGGATGAATGTAGGCGGATTGGCAGGTATTGCCGCACAGCCCGCACACGGACACCGGTCCGTCGGGAGCATCGCAAATGCCGACACTGATCGGATCAGGGCAAATTAATGCATGGCGCCGTTCCTCCAACCGTGCGGTTGAAGGAACAATGGCGAGATTTCACCGGCAAGAGAATCCTGGCGCGATCTTGCAATTCGGGCGAGGGCGGTGGGGCCGCGGCGGCGGGCGGTGGCCATGATAATAGGGAGGCCGCACAACAATCGTCGGCCGAACCACAATGGCAGGCCTGTGAACGGCCACGCGATCGAGATAGTTGGCTGACACCCATCCCCGGATGCCCTGCCGTCCGATCCGGCACCAGTTTGATTGGCAAGCCAGAACATTCACGCGTATTCCCGCAGCCAGAGTACCAACGCGGGTGTAATGTGTTGCCGGACCGGTGCGAAGATTAACATTCCCGGTTGTATAGGCGACATCAGCAAGAGCAGAGCCTGCCGAGAATATTATCGTGGAACAAAAAACAAGTAGTGTGAGAAAGCTTCTCATGTTCATTGCTCAATCCCCCCTGCAATAACACTGATTCAATTTGAATCTTCGGTCTAATAGATTGAAATTATCGCGATTTGTCCAGTTGCTTTATAGAATAAGCCGATGATCATCGGCATGATGAGAAAGTTGCCGCCGCAGGTTGAGTCTTAATGCGATGACCGATGCACGTATTCGCCTCGTCCTGAACCTCACGGGCAGCCAAGGAGCCGTTATCATGACTGAGACTAACCTCGCGGAAATCTATAACGCCTATATTTCCTGCTTGAATACGCAGGATTGGCCGAACCTCGGAACGTTCGTTCAGGAGGACGTGCGCTACAACGGAAAGCTGATTGGGTTGACAGGGTATCGAGTGCTGCTGGAGAACGACTTTGCGGAAATTCCGGACCTGTATTTCAATATTGAGCTGCTGATTTCCGACCAATCCTATATTGCTGCCCGCCTCCTGTTTAACGTGACGCCAAAAGGGAATTTCTTTGGTCTTCCCATCAATGGGAGGAAGGTGTCCTTCAGCGAAAATGTATTCTACCAGTTTCGAGACGGAAAGATCAGCCTGGTATGGTCGGTGATAGACAAGGCAGCCATCGAAGCGCAGATCTAGCACTTATCCCGAGCCCATTCCTTAAAACCCGAGATTTCCGGTCATCCAGGATTGAAGCTCGGCATAATGGTCTGTCTCCGCAACTGCAACTTAACGGAGACACGCATGACGATTCCTTTTTTAACAGTGACCGCTGCCTGATCGGCGCGGACCAGCAAGTTTGAGCGTCGGTTCGATATCCGAACCTTGAGCAACCGGTGACGGCATCAGGCAGCGGTGACTGCGCGCCGACGTTTCAACATCGAGAGAATGGCGATCGAAAGTGTTGAAGCGAGGCACAGCCATGCGAAGAGATCGCCGATCCGCGTGTAAAGCGTCGGCCCGGGGCCAAGCGGAAGGTCCGTGACCACCATGGTGAGGCCCGTCGGTGCATCCTCTTTCATGGCGATGACACGGCCTTGCGCATCGCTGGCGATCACCAGACCATGGTGGGCGGGACGCATCATGGAAAATCCATTCTCGACGCCGCGCATGATGGCCATTCGTGCATGCTGCCAGCCGTCGATGCCGAAGTCGCCCGCCGGCACACCTGCCAGCCGGGCTCCGTTCACGGCATCGAAGCGAATGGTGCTGGGGAAATCCATGTCTTTGCAGATCTCCATTGCGAATCCGTCGGCCAGGGTCCCGGAGGCGTGACCGGGCACGTAGCGCTCTTCAAGCCCTGGCACGGGATGCCGCTTGTCATAGCGCTGCGTCGGTCCCGTGGGGTCGAATGCAAGCGCGAAATCGGCTGGCGGGTGGTCAGAATGGAAGCCGGCAATGATCCGTACTCCTGTTTCCCTGGACGCGGACGCAAGCGGCGCGATGATGGCCGACTGCGCCTCAGGGATCGATGCCATGCCCCCTTCCGACGTCACGATGAAACGGGCGCCCTGGCGAGCCGCTTCACGGATTTCCTGTGCGTAGGCTGTCGTCACCGCAAGATCCTCCGGCAAAGCATGCGCGCGCCAGGCGTTCGCTACAATGGATTCATCCACGATGCCTGCCACCCGGACGGTGGACGGCTGTGGCTGGGCCAGACGCACGAACCCGAACGCCAAGTTCGCCGCGCAGATCGCAATGCCCAGAGTGATGGCGGTGATGGTCTCCCGCCTGGCGCGTAACGCCAAGGCAATGGTGTTGGCGAAGAGGCAAATGAGGAATGTGACGGCATACATTCCCAAGAGCGAAGCGCTCTGGATCAGGATGGGCGCTGACATCGTGCTGTAGGCAAACGAGCCGTAGGTGCCGTTCGGCGATGGAAGCTGGCTCAGGAATTCGACCGCCGTCCACCATGCTGGAAACGCGACGAGTGTGGCGAACGGATGCGCCCAGAGGTGTACAAAGCGCGCGAACCAGACAGCGGCGCAAAACATGCCAACGTAAAGCAGCAGCACAGGCACGATTATGAAGAGCGGCGGTATGTAAGGCAGTTGCAGTATGTAGCCGCCGCTTGCCAGGATCGCGGCCGCGCTCGCCGCCATCACCTGCCACATCGGTTGCTTTCCGTAGGCCAGCCACAGCAGCGGCACCGGTGCGAACCAAGCCAGCATCCATACGTCGTCGAAGCCCTGTGACAGGTAGAACATCGCGCCGCTCAGCAGCGCAGCGAGGACGGCGATCATCTTGTTCTCCGAGCAGATTGGAATGAAGCGAGGCATTGGTGAAGGGCCGTGCGGTAGAGCGCTTTGAACTGCGTCTCGCTCGAAAAGCGGTTGGCGCGATGCATCGAGACGAGACCTTGACCGAGCGCCGCGAGCGCCAAGGCGATTTCGAGCGCGGTAGTGTCCCCGATGCGTCCCTCTGCCTGCGCCTCTTCGATGCGCTTCATGGCCATGGTCAACACGGGCGAGCGACCGGCCGCAAAGTCGTCTGGAAAGCGGCGCGCCTCGGGCGCGGGCAGGAAGAACGCCGCGTCGAACCGGTGGGGTTCCGTGATGGCGAAGTCCAGGTAAGCTTCGCCGAGCTCCTCCAGCCATTCCATCGGATCGGATGTGCCAATGGCGCGCGCGCGCTCTTCCCAGGCCCGAAGTCCGTCCGCCATCAAAGCGTTCAGCAGAGCGTTCTTGTC
This sequence comes from Phyllobacterium sp. SL163, assembly GCF_049896885.1. Classification (NCBI taxonomy): domain Bacteria; kingdom Pseudomonadati; phylum Pseudomonadota; class Alphaproteobacteria; order Hyphomicrobiales; family Phyllobacteriaceae; genus Phyllobacterium; species Phyllobacterium sp. SL163. The sequence goes on along the minus strand of NZ_JAFCVE010000006.1, from coordinate 316,594 downwards.
GGCGAAGTGGCGGTACATCGCCATCGTCGACATCTGCGCGCTCTGCGCCACCTTTCGGATGGTGAGTCCCGCGATTCCGTCCTGTTCGAGTACGGCTTTGGCCGCCGCAAAGATCCGGTCCATGGTCATGTGTGCTTTGTACACGTATCTGTGTGCAATGTACACAGGGCTGAAGCCATATCGGAAATCTCGGGCTTTAGGGAACGTGTTCGGCAGAGTATCGGGCTCGGCATAACGGGATGAAAATCGTCCGCGACGCCAGCCACCGCGTCCCTCAAGCTGCTGATGTACCATGTCCTTGCTGCCGGTAACGAAATACCAAGGAAGCCCTGTCAGGCTGGGTGACATCGCGATTCGACGCTCAGGAACGTTGTCAAACCCGATGTTGATCTGGCCCGACCGCAACTGGGCCGAAGAGGGCAGGATTCATATGGCCAAGAGAAAGCGCAGCACCCGTTCACCGTCACGTTCGCCGAAGCGATCATCCTCGCGCTCGGCATCGGGCGGGTCCTCGATGGGTATATTCCTGGCTCTTGCCGTGATTGTCGGCGTTGGCGCATTGAGCGTATGGTCGGCAACGCAGCACAAAGGCCCGCTCAAAGCCTTCGCCGGATGGTTCGAGCGTCCAGCGGCACAGACCAGTCGATCAGCCGCCGCAAAGCCAGACGCAGATGTGAAACAGACAGTGAAAGCCGCGCCGCGTCAGGAGAACATTCCGGCTACCGCTTTCAATGCTCCGATCCCGCGCCCCTCCGTTCCCGTCGGCGCACAGCCGAATCCCGTGGTGCCCACGCCGTTGCAGCGGGCAGCATTGCAGCAGCCGCAACCATTGCAGCGCCCGGCCTTGGCCGTTGGTCCTGCGGAGCGGACGGGCATTCACCTGCCACGCGGGATCAACATGCCCAACATGACGCCGTCGGTGGTGTACGCCCGGGAACGACTGACCTTGCGGCGCAATGCGTGGGACAAATCCGAACCGGCGGGTACCGTGGAAAAGGGACGCGAAATGCGCTCCTATGGCAAAACCGGCAAATGGCATCATATCGTGATCCCCGCTACCGACATGATCGGCTGGGTGCACGAAGATATGCTGATTGCCGGAAAAACCCACCCCGGCACGTCGGGTATGACGACAGGTGCGATATCCGGCACGCCCAGGTCCACACAGGTGCAGGCCATCTATCCGCCACGCCCGGTCGGCACCCAGTGATGGCCTGAACAAAGCGGGGACGGTCGCCCCTGCCGCTACCTCAATACTGTAGAATCTTGTTAAGAAACTCGCGCGTGCGCGGCTGGCGGTCCTCGATCTTGCCGAAGAACTCATCCTTGGTCGTATCCTCGAGAATGCGTCCGCCGACATCCATGAAAATGACGCGGTTGGAGACTTTCCGGGCAAAGCCCATTTCGTGGGTCACGACCATCATGGTCATGCCTTCCGAGGCGAGACCGACCATGACGTCCAGCACCTCGCCCACCATCTCCGGATCAAGCGCCGATGTCGGCTCGTCAAAAAGCATGATGATCGGATCCATGGAGAGTGCGCGGGCGATGGCCACACGCTGCTGCTGGCCGCCGGAGAGCTGGCCGGGGAATTTGTGCTGATGATCGATGAGGCCGACACGCTCCAGCATTTGCAGGCCGCGTTTCTTGGCCTCGTCGCGCCGGCGGCCAAGCACCTTTATCTGGGCAATGATGAGGTTGTCGGTGACCGAAAGATGCGGAAACAGTTCGAAGTGCTGGAAGACCATCCCGACGCGGCTTCTCAATTTCGGCAGGTCGGTGGCCTTGTCGTGAACGGCGACGCCGTCGATCCAGATTTCACCCTTCTGGATCGGTTCAAGCGCGTTGATGGTCTTGATCAGGGTGGATTTGCCTGAGCCGGACGGCCCGCAAACGACGACAACTTCTCCCTTGTTGATCTTGACCGAGCAGTCGTTGAGGACCTGAGTCGTGCCATACCATTTGGAAACGCTTTTCATTTCGATCATTGTGATTGCGTCCTTCAGTTCAGCGCACGATGCGGATTTTCTGGTTCAGTTTCTTGACGAGCATGGACAAGAAAAAGGAGATGACGAAATAGACCACGGCAGCGAGGAGATAGGTTTCGATCCGCCTGCCGAACGTATTGCCCATGATTTCGAAACCCTTGAGGATGTCGTAGGCGCCGATGGCATAGACCAGCGAGGTATCCTGGAACAGCACGATGGTCTGGGTCAGGAAGACCGGCAGCATGTTGCGGATCGCCTGGGGCAGGATGATGTAGCGCATGTTCTGCGCATAGGTCATGCCGAGAGCCTGCCCCGCATTCGTCTGACCGCGCGGCAGGGATTGGATGCCGGCGCGCACGATCTCGCTGAAGAAGGCGGCTTCAAAGACAATGAAGGTAATCAGGGCGCAAATCTCGGCCCGGTATTTCTGGCCGCTTCCACCCGGGAACAGGTCGTAAAAACCGGATGGCACCAGCAGGAAAAACCAGAGGATCACCATCACCAGCGGCACGCTGCGAAACACATTGACATACCACGTGGCGATATATTCCAGCGGCTTGACGTTGGACAGGCGCATCAGGGCAATGACGGTGCCGAGGGCAATGCCGCCAATGGTGGCGGCGATCGTAAGCGAGACGCTGAAATAGAGGCCGCTGAGCAGATAATTGCTGATATTGGCCCATGTATAGAATGAAAAGTCGAGCGTAGCCATCAATGCGCTCCCTGCGTCTGGACCGTCAGGCCGGGTATGCGCATCCGCCGTTCCATGAAGGCCATGACCCGGTTGACCACCAGCGCGGTTACCGCATAGAGCACCGTGGCTGCCAGATAGACCTCGACCCCGCGCGACGTCTCTTCCTGTGTCTGCATGGCGAAGCTGATCAGTTCGGGAATCGATACCGCAAAGGCGACCGACGAGTTCTTGACGATATTCATCGCTTCGCTGGTCAGCGGCGGGATGATGATGCGGAAGGTCTGCGGCAGGATCACATAGCGGTAGGTTTGGAACTGGGTAAAACCGACAGCATAGGCGGCGTTGCGCTGGCCTGTCGGCAAAGCCTGGATACCGGCGCGTATCTGTTCGGCGATACGGGCGGAGGTGAAGAAGCCGAGCGCACAGCAGGCCAAAACGAAGCCCGGCACACTCCGCATGCCCGGAACGAGTTCGGAAATCACGAAGAACCAGATGAAGAGCTGGACGAGGATGGGAATATTGCGGAAAAGTTCAACCCATCCCGCCGCGAAGGCGGAGATGACCCGGTGTCCCGACAGCGTGCGCAACGTGCCAATGACGATGCCGAACACCAGAGCGATCACGAGCGAGGTGGCGGCCACAGCCACCGTGTAGCCCCAAGCCGACAGCATCCATTGAAAGTAGGTGACGCCGTCACCCCGGTCATCCCAAAGAAACTGCCAGCGATCCCATACGTTCTGCCAATACGCCATCATATCTCGCCCACCCGCACGTGTTGCATCAACAGGGCCGGTACTGCACGTTTCCCGGCCCTGGTAAGCTCAAACCTATTGACCGGGTTGCTTGTAGTCCTCGGTCGGCTTGTCGTTCGGATTGGCCCAGGCTTCCTTTGTTGCTTCCGAGGCCGGCATGTTCAGCGAAACATTGTTCGGCGGAATGGGCTGCATGAACCACTTGTCGTAGAGCTTGGCGATGGTGCCCGCCTTGATCTGTTCCACGATGCTTTCATCGACCGCCTTCTTGAACTCGGGGTCGTCCTTGCGGATCATGATGGCGATCGGTTCAACGGACAGGACTTCCGGCAGAACCTTGAAATCGCTCGGCTTTTGTGCCCGGGCAATATTGGCCGCGAGGATCGAGGCGTCCATCACGAACGCATCGGCGCGGCCGCTCTGCAGGAGCAGGAAGCTGTCGGCGTGATCCTTGCCGTAGACCTCGTTGAAGGTAATGTCTTTGCCGCGCTTGTTTTTGCGCAAGGTCTGAACAGAAGTGGTGCCGGTCGTGGTCGCCACGTTCTTGCCGTTCAGATCTTCCAGCTTGCTGATGTTGGAGTTGGCGCGGACCGCAATTTTCACTTCCTCGACATACACGGTATCGGCAAATGCAACGTCCTTTGCGCGTGCGGTGTTGTTCGTTGTTGAGCCGCATTCGAGATCAACGGTGCCGTTCTGGACCAGGGGCACACGGTTCTGCGATGTAACGGGCTGATACCGGATGTCCAGCTTTTCAAGCCCAAGCTTCTTCTTGATGTCCGCAATGATATTCTGGCAAACATCGTAGTGATAGCCGGTGTAGACGCCGTTGCCGAGCGTATAGGCCAATCCGGATGACTCCCGGACACCCTGCGTGATGGTGCCAGAGGACTTGATCTTGTCCAGAGTTCCGTCAGCCTGTGCCGCTGACCCAAGAGCAGCAAAGAGTATTGTTGCCGTGATCAGAATTTTTTTCATTTAATCCTCCAATTCGAACGCCGCAACTATGGCCGCATTCGGCGAAATTGAAAAGCGCTTAGGCTTCCAATTTGCAAATCCGGGCCGCTTGGCTGTGGAACACCCATTGTTGTGAAAGGCCTCTGCTGCTCGCGGGCGGCGATGTAACGGGAACGCCGCCAGCTCTTGTAGTGTCCGGATATTCAGTCTCTGGGAGCCGCATAGACGAGCAATTGCCAGACGATTGGCAGGTTATTCGAGTGCCGGTGTTGAGCCGGCAGCGGTACGCCTTCTGTCGCAGCTATTTCCTCACCGCAGTTTTTGCAGCGGTATATGCCGGAATTGTAGGGGATCGATCCGGGTTCGAATTCTTTGTCAAACTGGTCGCTCTCGTATCTCAGCAGGTATTTTCCATATTTGTAAGAGGCCATGCTTTTCTCCCGCGATGTCAATATACGGGTCAGCGGCGTCCGGTGCGAAGCAGGAAAACGACCTGATTCAACCATTGGCCGCCCCAAGGTAATCCGGCGTGATGTTAATGGAGACTCCGGCCGATTGTCACTACGGCTGTTGGCTCTCCCGTGCAGCGGGTCGAATTCTTATGCGTTTGGTAACCGGGATGGAAAGGGCCGGTGGCCATTGCCCCTGTTCCTCTGCTAGATCAGTTCCTTCAGCATCGGGGGCGAGGCGGACCATGAACAAGGAAATCCATATCCAGTCCGGGGAACTTGCGGACGCAATAAGGATAGGGGGGCGGGCGGCGGCGCAGCCTGTTGTTTTCAATCAGACGATTGGACTTTTTCAAAGGGCTGATTCGGATCATCCGGGCAGTACGGCGGTGCTTTTCGCCAGCCCGTGGGGGCTGGAAGAACTGTGCACCCGCAAATTCTGGCGCATCATTGCGGAGAAACTGGCTGAGAAGGGCATCCCGTCCTTCCGCTTCGATTGGCCGGGAACCGGTGACGCGCTGGATGATGGCGACTTTTCAAGGGGGCTGGCGGTCTGGAGTGACGCGCTTGTGGCCGGGGCGGGGCTGTTGAAGGACCTCTCGGGCTGCCAGCGCATCATCGTTTTGAGCCAGGGATTGGGTTGCGTTGTCGCCGCCGATGCGGCGGGCCGGATTGACGGGCTTGAAGCCATTGCGTTCATGGCTCCGGTCGTTTCAGGCCGACACTATACGCGTGAACTATCGATCTGGTCCGGCATGGTTGACGCCGACCTTGGCTTGCCGGAAGCCCAGCGCGACAAAACTGGTGTGTCGATTGCCTCGTTGAAACTGCCCGCCGAAGTGGCGGAAGGATTGCGCCGGGCAAACCTGATGACACTTGGCAGCAAGATTGCAGCGGAATGTCTGGTCTTGGCGCGGGTGGACCGACCGTCCGACCGGGAGTTCGCGGCGCATCTCAGCCAGCTCGGCATGGATACGGTGACCGAGGACTACACCAGCTATGACAAACTGGTTTCCAATCCTGTCATCTCGCAGCTGCCGCTCGCCGTTGCCGACCGCATTGTCGATTGGGCCGCCGGTGTTGCAGGACGCTTCCCGCCCATCGAAGCCCGTGCACCTGTCGTTCGGGACGTGAAAGCCGGGACGTTGCAGGGCGATGGTTTTGCGGAAACCCCGCTGCGTTTCGGTCGTGGTGACCGGCTCTATGGCGTACTGTGCGAGCCGCAAGGTACACGGCGCGGGGCAACGGTGCTGTTTCTGACCTCTGCCTATGACAGGCATGCGGGTTGGGGGCGCACGATTGTCACCATAGCGCGCGCGCTGGCACGGCGCGGCGTCGCTTCGCTCCGGTTTGATACGGCCAATGCGTCCGATAGTCCGCCGGTGCCGGGTATTCCGGATCAAGTGCTCTATCATGATGCGCAGAATGCCGATGTTGCCGAAGCGCTGTCTTTCCTGGGTAGTCTTGGCACTGCGGCAATCATCGCTGCGGGCCGTTGCAGCGGCGCTTATCTCGGATTTCAGAACATCGTTGCCGATCCGCGCCTGTCCGGTGCGGTCCTCGTCAATCCCATCACCTTTTACTGGGAACCGGGACGTTCGGTCGATGAGGCCGTGCGTGAAGGCAGCAGAACCCTGGAAGAATATGGCAGTCGGCTGTTGCGCGCTTCGACATTCAAACGTCTCGTCCGCGGCGAACTGGATTTTGTCGGCATTGCCCGAAACGTTGCCGGAGGAATAGGCCGGCGCATTGCCAAACGGGCGCGGCATCTGCTTCGAGGCCGGACGACAGAAGGCAGGGCCGTCTACAAGGCATTCGGCGTGTTGAAGGACAGGCAGAGTCCCGTTGAACTGCTCTACAGCTACCGGGATCCCGGACTTGAATATTTCGGCTACTACTTCGATACGCGGGAAGACAGGATTGCCGGGTATCCCAATGTGTCGGTCAAGAAGATCCCCGATGCGGATCACAATCTCACACCGCAACATGCCCGCACTATCTATATTGACGCGCTCGAACGGATGGCGCTGCGTTTTCAGGGCTGACGATCACTCAAACCAGACGATGCGGGAACTTCCGGCAATACGGATCTCGCCGGTTGGGCGGGTCGAAAGCGCAGTGCCCTCCCGCGGGATCAATTCGAGCCGCTTGGTCTCGCCAGGCGCCAGATGAAACCAGTTGTCATCGGGGCGGTATCCCTCGATATCCACATGGACTGACTGGGCGAGCACGGGCGTGGTCAGCTCAAGGAACCAGACATTGCCCTCCAGGGTAAGGGCGGTTTCGACCGCCGCCTCATGGAAGGCTTGCGTCCGGCCCTGCGGAAAATGGAAAGCTTCGGCGAGAACCCTGCCGGACTGCGGGTCTTTCAGGCGGGCCACGGTCACATCATGGGAAACCGGGCCAAAGCGATAGGCATAGGTTGTGTCAAAGAAGGCACCGAACAGATCCGTCGCTGCCAGCGTCAATGATTGGCCGGGTTCGAGCGTCAGATCACGGCGGCCTGATACAACCGGCTGTTTCCCGGCGCGCAGTGATGTGACCTCCACGCTGGCTTCCAGCCCGTGCGGCCGTTCATTGACGATGTGAAGCGCAAGACCATTGACGCCCTCATCGGTGAGGGTGAGATTGACGGGGCGCCAGGCACGTTTCAATCCGTACCATGCGGCCTTCGGTTCCCCCGTGCTGTCGATGACGCCCCAGCCCGCCCCCGGCAAAAGATCCTGCAGCATCCAGACCAGCCCGCCCCAGCAGCTGCTTCCCGGCCGCCGCCACTCGGCAAAGGTGGCTTCCATCACTTCAGCCGTTACCGCCCGGGACAGGTGCAGGTAGGACGGCATGTCTTCGCGGCGCAGTGTCATCGGGTCGAAGCCGTACAGCATGGCGAGATAGGCCTCCCGCACATCCTCGAAGTCCCAGGATACATTGTTGTCGCGGGGTACCCTTGCCTTCCAGCGGGGATGGTGGACTGCAGGCACGTTCAGGTGCGCCGTCAATGTGCGGGCTTCCGGAACGTTGGAAAACGCCAGGCATTCCGTGGCGAAGCGGACATTGGCGCGGCGCGCATCCTCCAGCGGCCGGCAATAGGCACTGACGCCGTAATAGTGGCTGACGCCGGCATTGGCGATAAAGGGCAGCGCACCGTCGCATGGCGAATTGGCAACGTACGGCACGTCCGGACGCAGGCTGCGGGACAGGGACGGCAGGATTTCCTCGGTCAGCGGCCCTTTCCATACGGTTTCCGGCAGGCCCAGCATGGAGCCCTGCTGGTAGATTTCGCTGCCACCGCACAGGACCGCCAGGGATGGGGCCGCGCGTGTTCTCTTGAGCAATTGCCGGGCTTCCGCGTCGACTTGCGCTGAAAACTCCACATCCTTCACGGGATAATCGAAATTGGCGAACATGAAATCCTGCCAGACCAGGATGCCGAGCTCGTCGCACAGATCGAAGAAATCATTGCTTTCGTAGACCGTTATGCCGCTGATACGGATCATGTTCATTCCGGCTTGCGCGGCAAGGCGCAGCCAGACTGCGTAGTCCTCGCGCTTGCCCGGCAGGCGGACAATGTCGGCGGAACTCCAGACGGCGCCCCGGCAGAAAATGCGCTTGCCGTTGACGATCAAGGCAAAGCCCTGGCTGTTCTCACCCCGGTCGATCTCCAGGCTCCTGAAGCCGGTGCGCCCCAGCCGATATGTTTCATGCCCGGCACGGAGCACGACGTCATGCAGGACGGGCGAACCGTGCGTGTGGGGCCACCACTGGGTCACACCGGGTACATCAAGACGCGCATGCCAGCGGCCGTCATCGTTCAGAACGGCTTCGATGCTGCAGCCGGCACATTCCACCACGGGGTGTTCGAACGGGCCCGACCAGGCAAAGCTCACGTTGAGAACGCCGTCTTCACCGCCGGTCAATGCGCTGTGGATGTCAATATCCGCTATCGGCTCGGAGCCCGGCCGCAACAGCCGTACCGGGCGCCATGGACCTGCCGGATGAATTTCGGGACACCAGCCGGGCATGTAGCCGAGAGGCGTGGTCCGCAGCAGACGCAGGCCCTGTTCGTTCATCAGTTGCGTGCGCCAGCGTGCGCGCGGCCCCTTCCGGTTGAGAAGAGGCGCCAATGCGCGAAAACATATGGCAAGCTCGTCCCTGCCGGTCAATTCGACTGCAACGTCCGACGACAGGAACATATTGCCGGACTGCAGAATGCGGCTGCCGTTCCAATAGACTTCAGCGATTGTCGCCAGCCCTTCGAAACGGAGAATGGCCGTTCCCGCCGGTTCGTTGCTGAATGTCCTGATATACCAGGCGTCCTGTTGATTGAGCGGAAAGGGAGCGCCACGCTCAAACTGGCCGGCCTGTTCCAGGGCTTCCGCCACTGTGCCGGGTACCGGGACATTGGGCAAAGCGCCTTCGCGGCGCAACTGATCCGGTCCGGATGCTTCGCCCGATGCCGTCAGGATGAGGTGCCACGCATCGGCGAGAAGTTGACCACCCTCGTTACTGATCGGCAGCGGCACGCTCTCCATCCGCGTCAGGCGTCCACGTGGCTTTCGGCAGCGGCGTGCACTTTGGGATGGCCGAGTTCCGAAGCCAGAATATCCATCATGCTGTCCCATGCATCGGCGGCGGGAAGGAGCGCATCGGCCAACGGGGCAAATTTCTTGCGCGTGACGGCACGGGCAAGCTGGAACTGTGCCGCCTTGGCGACCTCGGCAATGCGGATCGCATCCTTTGCTGCCGCCGCAAGGCCTCCATCCGGGCGCAGCCATGTGAGATGGCTGGCGGCAAGTTCGAAGTTGGCACCCAGCTGGCGCATCGTGTTGAAGGCGTATTTATGGAAGAACGCAAAGGGCCGTTCCGCCACGGCCTCGGCTTGCCGCGGAAACACATCCATGAACGCACGAATGGGATTTGCCGCGGGCCGGCGGGCGAAATGGCCGGGCAGCAGACGTGCGGATTTCGCGCGTATGGATGTGGCATCGGCTGGCTGGTCGGGGAATTTTGCAAATTCCGTATAGGGCAGGAACGGCATGTCCTCATCAGTCAGATGACGTTGGAACAGGCCGTCAAAATCGTCGCCGTCCAGACGGAAGAAGCCGCCATTGTGGAAATAGTCGAGGCTGCGTTTTTGCGTATCCATGCGGTTGATGGCGACTGTCGTCTTGCCGTGCTCGCTGCGGTAGCCCACCCCATGGGTGTCCGGCATGAAATAGCTGTCCATTTCCACGAGGGTGAGGCGGCCCCGTACCATCTGTGCGGCCACGTGGCTTTCCACCGTGTCAAAGATGGCAAGCTCGCCGACGCGAATGCCATAAAGCGTCTCCAGATCCTCCAGCGGCACCTTGAAAAAGGTAAACTGATCACCTTCAAAGTCCTGGTTCAGGGTGAAGCCCAGCATTGCTTCCGGCGGCAGGTTCTGTGCGGCGAGAACCTCGATCCACAGATCAACGTAGCAGTTGGTCTCCGGCCAAATCCGGTCCTGCGCATGCAGGGCATGCGGCCGGTAGGTCTGCGGATCGATATGGGGAAAAACAGCTTGCATGCCGCCGGTCAGCCCCACAATTCCTGGCGAACCTGTTCCGGCCAGGCTTCGATGTCCAGGCCATGATGGTGGAACAGGGCAAGCGCAATCCGCTCCAGGCCAAATCCGACACAGGCAGTATGGGCGGTCGTGCCATCGGCGAATTGAATGCCCCATTTCGTGCCGAAATGATCCTGATGATAGTTGAAGCTCATGCAGGCCGTCGGGTTTTCGGTTGAAGTTATGGGGATGAGCAGTTCGAATTTCAGGTTCTGATCGCGCTGATTGTTGACCAACATGCGCCCGGCGCGGCCAAAGAAGGGATCGTTGGCAACGTCGATGTGAACGGGAAGACCCACCCGCTGCATGATGTCCGTGCCGCGCTCGATCCAGAGCTGGCGGAATTCCGTCACGTCGTCGGCCTTGCCCATGCGGACATATTCACGCATGCGGAACATCTGCTGGCGCGCCGGGTCTTTCGACGGTTCGTGCCGGAAGCAATAGGATTGCAGGTCGAACAGTCCGCCGTCCGCCGGCAGGTCGCCGCGCTGTGCCACGACGGGATAGAGCGGATAGCAGGCGGCCGGCGTCAGCACGATGTCGGTCGCTTCCTGTTCCTTCGTCCAGTCCTTGCCGGCATCCATGCACTGGATGAGATTGACATGATCAAGCTCGCATCCGCAGAAACTGTGGATGGTTCCGGCCAATTGCGGAAAACTCTTCATGTAGCCGCTTTTTTCGAAGATGGCGCGGTTCATCCCGGGCGGGAAGCGGATGGCTTCCGCATCATCGCTGCCGCCGGTGCGGTCAATCAGCCGCTCGAACGCGGCAATAACGTCCTCGAAACGGCCGCTGCGTCCATAAAGACCGTCAACGCCGGTATCGAGAAGGAGACCAGCCGAAAACAGGCGGTCGAGAAAAGATATTTGAGCGTCCATGCCGTGTTACCCCAAGAGACTGGTGTTCTGTTTATGGATGAGCAGCATCGTGGCCGTGTTACCAAGAATGCGCTCATTGGAGACCATGAGCTGTGCCGAATTGGCATCGCGCAAATGCCGGCCGAGGCTGTAGGGTGTTCCGTTCTTGTAACCCATGATGCCGCAGACGAGCATGGCATGATTGATGATCTGCAGAATGGATTGCGACGCGCCGACCTTGAGGTTGTTCATCGTAATGGCAAAGCCCATCGAGGCGAGCTTGTCGCTGTCGTCCTTGGCATGCCGGTAGGTATTGAGGCAGGCGACGATTTCGGACTTCAGCATCTGCAGCATGTTCGACGCCTCGGCGACACGCAATGCTCCCGGCTGCTGAACGCCGGGCATGCGCTTGGCCGCCGCCCTGACGAAGGACTGGGCCCGGGTGACAGCATCGACTGCAATGCCGTACCAGAGCGCGCTCCAGAGGAGATGTGCCATGGCCAGCATGGACTGCGCCGCGATTTCCGCGAAAGGGTGGGGCAGGATCTGCTCCGTGCTGCCGGTTCCCCGGAAAACGAAGCCTTCCGAGCAGGTGCCGCGCATGCCGAGGGTATCCCAGCCGTTTGTCTTCTCCAGCGTGTACTGATCCCTGACAAAGACAGTCATGACCTGGTCGGAAGATGCGGCCTCCGCGCCCGAGCGGGACGTGATCAGGATCGCATCGGCTTCGGTGCCGTAGGAAATGACTGTCGCATTCTTTTCGAGGCGGCAGGTATCGCCGTCAATTTCGATGGCGCATATGCTGTTGCGCAAATCCCCGCCAATGCCGCCTTCGGTGGTTGCAGAGGCCAGCAGCAGCTGTTCGGCTGCAACCCGGCGCATGAAGGCCCGGTGCCATTCGGCGGATTTGCCATGTTCGACCAAGCTCGACAGCTTGATGTGGTGCATCGCGAAAATCATCGCGCTGGCAGCACAGGACTGTCCGATAATGGAACATATTTCCGCAATCTGCTCGACCTGCGCCGCTTCGCCGCCAAGATCGGTGGGAACTTGGATACCAAGCAGATGCTCGGCCTTCATCGCATTGATGGCTTCGCGCGGAAAGCGTGCTTCGGTATCAACATTGTCGGCGAACTGGGCGGCGATGGCGGCAACGCGCGACGCGCGCAGCTGCAGGCTGTTACCGGCGCCGGCGTTCATCAGGCGTCCTCATTGTTCTTGAGGATCGCTTCCACTGTCCGTTCGATGGCTTTGATGCTGGCAAAGGATTTGCGGTTGAGGAACTGGTCCGAAAATTCGATATCGAATGTGTCCTCGATGCCCAGCATCAGCTGGACAGAGGCGAACGAGGACAACCCCGCATTGTATAAGTCTTCTTCATCGCTGATCTGATCGACCGCGACCGGCAAGCCGCCTACCTTAGCCAAAAGTTCCCGAATGGCTTCATTCATTGGATGCACCCCCGCACATATTTATCGCTGTCTGCAATACGCGAATATGTCGGCAGTTTCTATCGTCTGAAGTCTTTATTTCTAGTTATGGTTGTTTTTTTGGGAATCACGGCAGAAACGGGTTGATTATGACCCGACGCTTGTAAGTCCAGCATCCGGTCATTCCACCTCATAGCGGCTTGCGCCTTCGATGTGACGGCGCAAAAGGGCCTCGGCAAAGATCACGTCGTTCTCGGACAGGGCGTCGAGAATGGCAATGTGTTCGATGCAGACCTGACGGATGCGTTCGTGCGGGAGCCTTTCGAAATAGGCATATTCGGTAATGCGCCGCAGGCTGTTTTGCTGGCGAACGGCCTGAACGAGAAAGCGATTGCCCGACCAGACCGCCAGGGCTTCGTGGAACGACGCATTGACGTTGAACCACTGATCGCGTTGAACCGATGTGGGCGGGATGCGCATGATATCCGCCTGCGCGGCGCGGATGGAAGCAAGATGGTCCTTGTCCACCTTGAAGCCCGGATGCCGCAGGGCGCCGCATTCCAGAATCATGCGGAACTGATAGCTTTCCTCCTCCACCTGGTCGGTATCGAGGCTTTCGGCAAAAGCCCAGCCGTGGCCCCTCTGGCGCTGGACCAGGCCTTCGGCGGCAAACCGCAACAGGACTTTGCGAATGGTTCCGCGTGTTGAGCTGTAACGCTCCGCCAGCAGCGTCTCCGATACCTCCATCGGTATTGCGCCCGTCGCCCGGTCAGCCATCAGCCGTTTGTGGATGTCTTCCAGCTCCGATGGGGGCGCGATACCATCGATATCGCCGTTGCCATCCGGCAGGAGAGCCAGGACATAGCCCCGGCCGGGTGCATGGGCCAGAACGCCGCGGCTCGCCAGCAGGGCAAGGGCCGAGCGGATCGGCGATCGTGAGACCCCCAGCCTTCTGGCCAAAGCAAAATCCGACACGCGCTCCCCGACAGGCCAGCGCTCCGACGAGGCCAAGGAAACGATCTGGCGGGCGATTTCTATTTGCAGGTCACTGACGGTCAATCCTGGCTCCATATCCTATGCGGCTTATTTTTGCATAAAAGCCAATTGACACGCAATCATTACGTATTAAAGTGTACGTAAATTAAACAAAATACACTGTAAGGCGCAGCGATGAGTTCCTATCCGACATCCTTTCCCTTCGTAACCGTCTCCGGGACACCGTTTGAGCGTGGGCGCCAATACGGTGCTGCGGTGCCCGAGCGCGTGAAAAAAAGCGTTGCGCTGTATGGCGACCAGCTTGCCAAGCTGGGCTACAGCGCATCCGAAAAGACGCGGCTTATCGAGGAGTTTGCGGGGGAAATCGCGAATTTCGGTGCGCACTACATCGAGGAGATGCGTGGCATCGCCGAGGGCGCTGGCGTTGCTTTCGATGATATCGTCATGATCAATGCGCGCACCGAAGTCATCGCCAAGGCGCGTCTGGAAAAGAACGCTCCGCTGGACGAGGAAGATGAGATCGATGACGGGTGCACCGGAGCGGTCATTCTTCCCGAGAGAAGCCTGGACGGCACTCTCATTCACGGCCAGAACTGGGACTGGAAGACCGAGTGCGCCGAGACGGCCATTGTCTTGCGGGTTCTGCAGGAGGACGGTCCGGATTTCCTGACATTCGTCGAAGCGGGCGGTCTTGCGCGGAACGGCATGAACAGCGCCGGCGTCTGCATCACTGCAAACTATCTTGAATCCGATCGCGACTACCGGCAGCAGGGCGTCCCCCTGGCGCTGATCCGGCGCAAGGCATTGGAGCAGGCGCACTTCGCCCTTGCGATGCGGGCGGTGGCGGGAACGCCGAAGGCCTGTTCCAACAACATGATCCTCTCGACCGGCGCGGGTTTTGCCATCGACCTTGAGTGCGCACCGGATGAGGTATTCCATATATTGCCGGCCAATGGATTGGTTGTTCACGCCAACCATTGGGTGAGCCCCGTGGCGCTTTCGAAACTCAGGGACACGGGCCTGCCGCATGTGCCGGAAAGCCCGTACCGTGACTGGCGTGTGCGCAAGATACTGGAGGAAGCCGGGGAAAAACTCGGCATTGCCGATATGAAGCGCGCGTTCTTCGATGACTTTCTGACGCCCTATGCCGTTTGCAGGCCGCCGAGATTGAACACCGAAGGGAACCTTTCGGCCACGGTTGCCATGGTCATCATGCATCCCGCCAGCGGCACCATGGAGGTTGCCTGCCTGCCGGCCATCAACCGCAACTTCACCCGTTACAGCCTTCGGTCGGACCCGGTTCAAGTCGTGGCCGCTTAAGCGGCGGAAATCTTTCCTTCTTCAACCAACGGGCACCTAAGCCTGAATGAATAATGGGGTTCAGAATATGAAGAATGCTATTTTGATGTCATTGGCATTGGGGCTGATCGCGGCACCTGCCGCCGCCCAGTCGATTACCGCGGCAATTCCGGCTGACATCCGCAGCTCCAATCCCGGCGTCAACCGCGACGACTATACGGATGCGGTGGTCCTGCACACGGTCGAGGGTCTCGTCGGCTATAAAGAAGACGGCTCCGTCGGGCCGCTGCTTGCACAGAGCTTCGAGCTTTCGCCGGATGGGCTGACCTACACGTTCAAGCTCAGGTCCGGCGTTACCTTTCATAATGGAGAGCCGTTGACCGCTGCCGATGTGCTGTGGAGCTGGACCCGTTACATGGACCCCAAGACCGAGTGGCGCTGCCTGCCGGAATTTGACGGCCGCAATGGCCTCAAGGTGGACGCCGTCACGACACCTGATCCGCAAACCGTGGTCATGAAGATCAATCACCCGAGCGCGATTTTTCTCGATACGCTGGCGCGCACGGATTGCGGGATGACCGCCGTCCTGCAGAAGGCGTCGGTCAAGGCCGATGGCAGCTGGGACAAGCCTATCGGCACCGGGCCATATAAGTTCGGCAACTGGAAACGCGGGGAATACATCACCCTCGACGCCTTTGAAAACTATGTTTCGCCGGGCGGAGACAAGGCTGATGGCTATGTCGGCTCCAAGCGCCCGCTGATCAAGGAAATCAAATTCCTAGTCGTACCGGATCCGGCCACGGTGAAAGCCGGTCTATTGTCCGGCGCGCTGGATGTCGCATCGGTTCTGAGCACCGACATTCCAGAGTTTTCAGCCAATGCGAATTTCACCGTAACGACGGGAGCGGAAGCCTCCAAGCATACGTTCCTGATGCAGACCAAAGATCCGCTGCTTTCCAAAGTGGAGATGCGGCAAGCCATCGCCGCGGCGCTCGATCTTCCCACCCTCGTCGCGCAGGCGACCAACGGAACCGGCCGTCCCAACAATTCCGCGATCTTCCCCGGCTCGCGCTACTACAGCGATATCCAGAAAGAAGCCTTTGCCCCTGATCCGGCAAAGGTGGCGGACCTGCTCGCCAAGGCCGGCTACAATGGCGAGGAAATCAATATTATCGCCAACAAGCGTCCCACCGCACCGAGTTTCGATGCGGCGGTGGTGGCACAGGCCATGCTTCAGGCCGTCGGCATCAACGCCCGCATTGAGGTCCTCGACTGGTCAACCCAGCTCGACCGCTACAATTCCGGCAAATACCAGATGATGTCCTTCTCCTATTCCGCGCGTCTCGATCCGGCTCTGAGTTTCGAGCAGTTCTCCGGGCCCAAGGACAAACAGCCGCGGAAAGTCTGGGACAATCCGGAGGCGCTGGGGCTGATCGCCAAAGCCATGGAAGTATCCGATCAGGCGCAGCGGCAGGCCATCTTCGATGAGCTTCACAAAAAGCTGCTGCATGATGTTCCCTTGATCATTTACTGTAATGGCACGGGTGAAACCGTCAACAGCAAGCGCTTGAAGGGCACGCCTGTCTGGCAGGCAAAACTCCGGCTTTGGGAGCTCGGTCTCGAACAGTAGACGCTGTGTTCCCGTAAGCCCGAGAGGTCAGCATGCTGAAGTTCGCCATTACCCGCGTTGGCACTGCGATCCCGACATTGTTCATCGTGGCGGTGTCCGTGTTCTTTCTCATCCGCCTCATTCCCGGTGATCCAGCGTCGCTGATGCTGGGTGACCTGGCGGATCCGGCGAGCCTTGCGGATCTGCGCGCCAGACTGGGGCTCGACCAAAGCATTCCGGCCCAGTTCGCAATCTGGCTCGGCAATATAATGCATGGCGACTTTGGCCGGTCGATCACCAACCAGCAGGAGGTTCTGCCGCTGATATTGGCGCGTTTGCGCATCAGTGCAGAAATCGTCCTGATCGCAGTTTTCCTGGCGAGTATCGTTGCCGTACCGGCGGGGATGATCGCCGCCTGGCGGCAAAACAGCATGACGGACGTGGCGCTGGTTGGTGGTGCGACCATCCTGCTCTCCATCCCGGCATTCTGGATGGGGCTGCTCCTGCTGCTGTTTTTCGGGCTGAAGCTGGGCTGGCTACCGGTGCTGGGTTATGTCTCCATGTCCCAGAACCTTCCGCAGGGATTGCTCTATATCGTCCTGCCGGTGGTAACGCTCTTCCTGCATGAGATTGGCGTGATCCTGCGCATGGCGCGCGCCTCGACGCTGGAAGTCATGCAGCTGGATTACATCACCCACGCCCGGGCCAAGGGCCTGTCGGAATCCGCGGTCCTCTGGCGGCACGCGTTCAAGAATGCCTTTGGCCCGACCTGGACCCTGATCGGCATCGTCCTCGGCAATCTGCTCGGCGGTATCGCCGTGGTTGAAACGGTGTTCACCATACCCGGTCTCGGACGTTTGCTTGTCGATGCCATTTTCGCCAGGGACTATCCGGTGATCCAGGGCTGCCTTCTGCTCATTGCAACGGTGTACGTGCTGGTAAACCTCATTGTCGATCTGCTCTATCCCCTATTCGATCCGAGGGTGACTGCCGAATGAGAAATCTCGCTCCCAATGCGCTCCTTGGAAGCGCACTGATCGGAACATTGCTGGCCGGGGCATTCATGGGAGCGGTATGGACGCCCTATGATCCGCTCGGCCTCAACTTCAAGCTCAAACTTGCCGGGCCAAGCGCCGCCCACTGGCTGGGGACGGATGAGTTCGGCCGCGATGTGCTCAGCCGGTTGCTGGCCGGTGCGGCGACCAGTTTCTGGATAAGCCTGCTTACCGTGGCGCTCGCCGTCACCGCCGGCACCCTGATCGGGATATTGACGGGCTATTTCCGCGGCTGGGTCGATCGCATCGTCATGACCTTCAATGACGCGCTGCTCGCCTTCCCGGGCATCCTCTTGGCGCTCGGGCTGCTCGCGATTGTAGGAGCGAACAAGTATGGCATCATTCTGGCGCTTGGCCTCGCCTATACCCCTACTGTCGTGCGGATTGTCCGCGGCAACGTCCTGTCACTGCGCGAGCGGGAGTTCATCGAAGCCTCGCGTGTCATGGGCAACTCGAACGCCTATACGATGGGCCGCCACATCCTGCCCAACTGTGTCGCACCGCTTACGGTCCTCGCCACGTCGATGTTCGGCTGGGTGCTGCTTGCCGAAAGCGCGCTCAGCTTCCTCGGCCTCGGCGTGCCGCCGCCCGCGCCGACATGGGGCAACATGCTTGCGAGCGGGCGTCCCTTCATATCCCAGGCGGTGTGGCTGGCCATATTTCCCGGTCTCTGCATCTCGCTGACCCTGCTCGGGATCAATCTTCTCGGCGATGCGCTGCGTGACAAACTCGATCCAAGGATGAGGGGCTGACGATGCAGGAGAACACACCACTGCTCGATGTGCGCGGCCTTTCCCTTGAGGTGGCACGAACGGGAATTCAGATACTCAAGACCATCAGTTTCAATGTCAAAGCGGGTGAAATCGTCGGAATTGTCGGCGAGTCCGGTTCGGGAAAGTCGATGGCTGCCCGTGCCGTCATTGCCCTCAATCCGCCAGCGGTGCAACGTACCGCCGGAACGATATGTTTCGAAGGACGGGAAATCGGCAGCATGCAAAAGCGCGCGCTGCAGGCGTTGCGTGGCGCCCGGATTGGCATGGTTTTCCAGGAGCCGATGACATCGCTCAATCCATCGATGACGATCGGCCGTCAGCTGGAAGAGGGGCTGCGGCTGCACCGGCGGCTGACGGGACGGGAGCGCCACCGGCTGATTGTCGACATGCTGGCCCGGGTTGGCTTGAATGACCCGCAGACGGCACTTGCAGTCATGCCGCATCATTTTTCCGGCGGCATGCGCCAGCGCATCATGCTGGCTGCCGTGATGCTGCTCAAACCGGCCTTGCTGATTGCCGACGAGCCAACCACGGCATTGGATGCTGTGGTCCAGCGCGATGTGCTCGAACTGATGGTTGACCTCACACGCGAGAACAACACGGCGGTTCTCATGATCAGCCACGATCTGGCGATGGTGGCAAAATATTCGGACCGCGTTGTGGTCATGTCGCAGGGCGAAATCGTCGAGCAGGGGGATACCCGGGATCTGCTGCGTGCGCCGAAGCATCCCTATACGCGCAAACTGCTTTCCGCCCTGCCGCACCGCATGCCCGCAAGGGCCGTTAAGGTCTCGCCGGTGGCGCGGATCACGGTCGATCGCCTCATCGTCGACTTTGCGGCGCGCCGCAGCCTGTTGCGCAAGGGGCAGCCCAAGCGTGCCCTGAGCGGCGTCAGCCTGAGCGTTATGCCCGGAGAGGTTGTGGCGGTGGTCGGCGGATCGGGGTCGGGCAAGACCACCTTGGGGCGCACCATCGCCGGATTGATCGAACCGACGGATGGCAAAATCCTTTTCAACGGCAAGTCGGTCCAGACATCGGCGGCCGACTACGCGGAGTATCGGCTCAATTGTCAGATGGTGTTTCAAGACCCTTACTCGTCGCTTGATCCGCGCATGACGATTGGCAGCCTGATCGGGGAGGCACTTCGCCATTCGACGGAACTGACGAGCAAAGAAAAGAGCGCGCGTGTCGCGGAAGTTCTTGACGAAGTGGGCCTGTCTTCGGCGTTTGCTGCGCGTTTCCCGCACCAGCTGTCCGGCGGCCAGCGGCAACGCGTGGCCATTGCCCGCGCCGTTGTCAGGCGGCCGCAATTCGTCATCGCCGACGAGCCGGTTTCGGCACTGGATGTGACCGTCCGCGCGCAGGTGCTCAAGCTGTTTGCCGAGCTGCAGCGAAAGCACGGCTTCTCGTGCCTGTTCATCAGCCATGATCTGGCCGTGGTCGAGCAGATCGCCGACCGGGTCATCGTCATGAACAACGGTGTCATCGTCGAAGAGGGCAGCCGTGATGCGATCTTCGACAATCCCCAGCAGGACTATACCCGCAAACTGCTCCAGGCCATTCCCGCTCTGTTCAGCACCGACAATGGCGGCGTCGAACTGGGATGGCGTTTTGACGAGGTTGGCAGGAAATCAGCCGGTGGCCGGTCTTGAATCATTGTAGCGAGGAATAGCATGTCACCATCATCCGAAAGCCGGGCGCAAGCGATCTATGATCTTGGCCGCACGGCCATTTTTGCCTGCAAATCCGATCCCCGGTTTCATTATTGCCTCTACGTGCCTCCCATCGTCGGCGAGGGCGGGACGGTGGATCTTCTGGTGGCCGTTCACGGCACGGGACGCACATCGTTTCTTGATTTTCGCGATGGCTTTGCCGAATTCGGCCGGTGGAACGACTGCGCCATTCTTTGTCCGGTTTTTCCCGTCGGCGTCCTGGGCGATGATGCGCGCAGCGGCTACAAGTTCATGATCGAGGGCGATATCCGCTACGATCTGCTTCTTCTGGACATGGTTGCGGAGGTCGCCGCAAAATACCGGCAGAATTGGGACACATTCGCCATGTTCGGGTTCTCCGGAGGCGGTCACTTCACCCATCGCTTTGCCATACTGCATCCGCAAAAACTTTGGGCCGCCTCAATCGGCGCCCCCGGTTCGGTGACCCTGCTTGATCCGGACAAGGACTGGTGGGTGGGTATCCGCAATCTGCAGGAACGGTTTGGCATCACCTTCGACCGGGAGGCGCTGGCCCGTATCCCCATGCATATGGTCGTCGGCGATGCCGATCTGGAAACATGGGAAATCACCATTCCGGAGGGCAGTACAAACTGGATGCCGGGGGCAAACGATGCGGGGCGCACGCGGCCCGAACGGCTGTCATCTCTTCGGCGCTCCTTTGAAGGTGCCGGTGTATCCGTGAAATTCGATCTTGTTCCCGGTATTTCGCACGATCGCATGCAGGTGCTCGGCCACGTTCAGAATTTCCTCGCGGACATTTTGGCGGACCGCCGTGCGGGATAGGTCGGGGGTATCCCGGCCGCGGCGCAGCACTGTGACTTATGGTTGCGTGGAGTTGTGAAGTCCCTGCGCATTTACAATTGGTCCAACTCGTGCAGACTGGTCTGGCTGAAGAAGGGAGAGCGGTGCGCTGGGAGGCGCATGGCAAAATCTCATGTCGCTGCATTCGGACCATATTCGCGAAATCGAGACGGTGAGTCTGGGAGGCTCGACCAACCGTGATGAAACCGTGGTTGAATCCTGGTTGCGCTGCATCAAGCAGCACAGGCTGGACCCGGCACAGGCATGCGAGGCCTACATCGTTCCCGAAACCCAGTTGCGCGAGCATCGGCAGCAATCGGAGCAGTTGATTTCAATCGCGCGGTCGGGACTTGAAAACCTGTTTCGTCATGTTGCCGGTCAGAACTACGTGCTGCTTCTTTCCGATCGCGACGGGATCACTGTTGAATTCCTCGGCGATCCGCTGTTCGACAACAATCTGCGCAAGGCGGGTCTTTATCTCGGTTCGGAATGGTCGGAGGCGCGGGCAGGCACCTGTGCCGTTGGCTCCTGCCTGGAGACAGGCGAGCCGTTGACGATTCATCAGACCGATCATTTTGACAACACCCATACACCGCTGACCTGCACCGCCGCGCCGATCTATGATGCGCAGGGGCAGCTTTCGGCCGTGCTTGATATTTCGTTGCTGCGTTCGCCGCAAATTAAGACGAGCCAGAACTTGGCGCTGCACCTGGTAACGGCTACGGCGCGGCGGATCGAACTTGCCAATCTCATGGCCCAGACGCGCAATGAGTGGGTGTTGCGTTTTTCGCGCTCTCCCGAATTTCTCGACGTGGATCCGGAAGCGGCGATCTCGATCGACGGTGCGGGGCGAATTATCGGCATGACCCACGACGGCGCAAAGATCATGGCGCGCGCGTCCGGGCTCGATTGGCGGCAGCCGGCGAATCTGATCGGGCAATCCATATCGCGTTTTTTCGATATGGATGTCGACGATCTCGGCAATCTTACCCGCACGAGGCCGTCCGAAGACCGGCTGGTGTTCGCGCGGGACGGCAATGTTCTGTTTGCGCATGCGATAGAACCGCACTACCCATCGCGCGGTGCACCGATTGTTCAGGAGCGCATCCCCGCCTCGCTGCGCCGGTTGAGCGGCGGCGATCCGCATCTGGCTGGGCTGCAGACAAAGGCGGCAAAGCTTGCCGGCAAGTCATTGCCGATTCTGATCCAGGGCGAAACCGGTACAGGCAAGGAATATCTGGCGCGCGCCATACATGACAGCAGTGGTGCCAGCGGACGCTTTATTGCCGTCAATTGTGCTGCTATGCCGGAGCAGCTTATCGAGAGCGAGCTGTTCGGTTATGCGCCGGGTGCCTTCACAGGAGCTTTGGCGAAGGGGCGCAAGGGGCTTGTCGAGGAAGCCGATGGCGGAACGCTGTTTCTCGATGAAATCGGTGACATGCCTTTGGCGCTGCAAAGCCGGCTTCTGCGGGTGCTGGCCGAGGGCGAGGTTTTGCCTCTCGGCGCATCGCGGGCCAAACCGGTCAATGTACGCATTCTCTCCGCATCCCACCGCGACCTTGCCGAACTCGTGCGCAACGGCACATTCCGCCAGGACCTGTTCTATCGCCTGAACGCCGCCACCCTGTCACTGCCGGCGCTGCGGAACCGCAGCGATTTTGATTGGCTGCTCGCGGAAATCCTGAAGAAATGCACGGCGGATACGGGTTCGGCTCCGGTCGTTTCCGCCGAAGCGCAGTTGGCGCTGCGGCGGCACAATTGGCCGGGCAATATCCGCGAACTTTTCAATGTTCTTGATGTTGCGGCGGCACTCTGTGAAAACGGGTGTGTAGACCTGACGGATCTTCCCGAGCACGTCCAGCGACAGGCCCAAAATCATCCGGTCAGCGCAGGCCATGAACAGCATGATGAACACTCCCGGTTGACGGAAGCTCTGGCGGCAACGGACGGAAACATTTCCGCTGCCGCGCGCCTGCTTGGTGTCGACCGTTCAACCGTACACAGGCAGCTGCGCCGCGTCCGCCAAAAGGCAGCGCATTGATGTCAGGCCTGCCCAGGTGTTGCAACTGTTGCAGAGCGTCGCGCCACAGCTGTGGCGAATTGCAACAACCGCGCTGTCGCCAATTCTTCCTTCGTCATAAAAACATTTTAAAGTCAGTCAGATAGAGGAAACTCCGGCTGCTGGCACGTTCCTTGCAGTGCTTTCGCACACCAGCTGCTTGCGTTGATCGCAATGCGGGAAGCTTGATGCGAACAACAGACAGGCCTTGTCGCGAAACGGGGCCGGGAGGAATGAATGAAAGCACTGCGTTTCCATGCGGCGAAAGACCTTCGTCTTGAAAATATCGACGCGCCTTCGTCGGCGCCGCAGGCCGGGCAGGTGTTGATCCGCAACCGGTTTGTCGGCATTTGCGGAACGGACCTGCACGAATATGTGTCGGGGCCCATCTTTATTCAGGTTGAACCGCATCCGTTCACCGGGGCGAGCGGGCCGCAGATTTTGGGGCACGAATTCGGCGGCGTCGTTGAAGCGGTCGGTGCAGGGGTGGCGTCGGTCAAACCGGGTGACCGGGTTTCCGTCCAGCCTTTGATCATGCCGCGCTCCGGCGATTATTTTGCCGATCGCGGTCTTTTTCACCTGAGCACGGATCTGGCTTTGGCCGGGTTGAGCTGGCAGTCCGGCGGCATGGCGGAATATGCGCTGCTGAATGAATACAATGTGCAGCGCATTCCGGATGAAATGACCGACGAGGAAGCGGCGCTGGTCGAACCCGCCGCCGTGGCGGTCTATGCCTGTGATCGCGGCGGGGTGACAGCCGGAAGCAGTGTTCTCGTGACCGGGGCGGGACCGATTGGCGTGTTGACGCTGCTTGCGGCCCGAGCTGCCGGTGCCGCCCAATTGTTCCTCTCCGATATCAACGATACGCGGCTGGAACTGGCGGTCGGCATCCTGCCGGATTTGATCACCATCAACCCGAAGCGCGAGCTGGTCGGCGACATCGTCCGGTCGAGAACCGAAGGCGGTGTCGGTTGCGACGTTGCCATTGAATGCGTGGGCAATGAACACGCTTTGAAAGCCTGTACCGATGCCGTCCGCAAGCAGGGCGTGGTGGTACAAACGGGACTTCATCCGCACGAAAATCCGCTCGACTGGTTCCAGGTCACCTTCAAGGATATCGATATCCGCGGATCATGGGCCTACCCGACGCATTATTGGCCGCGGGTCATCAGACTGATCAGTTCTGGTCTCTTGCCTGCATATAAGGTCGTTACCAAGCGGATCACCCTGGATGAAGCAGTGACAGAAGGCTTCGATACCCTGCTTGATCCTGCGGGAAAGCATCTGAAGATCTTGATCGATCTGACATCATAGGTCGTGCGGGCTGGAGGAGCCCGCATCCGATCTTACAGAATTCATACAATTGGCAGGCAGAATGGAGGAGATTTCATGCTTGACGACAGCCCCCACCAAAAGATTGAAACGGTACTCGGGAAGCTCGAAAAGGCTTTCGCGAACGGCGATATTGAAGCGGCAGTCAACCTGTTTCAGGAGGACTGCTACTGGCGTGATCTTGTCACGTTTACATGGAACCTGAAGACCCTTGAAGGCCATGATCAGATCCGTGCCATGCTAACCGAACAGCTGGCGCGCATCAAACCGCATGACCTGCGGCAGGATCTGAGCGAAGTGGCCACGGAGGATGACG
Source organism: Phyllobacterium sp. SL163 (assembly GCF_049896885.1). Taxonomy (NCBI): domain Bacteria; kingdom Pseudomonadati; phylum Pseudomonadota; class Alphaproteobacteria; order Hyphomicrobiales; family Phyllobacteriaceae; genus Phyllobacterium; species Phyllobacterium sp. SL163. Next base: position 291,910 of record NZ_JAFCVE010000006.1, on the reverse strand, counting down.
GTGTCACCCAGGGTTGGATCGAATTTGATACCGGCGCGGCGCGCGGATACGGACACATCCGCCTCAAGAACGGCCGCATATGGTCGCTGCTGACGACCATGTCTGAATTGAAGGGACATGAGGAACCAAAGGGTTTTCTGCGGCCCATGGGTGCGCAGCATGGCAGCGAACCCGGACGGAAGAGCTGGAAGGAAAAGCGCGAGACGGAAGCGGCTGAGCTTGGCTACTCCGTCCAGCCCTATTGCCTCATCATTGGCGGCGGACAGGGCGGGATCGCCCTCGGGGCCCGGTTGCGGCAGCTTGGTGTACCAACCATCATCATCGAAAAGAACGAGCGTCCGGGGGACAGCTGGCGCAAACGCTACAAGTCTTTGTGCCTGCACGATCCAGTCTGGTACGACCATCTGCCCTACATCCCGTTCCCCGATAACTGGCCGGTTTTTGCCCCCAAGGACAAGATCGGCGACTGGCTCGAGATGTACACGAAAGTGATGGAGCTGAATTACTGGAGCTCGACGGTTTGCAAATCGGCACAATACGACGACGCGCGGGGTGAATGGACCGTCATCGTCGAGCGCGACGGCAAGGAGATCACGCTGCGTCCGAAACAGCTTGTCCTGGCCACCGGCATGTCCGGCAAAGCCAACTGGCCGAAATTCAAGGGAATGGACGTATTCAAGGGCGAGCAGCAGCATTCGTCCCAGCACCCCGGCCCTGAAGCCTATGCGGGCAAGAAAGTCGTGGTCGTGGGGTCCAACAATTCCGCCCACGATATCTGCGCAGCGCTGTGGGAAGCGGGCGCTGACGTGACCATGTTGCAGCGCTCGTCGACCCACATCGTCAAATCCGATTCCCTGATGGAAATAGGCCTGGGCGATCTCTATTCCGAGCGCGCCGTCGCCAACGGCATGACCACACGCAAGGCCGATCTGATCTTTGCCTCGCTGCCCTATCGCATCATGCATGAGTTCCAGAAGCCGGTTTACGACAAGATCCGTCAGAAGGACGCGGCCTTCTACGAGCGGCTGGAAAAGGCTGGCTTCATGCTGGACTTCGGTGACGATGAGTCCGGACTGTTCATGAAATACCTGCGCCGCGGTTCCGGCTATTACATCGATGTCGGTGCTTGCGATCTCATCGCCGACGGCAAGATCAAGCTGATCAGCGGCGTCAATATCCGCGAACTGAATGAAGGGGGTATCGTGCTGGACGATGGGCGGGAACTCCCGGCCGATCTGATTGTCTATGCCACCGGTTACGGCTCGATGAACGGCTGGGCGGCGGACCTGATCTCGCGCGAGGTCGCCGACAAGGTCGGAAAGTGCTGGGGGCTTGGTTCGGACACCACGAAGGACCCGGGACCATGGGAAGGCGAACAGCGCAATATGTGGAAGCCGACGCAGCAGCAGGCCCTATGGTTCCATGGCGGAAATCTGCACCAGTCACGCCATTACTCACAGTACCTGTCGCTCCAGCTGAAGGCCCGCATGGAAGGTATCCCGACACCGGTCTATGGTCTTCAAACGGTGCATCACCTGTCCTAGCGTGAAAACAAAGCAGCACGCGGCCGTGTGGCCGCGTGCTGCGTCACCCGCCATGGCGCACCCTTGACCGAAAAGCAAACTAGCTTACCCTAGGGTCAGAACGCCTGGACTTTGGGAGGAGACCGATGGCTTCGCGGTACGATGGACAGCATGCCGAACACATCCAGTCCGCCCTTCTGGGAAGCGCTGCTGCGCAATCTGCGCTCGTTGCCTCCTGGGGGCGCTCCATGCGTCTCTACGGGCTCAATCCGGAAGAGGGGACGCCGCCGGATTTTTTGAGCGAACGGGAACTGACGGACGCCCGCGAACGGCTGGGATCGTTGATCACCACCGCGCAGGCGACGCTGGACCGCCTCTATTCCGCCGTTGGCGGTGCCGGATGCTGTGTGCTGCTGGCGGATAAGGACGGCGTGCCGGTTGACCGCCGCGGCAGCGTTTCGGACGATGCGACCTTCTGCAAGATCGGTCTGTGGACCGGAGCGGTGTGGAGCGAGGAACGCGAAGGCACGAACGGCATTGGAACCGCCCTGGCCGAACAGCGGGCTTTGACGATCCATCGGGATCAGCATTTCCGCAGCCGCAATACGGCCTTGTCCTGCACCGTTGCCCCCATATTCGATCATTGCGGGCGCCTGATGGCGGCCATTGACGTGTCATCCGCGCGTCACGACCTCACGGAAGATTTCGTCAAACTGATCGCCATGGCTGTCGTTGATGCCGCGCGCCGCGTGGAAGCGGAAAATTTTCGTCTGGCCTTCCCCAAGGCGCGGATCATGCTCGCCAAGCTCGGGCCGGATGTGAGCTATGAGCGCAGTGCCAGCGCGCTGATTGCCGTCGATGAAGACGACCTTGTCATCGGGGCTTCCCGCACCGTCCGGCATGTTCTGGGTCTCACCGATGAGTCCTTGAGCAAGCCGCTGCCGGCGGCCAGTCTCCTGGGGCAAAGCATGGATGTCGAGCAGGAATTTGCTGCCGCCGAGCGCAGCGTCATCCAGCGCGTGCTTGCCAAGGCCGACGGCAATATCTCGGTTGCCGCCACGATGATGGGTATGGGGCGTGCCACCCTGCATCGCAAGTTGAAGAAGCTCGGTATTCACTGACGCTGCAGCGTATTCGCTGATTGCCGCCGGCAATTGTCTCAAAAGTGAGACAATGCGCCCGCCCGCATGGTCGATGCGGGATGACACCCGCACCTCCGCGCGCGATCCTCTCCGGGCCGCAGGAGGCGGTATCAATCAGCGTGCAGATGGCCTTTCCGAAGTTTTCACGGCGCGGAGGCCCCTGCAACAGGGAGGAACACCATGAACAAGGTAGAATTCAACCGCACCATTCGACCCAATTTCAAGAAGCGCTACGGCAATTTCATCGGCGGTAAGTTTGTCGAGCCGAAGTCGGGACGGTATTTCGATAATACCTCGCCGGTGAATGGCCAGGTCCTGTGCGAAATTGCCCGGTCCGACGCCAGTGATGTCGAGGCTGCACTCGATGCGGCCCATGCCGCCAAGGATGCTTGGGGGCGTACCAGCGTTGCCGAACGCAGCGTCATCCTCAACAAGATCGCGCAGGTCATGGAGGACAATCTGACACTGCTGGCGCAGGCCGAGACCTGGGACAACGGCAAGCCGATCCGCGAGACGACTGCCGCAGACCTGCCACTCGCGATTGATCACCTGCGTTACTTCGCTGGCGTGATCCGGGCGCAGGAGGGCAGCATTTCCGAGATTGATCATGATACCGTCGCCTATCACTTCCATGAGCCGCTGGGCGTTGTCGGCCAGATCATCCCGTGGAATTTCCCGCTCCTGATGGCGATCTGGAAACTCGCGCCGGCGCTGGCCGCCGGCAATTGCGTGGTGCTGAAACCGGCGGAACAGACACCGGCTTCCATTCTGGTGCTGGCCGAACTGATCGGTGATCTCCTGCCGCCGGGCGTTCTGAACATCGTCAACGGCTTCGGCCTCGAGGCCGGCAAGCCGCTTGCATCCAGTCCGCGCATTGCCAAGATTGCCTTTACCGGCGAGACGACAACCGGCCGCCTGATCATGCAGTATGCCAGCCAGAACCTCATTCCGGTGACCTTGGAGCTGGGCGGCAAGTCACCCAACATTTTCTTCAAGGATGTGACGTCCGACGATGACGATTTCTTCGACAAGGCGATTGAAGGCTTCGTCATGTTTGCCCTCAATCAGGGCGAGGTCTGCACTTGCCCAAGCCGCGCCCTCATTCATGAATCCATCTACGACAAGTTCATGGAACGCGCGCTGAAGCGTGTCGAGGCAATCGTCCAGGGTGACCCGCTTGATCCCGCGACGATGATCGGTGCGCAGGCGTCCGGCGAGCAGTTCGAGAAAATCCTGTCCTACATCGATATCGGCAAGCAGGAAGGCGCTGAAGTGCTGACTGGTGGTGAACGCAACGCGTTGGCCGGCGATCTCGCCGGCGGTTTCTATGTGAAGCCGACGGTGTTCAAGGGCCATAACCGGATGCGTATTTTCCAGGAGGAAATCTTTGGTCCGGTCGTTTCGGTCACCACCTTCAAGGACAATGACGAAGCGCTGTCGATTGCCAACGATACGCTTTACGGCCTGGGTGCCGGCATATGGAGCCGGGACGCCAACACCTGCTACCGCTTCGGCCGGGCCATTCAGGCCGGGCGTGTCTGGACCAACTGCTACCATGCCTATCCCGCGCATGCGGCATTCGGCGGATACAAGCAGTCGGGCATCGGCCGGGAAAACCACCTGAAGATGCTGGATCATTATCAGCAGACCAAGAACATGCTGGTCAGCTACAGCCCGAAGAAGCTCGGATTCTTCTGAGCACTCTGACGTTGCAAAGCTGGCGGCGTCTGCGTGGCGCTGCCAGTGTCACCATTGGGGAGGCATCATGCAAAATCAGGTCAGTGCCACGATCGCTGCTCTCGATCTCATTCGAACGCTGCAGGCGGAATACGGGCCGATCATGTTTCATCAGTCGGGCGGTTGTTGCGACGGCTCGTCGCCGATGTGCTACGCGCAAGGGGACTTCATCATCGGCGACCAGGACGTCTGTCTGGGTGAAATCGGCGGCGCACCGGTCTATATCAGTGCCTCCCAGTATAGCGTGTGGAAACATACCGAACTGATCATCGATGTCGTGCCGGGCCGCGGCGGCATGTTCTCGCTCGACAATGGCCGCGAAGTGCGGTTCCTGACGCGCTCGAAAGTGTGCGTCGTGTCTCCGCTTGAAACGAGATAGTGAGCCGTCGGTTGATTAAAACCGATTGGCACGGTCCGTCGGGTTTGGTTGTCGAACCAGATCCCGCCCATGCCCGGATATCGCCGCAGGGCCCGGCAACCGGCTCCGCGCCACAGACAGTCATTGTCGATGGCTCCATGTCCCTGAATCGCACCCGGTCGACATTCTTCATCCCGCCACAACAATAGTTCGATTTTTGGCGTTGCACGCTTGACAAGTTTGACGAGACGTTATTAGTTCGGTGATAGAACGAACTAAATATGTGAGGCTGTGTTGAACGAAGCTGTGCGCCTGTCCCGTAAGTTCTCCCAGCGGGCCGTAATAGAAGCTATCGTGCAGGGTAGTCCGATTTCGCGGGCCTCGATCTCCAAGCAGACAGGGCTGTCGAAACAGACGATTTCGGAGATTGTCCGCCAGCTGGAAACGGAAGGCTGGGTTCAGGAAACCGGACGTACCAGCGGTCACGTTGGGCGTACCGCGGTCACCTATGAGCTTATTCCAAGCGCAGCCTACATCGCCGCCGTTGATCTGGGCGGCACGAAGGTGCGTGTGGCCATCGTCGATCTGGCCTGCCAGGTCTTTGCCGAGGATACGGCGCCAACGGACCCGAGGGGCGGGCAGGCGGTTATCGACCAGATCGCAAACATGTGTTTTCGGGCGGCCGCTCGTCAGGCTATCCCGCGCGAGAAGATCAGGCTTGCCGTTGTCGGTGCGCCGGGTGCGCCGGACAGTGATACCGGCCGTATCCTGCTTGCGCCCAATATCGCCGGCTTCGACACCATGGACGTGGCAACGGCATTTGAACGCGCGTTCGGCGTTGATGTCATGCTGGAGAACGATGTCAATCTTGCCGTCATCGGTGAGAACTGGTTGGGCCAGGGGCAGGGCATCGACAATCTTGCTTATATTGCGCTGGGAACCGGTATCGGCGGCGGCCTCATGGTGGGCGGGCAGCTGGTGCGCGGCAATATCCATGCGGCTGGCGAACTCGGCTTTCTGCCCTTCGGTTCCGACCCGTTCGATGCGGAATCCTTGAGCGCAGGCGCCTTCGAGCGGGCGGTCGCCTCGATGAGCATCATCGAGCGTTACAGGGCCTTGTCGGGGATATCATTGGGTGTACCCGCTATTTTTGAGGCTGCGACGGCTGGCGATACGAATGCCAACAGGGTTCTCGACGACACTGCCCGCCTTCTTGCGCGCGGAATTGGCGCCATTGCCGCCATTGCCAATCCGGAAAAAGTCATCCTCGGCGGTTCAATCGGCCTACGGCCGGAGATGCTGTCGCGGGTAAAAGACCTGCTGCCGCGCTGTTTTCCTTATCCGATCGATGTCGAGGCCAGTGTGCTTGGGTCGCGTGCCGCCATTATCGGCGCTGCCGCCATAGGGTTGGGGCACCTGCACAATACGCTCTTCGGTGCCGATGCGCCCGATAGCCGTATCTCGCTGCCGCCCGCCAGCACGGTCACATTGCGGGAGGTCGTATGATGATGGATGCAAGCAATCTCGCCTCGCGGTTACGCGAGGTTCTCGATGCCGATGACGCCGTGGCACTGCTGCGTGGTGCAATCGGGCGCAACAGCATCACCGGAAATGAAGCAAACTTTGTTGCCTATCTGAACGAGCAGATGCGTGCCCGTGCGCTCACCGCCATTGAAACCGCTGATTTTCTGCCGGGGCGCCCGAACATCTGGGGCGAGCGCCGGGGCAATGGCGGTGGAAAGCGGCTCCTGTTCATCGGCCACACGGATACGGTCCATGTCGATGGTTGGGCCGAACATTGGGCGGGGACCGCGCATGCGGACCCGTTCGCCGCTCCCGTCATCGACGGCCAAATCTGGGGCAGGGGTGCCGGAGACCTGAAAGCGGGCATATGCACAGCGCTTGCCGCACTCTCGCTGCTGGACAAAGCCGGCATCCGGCTTGCCGGGGATGTCGCCTTCGCCTTTGTCGGGGATGAGGAGAGCGGGCAGCCGGGAACGGGCGTCTCGGCGGGCATCAAGGATTATGTCGCACGCATCGAGGCAGGCGCCATCCCGAAGCCGGATTTTACCGTCTATGTCGAGCCGACCCAGCTGTCGGTCTATTCGGCACAGATCGGCTTTTTCATCGCCGACATCACGGTAACCGGAAAGTCGGCTTATTTCGGCGTGCCGGAGCTGGGAAAGGATGCGCTGAAGGCGAGCCATGCCATCATGTCGGCCCTGTGGAACCATTCGGATGCGGTAGCGGCGCGCGCGGAGCATGACCTCATCGGCCGCGGCTTCCTGTTGATCACGGGGTTGAAGGGCGGCGGCTTCATTGCCGTGCCTGAGGAGTGCACGCTTTCGCTGATCCGCAAGCTTTTACCGGGTGAATCCCTCGATACGGCCGCAGCGGAGATGGAAGCTGTCATTCGCGGCGCGGTGTCCGATCCGGATATCAGGATCGACATCTCCTATCCGGCGGGCCGCGACCATCCGCTGGGCGGCACCGCCGCCGAGATCGACCGGCATGCGCCGGAGGTTGCAATGCTGTCAAAGGCCGTTGCCGATGCAATGCACGGGCGCGGCGTGATCGAGGGCGCGCCTTTCTGGTCCGAGTCACCATTCTTCGTCAATCTACTGGGAACGCCGGCGGTGTACTGCGCCCCGGGCGATATCCGCAACTGCCACACCTATGAGGAACGCGTCGACGTGGAGGAATACCTTGCCGGAATCGTCGCGTTTGCCAGCTTTATCGCCGAATACTGCGGCGTTATTGAATGACCAACGACACCACAATAATAAAAAGGGAACATTCCAATGCTTGTGAAAAGATTTCTGAATGCAACGGCTCTGACCTGTTTCTTGCTGTCGGCTTCTGCGTCATTTGCGCAGACAGTCGGGCCGTCGGGAGAAGCGGCAACGCCAAGCTCCGCCATTACCCTGTCTGATGCCGATCTCGCCTCGCTGAAGGACAAGGGCTACAAGGCGGCTCTGCTCTGGCACACATCGTCGGATTTCGTGAATGCCGTTTCGGCTGGCGCAAAGGATGAGTTTGCCCGCGCCGGTGTGAAAGTCGTTGTCACGACGGATGCCGGGTTTGACGCCGCGCGCCAGCGCAGCGATATCGAAACGGCGCTTGCCGCCAAGCCCGATGTCGTCCTGGCCCTGCCGCTTGATCCAGTGACCTCGGCCGAGGCCTTCAAGCAGGCGATTGCCGATCATACCAAGCTTGTGTTCCTGTCGAATGTGCCGGCGGGTTACAAGCAAGGCGCCGATTATGCGGCCATTGTAACGGATGACCTCTTCCAGATGGGCAAGCAGGCGGCTGATGCCTTGGCAAAATCCATCGGCGGCAAAGGTAAAGTTGGCTGGATTTTCCACGATGCCACCTATTATGTCACCAACCAGCGCGACAATGCGTTCAAATCGACAATCGAGAAAGACTATCCGGACATCAAGATCGTTGCCCAAAAAGGTATTTCGGATCCGTCGCGCGCCGAGGAACTGGCAAGTGCGATGCTGCTGCAGAATCCTGATCTTGACGGCATCTACGTGACCTGGGCGGAGCCCGCCGACGGCGTGCTCGCTGCCTTGCGCGCTGCCGGAAACACCAAGACGAAGATCGTCACGCTCGATCTTGCCGAGCCTGTGGGTCTCGATATGGCCAAGGGCGGCAATGTGACGGCGCTGGTTGCCGACAAAGCCTACGAGCTTGGCCGCACAATGGCGGCGACAGGCCTGAAATCCCTGCTCAATCAGGCAACGCCGCCCTTTATCGTCGCTCCGGCATTGACCGTAACCAAAGAGACCATCGCTTCAGGCTGGAAGGAATCGCTCAACCGCGATGCACCGCAATCCATCCTCGACGCCGTGAAATAGCGCGAAGCGGTACGGTTCAACGTTCGACAAACCAATCAAGGGGGCAGTCATGTCCAGATTTCTCACATTGTCGGCAGCGCTTGCTGTCAGCATCTTCGCAACGCAGGCCTTCGCGGCCGAAGGGGTAACGGTCGGACCGCATGGCGAAAAGCCGACGCCCGCCACCAGCGTGACCCTCACCGCTGACGAGGTCCAGAAGATCAAGGACGGCAACTATACCGCCGCGCTGGTCTGGCACGAGATGAGCGAATACACCAATGCGGTCAATCGCGGGGCGGAAGCAGAATTCGCCGCGCTCGGCATCACGATTGTAGCGGAGACCAATGCCAGCTTTGACAGTGCCCGCCAACAGTCCGACGTGGAAACGGTTCTGGCGAAGAAGCCCACGATCATCGTGTCGCTGCCTGTCGATCCGACCACCGCGGCAGCGGTCTATGATCCCGCGCGCAAGGCCGGGGTCAAGCTTGCCTTTATCGACAACTCGCCGGCGGGATACGAGCACGGCAAGGACTATGTGACCATTGTCTCCGACGACCTGTTCCAGATGGGCAGCAAGGCGGCCGACGCCATGGCTGCCTCCCTCGGCAAGAAGGGGAAGCTCGGCTACATCTATCACGATGCCGATTTCTATGTGACCAATCAGCGGGATCGGGCATTCAAAACAACCATCGAGACAAAATATCCCGATATGAAGATCGTTGCCGAAGCCGGCATGGCCGATCCCGCGCGCAGTGAGGAAATCGCCCAGGGGCTTTTGATCAAGCATCCCGATCTTGACGGCATCTATGTCACCTGGGCCGAACCGGCGCTCAATGTTCTGGCGGCACTCAAGGCTGCCGGCAATACCAGCACGCGGATTGTCGCCCTCGACCTGAATGAACCGGCAGCGCTTGACATGGTCAAGGGCGGCAGCTTCACCGCGCTCGTTGCCGACGAGGCTTACAATATTGGCCGCACCGCCGCGCGCGCTGCGGCGGGGTCGCTGATCGGGAAGAAAGCCGAACCCTTTCTGGTTGTCGATTCATTGGCTGTGACGAAAGAAAACGTCCTTGCGGGATGGAAGACCTCGCTCAACAAGGACGCCCCCGAGAGCATCGTCGAAGCATTGAAATGACTGTGCGGGCTGCCGTCCCGGCAGGGGTCGGCCGCTCCCGTTTCACTTTCCTTTGAGGAAGATACCATGTCAAAAACCAACCCAAGCCTGGTGCCGTCCGGACGATCGCTGTCCCTTCTGGGCAAGGCGAATCTACAGCAATATGTCGTCTATCTCGGGTTTCTCGCCATCTTTCTGTTCTTTGCGATCGTGCTGAGAGATAGCGGCTTCCTGACGGTCCGCAACCTGTCAAATATTGTGCTCCAGACAGCGCCGGTGACCATCATGGCAATCGGCTTGGTGTTTGTCCTTTCCGCCGGGGAAATCGATCTTTCGATCGGGTCCATCGTCGCCGTCTCCGCGCTTGCGGGCGCAGTTGCCATGAACGGCTACGGCATGACGGCCGGTATTGCCGCCGGCCTGTGTGCAGGTCTGCTGATCGGCCTGGTCAATGGTGTTCTCGTCGCTTACGTAAGACTTCCGTCCTTCCTGGTGACTCTTGCCACCATGGGACTGTTTGCCGGTGTCGCCCGGTCGCTGACCGATCTTCGCTCGATCCCGGTAACCAACAGCGCCTTCACCGGCTTCTTCGGCTCCGGAACCCTGCTTGGCATTCCCTCGCTGGTGTGGTGGACGGTGGGAGCCATATGCATCGGCCACATCGTCTACCGTCATACCCGCTTTGGGGCGCATGTGCTTGCCACGGGAGACAACAACCGGGCTGCGAGCGTATCCGGTATCAGCGTTCCGCGCATCCGCCTGACGGTCCTGATGATGAGCGGCGTGCTGGCATCACTGGCTGGCCTCCTCTATGCCGGCCGCCTGCAGGCCGCCAAGTACACGCTGGGTGAAACCGATCTGATGACGGTCATTGCCGCGGTCATCGTCGGCGGAACGCTGCTCAACGGCGGCAAAGGCTCCATCATCGGTGCGCTGGTCGGTTCGCTGATGATGGGCATGCTGAACAACGGTCTGATCCTGATGGGCCTGTCCGTCTCTGACCAGATGATCGTCCGCGGTCTGATCATTCTTGCTGCCGTGGCGGTTTCGCTACGCGAAAAGTCGCGCTGAGGGAGTTTTCCATGTTTCTCGATATTCTACGCCGCCGCAACCCATCCTTTGTGGAAAGCGCAATCCAGCTGCATCAGGCCGGCCGCATTCCGGCCAATGCCTATGTGCTTGATCTCGATGCGGTGGAAGCCAATGCGCGTGTCCTCAAGTCCGAAGCGGACAGGCAGGGCCTGAAAATCTTCGGCATGACCAAGCAGGTCGGCCGGTCCAGTTCATTCTGCCGTGCCATCAAGCGCGGCGGCATCGATGCCGCCGTTGCCGTCGATATGGCCTGTGCCCGGGCCGTGCACAATGCAGGCCTCAAGCTCGGGCATCTCGGCCATTTGCAGCAGGTCGCGCGTCATGAAGCCGCCGCTGCAGCCGCCCGTTTTCGCCCGGATTACTGGACGGTGTTCAACACGGAAAAGGCGGCGGAGGCCGGCAAGGGCGCGAGCGCTGCCGGTTACACGCAGAACCTGCTTGCCCGCATCAAGGCTGAAGGCGACACCTTCTATCGCGGGCATGAGGGCGGATTTGATGCGGACGATATTGTCGGGGTTGCCGACCGTCTAGACGATGTGGAGGGCGGCCGCTTCGCCGGCATCACGACATTCCCGGCACTCCTGTTCGATCATGCCGCGCGCAAGGTGAAACCTACGCCCAATCTGGCAACGCTCACCAAGGCTGCCGAGGCTCTGCAGAAGGCCGGCCGGACCAATGTCGAGGTGAATGCGCCGGGAACGACATCGTCGGTGTTGCTGGCCGCATTGGCCGAAGCGGGCGCCACCCAATGCGAACCGGGCAATGGTCTGCACGGAACCACGGCGCTTCACGTCATGGAGGATTTGCCGGAACTTCCCGCGGTGCTGTATATGACCGAGGTATCGCATCTTGCCGGGGGCAAGGCCTATTGCTTCGGCGGTGGTTTCTACATCGACCCGATCTTCCCGGATTATGATGTGAAGGCGATTGTCACCAGCGAACCGACGGTCAGTGCCGCGGCGCTGCGCAGTGTTGAAGTGCCGCCGCCTGCGGCGATTGATTACTACGCCATGATCGACGCGACCGCTCCCGGCTCACCCCGCCCTGGCGATACGGCCGTTTTCGGCTTCCGCGGCCAGGCTTTCGTGACACGCGCCTATATTGTCGGCGTGTCCGGTATTTCAAAAGGTGCGCCCAAGGTCGAGACAATCGAAAACGGTTTCGGTGAAACCGCCGCCTGGCCTGTATAGGAGAAATCGAATGACTGTCACCGACGTGTCACCTGTTCTCAAACTGACCGACATCCGCAAGAATTTCGATGCCGTGACGGCCATCGAAAATTTCTCGCTGGACATCTTCCCCGGTGAAATCGTTGCTCTTGTCGGCGACAACGGGGCGGGAAAATCCACGCTGATCAAGATCATCTCAGGCGTATACGCCCCATCCGCCGGCACGATCACAATCGAGGGTGAAACAGTGACGATGGCGAGCGCCAGCATGGCGCGCGCCCATGGCATTGAAGTCGTGTACCAGGATCTGGCGCTCGCCGACCAGCAGACCGTTTACATGAACATGTTCCTTGGCCGCGAGCCGGTCAACCGCTTCGGTCTGCTCGATCGCGGCAAGATGATCAGCGATACTGAAAAGCTGGTCCAGGAGCTGGATGTGCGGATACCTTCGGCCCATGCCACGATCCGGGATTTGTCCGGCGGGCAGCGTCAAGGGGTGGCGATCGCGCGGGCAACCCATTGGGCGAGCAAGCTGATCCTGCTGGACGAGCCAACGGCGGCGCTGGGCGTGGCCGAAACGGCCAAGGTCGAAGCCATCGTGCAATCCTTGAAAACCCGCAACATCGGTGTGCTGATCATCAGCCACAGTCTGGACCAGGTCTTCAAGCTCTCCGACCGTATCTGTGTTTTGCGGCGCGGGAAGCAGATTGGCATTCGCAAGACGTCCGAGACGGACAAGAACGAGATCGTGTCGATGATCACCGGCGTCAATTGACGGGCTGGTGCCTGTCGCTCTCGCCGGGGATCAGTTGCAGCGGCCAGACGAGCTGCACCCTTTCCTGCGGATAATGGTCTTCATAAGCGGGCATGGTTGAAAGCAGGGATTCCGCCAGCTTGATGCCAAGATCGCGCAGGGAAATCCTGAAACAGGTCAGCGTGGGCGACAGAAACCGGCTTTGGGTGCTCTCGCGGAAACCGATGACGGCGATGTCGCGGCCCGGGTGAATATCGGACTCGTAGAAGCGTCGGTACAGTCCGAGGGCCATGTTTTCATTGACGAGGATGATGGCTGTCGGCATTCGCCCCTGGGCAAGGACGGCACTTGCAATCTGGTAGCCGCCTTCCTCGTTGGCATGGGACCGGAACACATAGTCCGGATCAAACGCTATGCCGCAGGCGGCGAGGGCCTGTTTGTAGGCATCGAGAAAGATGTAGCCGAGGTTGATGTCGCTGGCCGGTACGGCAATGGCAATGCGGCTGTGACCCAGCCCGGTAAGCCGCCTGACCGCTGCCGTTGCAACGCCTTCGAAATCGAGGTCAATCCACGGGTAATTGCCCGCTGTTTCGCTGCGGCCCAGCGTGATGAAGGGAATTTTTCGCTCCAGCAGGAAATCAATGCGGGGATCGTGACGTGTGGTTGCCGATATGATCAGCCCGTCGACAAAGCGACGCGCAACCACGCGGTTGAGATAGGCGGCAGGCTCTTCGTCGGTGCCGCACAGAAGTGCAACGAGGTCGAGGTGATGGCGCCGGAACACCGACTGAACGCCTTCGAAGACGGGCATGAAGAAGCTGCCGCCGGTGTCGACCGTCTCGATGGTTGATTCAATCATGAAGCCGATCGTGTTGGTGGTGCCCTGTCGGAGACTGCGGCCGGACTGGTTCGGCACATAGCCAAGTTGCTTGGCCGCCTCAAGCACGCGCTCGCGCGTCTCTTGATTGACGTCAGCCTTCCCGTTGAGGGCACGGGAAACTGTTCCGATCGAAATATCGAGATGGCGGGCAAGGTCCCGGATGCTCACGCTTTTTCTCCCTGTGCGACTCGGCGCTGATGCCCTTTCATTCTTAAAACACCGAAAGGGGGATTGACAAAAATAATTCGCCGATATGAAATCGTAAACGTTTACGGAAGGCATTTGCAACCGATTTAGCCGGTTTCTGGTGAATTTCGTGGGGAGGAGAGACAATGCAGCGTGCCGTTTTAGTCGGCTGCGGAGCCATGAGCAAAGCATGGTTTGAGGCAGCCCGGACCATTGGCGATATCGATATTGTCGGTGTTGTCGACCTGGCGAAAGAGCGCGCGGAGGCGCGCATCGCAGAATTTGGTCTCGGCGCGGCAATCGCCTCAGACAGTCTTTCCGCCGTTCTGGCAAAGACCAGCCCTGATCTCCTGTTCGACGTCGTCGTTCCGGCCGCCCGCCATGCGACCGTGGCCGCCGGGCTTGACGCGGGTTGTCACGTGCTGTCGGAGAAGCCGATGGCTGAAACCATGGACGAGGCGCGGGATCTCGTATGGCGTGCACGTGGGGCAGGACGTATTCATGCGGTTGTGCAGAACAGGCGTTATCTCGCCCAGATCCGCCGCATCCGTCAGCTCGTTGCCTCTGGAGCCATTGGTGATGTGACCAGCCTGCATTGTGATTTCTTTCTCGGGCCGCATTTCGGCGGATTTCGCGAGGAGATGCGCCATGTGCTGTTTCTGGACATGGCGATCCACACGTTCGATGCGGCGCGCTTTCTCGCCGGGGACGCTGCCAGCGCGGTTTATGCCCGGGAGTGGGAGCCAAGCAATTCCTGGTACAGTCAGGGTTCTTCTGCCGCCGCGATCTTCGAATTCAGCAATGGTGCCGTCTTCACCTACCGCGGCAGCTGGTGCGCCGATGGTCTGCGGACCAGCTGGGAAAGCAGCTGGCGCATCGTCGGCAGCAAGGGAACGATTGTCTGGGACGGGCACGACGACATACGGGCCGAAGCCGTCACCGCCGGCAAGGATGGCCTGTTCTCCGGGGTGACCGCCGTCGAGATACCTCCCCTTGATGCGTCCCACCGCATCGGCGGTCACCTCGGAGTCATGCAGGATTTCATCGCGGCAAGCCGGGGCGGTGACGCGCCGGAAACGGCCGGGACCGAAAATATCAAAAGCCTTGCCATGGTGTTCGGTGCGATCCAAAGCGCCGAAACCGGACGGCGTATTGAAATCACGATCTGAAGGAATTCGGAATGAGCAACCCGGCACAATCGATCCGTATCGGCACCATGATCAGAGGCAATGCGCCTGATCCCGCCGCCTATGTCAAAGCCATCCTGCCGCATGGCTTCGAGAGCATCGAGCCATTCTTCTGGCAGGTGATGAACAAGGACCTGCCGATGCTCGCGGCGCAGTTGAAAGACGCCATCGGCGACGCGGATGTGACGATCTCGACCCTCGGCATGTTCGGCAATCCGCTTGAGGACACGGAGATCGATCGTGAGACGCTGAAAGGCTGGGAGGCATTGATCGACAATGCCCATCTCTTCGGCGCCGGCACCATTGCCGGGTTCACCGGCCGCGTGCGCGGCAAGCGGATTGAAGACAGTCTGCCCCAGTTCAAGAAGGTCTGGGGCGAACTTTCGCGGCGGGCCGCCGACAAGGGCGTCAAGCTTGCCTTTGAGAACTGTGCCATGGACGGCAACTGGGCAACCGGCGACTGGAATATCGCCCATACGCCGGATGCCTGGGAAATGATCTTCAACGAAGTGCCGGCCGATAATCTCGGGCTCGAATGGGAGCCCTGTCACCAGATGGTCTATCTCATCGATCCCTTGCCGCAGATCCGCAAATGGGCGCCCAAGATTTTCCACGTTCACGGCAAGGATGCCACGATCCGCTGGGAGGTTATCCGCGAGCATGGGATTTTCGGCAAGGAGAAGTTCGTGTTCATGCGCTCGCCGGGATTTGGCGATACCAACTGGACCGATGTCATATCGGAACTGCGCCTCGCCGGCTGGTCGGGATCAATCGATATCGAGGGCTGGCACGATCCGGTCTATCGCAATGATCTGGAAATGACCGGGCAGGTGCATTCCCTGAATTATCTGAAACACAGCCGTGGCGGTGATTTCGTCGCCAATCCCTGATTTCCCCGAGCGGGCCCGCTGCCGGACGGGAGTTCCGGTGATGATGGAGATCAGATCCGACCAGGAAAGACGCGCCGCCAAGAAGCGCAATACCGGTGTCGAGTAACACGAGGAGGAAACCTATGAAGAGCATTTCGCATTGGATTGCCGCTGCCGCACTGATGCTGTCGGGCACGGCTGCGCATGCCGAGCCGGTGACGCTTGATATCTGGACCATCGACCGGCCGGATCAGTATATCTATCTTCTGAAGGACGAGTTCGAGCAGGCGCACCCGGACATCAAGCTGAATGTCAAAACCGTGCAATTCCGCGACATGGTCAACGACCTTGCCCGCGCCACCGCAACCGGTGAATCGCCCGATGTCACCTATATCGACAATCCCGAAGTGGCGCTCTTCGCCTCGCGCGGACTACTTCTTGATCTCTCGCCGATGCTCGCGGAATCGAAGGTGATCAGGAAGGTCGATATTTTTCCGGGCCCGCTTTCCTCGGTGACATGGGATGGCAAGATCTATGGTGTTCCGCGCGGCGCCAACACGCTGGCGCTCTACTACAACGCAGACATGTTCAAGGCGAAGGGGCTCGATCCCGACAAGCCGCCCAGGACTTGGGATGAGCTTTATGCCGCTGCCAAGACGCTGAACGATCCGGCAAAGAACATTTATGGAATGGCCTTTTCCGCCGTGGCAACCGAAGAGGGAACGTTCCAGTTTCTGCCGTGGCTGCAAATGGCGGGCGGTGACTACAATAAGGTGGATACGGATGGTGGTGTGAAAGTGCTGCAGTTCTGGAGCAAACTGCTCGATGAGAAGCTGGCCTCGCCCGATACGCTCATCCGCGGGCAATATGACTCGACCGGCACCTTCAATGCCGGAAATGCGGCCATGGCGATCTCCGGACCATGGGAGCTGCCGCGCATGAGCAAGGAAGCAAAGTTCGATTTCCGCGCCGCGCTGCTGCCGGTTCCGCATGAGGGCGCAACCCGGGCTTCCGCCCTGGGCGAGGGCGACAATGTCATTCTCGCCAACAGCAAGCACCCGAAGGAAGCCTTCATCCTGCTGGAATTTCTCTACGGCAAGATGCCGGATGTCTGGAACCGCTTCGGCTTTCTGCCCGCCGCGAGGATTCAGTCCAACAACCCTAAAATACCGGCCATCTACGCTGTCTTCGAGGAAAGCATGAAATATGCGCGCAACCGCGGTCCGCATCCGGAATGGCCGAAAATCTCCAAGGCCATCTACACGGCCATACAGTCGTCGCTCACCCGCAAGAGCGACCCGAAAACGGCCTTGGCAGCGGCGCAGAAGCAGATCGACGTGGTTCTGAAAAAGTAGATCAAATCCTGTCCTCGCATTCGTTATGCGGGGACAGGCCAACAATCCACATGGGGCGGGAGGGCACTATGCAGGGCATTATCAGGACCATCAGGGACGGGAGCGGCTTTGATATCCTGCTGCTCGGTCTGGCATTGGCTTATCTGATCGCGTTTTCGGCATTTCCCATTCTCTACAACATCATCATGTCGCTGCAGACGGTGGACATGTTCACGATCACCTCGTTCAACCGCCCCTTTGTCGGCCTGCAGAACTATTATGACGTGATATCTCAACCCATTGCGATGGCGGTGCTGTGGAACACCGTCAAGTTCGTCGTCCTGTCGATCGTCTTCCAGCTGTCGATCGGTTTCGGCCTTGCGCTGTTTTTCCAGCAGGATTTCCCGGGAGCCACCTATCTGCGCGGGTTGTTCCTGGCCGGTTGGATCATGCCGGCTCTGGTGGTCGGGGCGATTTGGAAATGGCTGTTCGCCGGGGATTTCGGTGTCATCAACTATGTGCTGATGTCGCTTGGCATTGCCGGTGAGCGTGTCTTCTGGCTGTCCGACCCGGATGTCGCGCTTTACGCGGTGATCATTGCCAATGTGTGGCTCGGCATCCCCTTCAACATGATCCTGCTCTCCGTTGGCCTTGCCGCCATTCCGCGCGATGTCTACGAGGCTGCCGAACTCGACGGCGCGGGACCCTTCGAACGCTTCCGGTCGATCACGCTGCCCCTGATGCGGGCGCAGCTCGGCGCGGTCATTTCGCTCGGTGTGATCTTCACCCTGCAGCAGTTCGATCTCATTGCGGCCCTGACGCAGGGCGGTCCGGCCGACAGTTCCAACGTCGCGCAATACTGGTCGTGGCAATTGTCCTTCCAGACCTATGAAATATCGCTGGGCAGCGCGGTCTCGGTGATGATGATCCTTTTCGTCATTGTCGTTGCCGCCGTCTATGTCCGCTCCACGCGTCACGAACACAGTTACTGAGGAGAGCGCCGATGAAACGTTATATTCTCCTCGCCATCGGTCTGGTGATGACGGCGATCTACCTGTTCCCGTTGTACTGGATGTATCTCACCGCCTTCAAAGGCAGCTCCGAGATCTTTCAATATCCGCCAACATTCTGGCCGATAAATCCCCAGTGGAGTTTTGCCGAGGTTTGGCAGAGCCGGGGCATGGGGCGCTATATCTGGAATTCGCTGCTGATCGCGGTTGGGGTCACCATTCTCGTCACGTTCATGGGGACGGGATGCGCATATGTTCTCTCGCGTGTCCGCAATATCTGGATGGACATGGCCCTCTTCGCTATCCTGATGATGCAGGTGCTGCCGTCCTCGCTGATGGTGACGCCGATCTTCGTCATGTTCAATCAGATCGGCCTTTTGGCCAGCCCGCGCGTGGCGGTCATTCTGGCGCAGACGGCTAAGATGCTGCCGCTCTATATCGTGCTGTGCCGGGCTACCTTCGTGCAGGTGCCGCGCGAGCTGGAAGACGCTGCGCTTGTCGATGGTTCGTCGCGCATCGGCGCATTCTTCAACATCATGCTGCCTTTGGCGCGCAACGGCATTCTCGTCACGTCTGTGCTGATCTTTCTGCAATCCTTCGGTGAATATGTCTACGCCCGGTCCCTGATTGCCAGGAACGAGCTGCAGGTGGCGACGGTCGGCCTGCAGACCTTCATGGGTCCCGACGCTAGCGACTGGAACGGGATCATGACCTATGCCGCCATCTACGTCACGCCCATCCTTTTCGTATTCATGCTGCTGCAACGGCGCATCGTCAGCGGTCTTACCGCCGGCGCGCTGAAATGAGGTGAACCATGTTTCAGATCGAAATCGACCACCTGAACAAGCATTATGGCGGGTTTCACGCGCTGAAGGACATCAACATCGCCATCGAACAAGGCGCTTTCGTTGCACTGGTGGGGCCGTCTGGCTGCGGCAAGTCGACATTGCTGCGCACCCTCGCTGGCCTCGAAAAGACTAGTTCCGGCGATCTGCGCATCGCCGGGGAAAGTGTCGTGCACAAGCCGCCGCGCGAGCGGGACGTGGCGATGGTGTTCCAGTCCTATGCGCTCTATCCGCATATGGATGTCGAGCACAACATGAACTATTCGATGCGCCTGAAGCGGCGCCCGAAGCAGGAGATTGCCGAGCGCACGCGTGCCGCCGCGCAAACGCTGGGTCTTGGCGCCCTGCTTGACCGGCTGCCGAAAGCCCTGTCCGGCGGCCAGCGCCAGCGCGTCGCCATGGGGCGTGCCATCGTGCGCAACCCCAAGGTGTTTCTCTTCGACGAACCTCTTTCTAATCTCGATGCAGCGCTGCGGGTGCATATGCGCAGCGAGATCCGCAAGCTGCATGAACGCTTGCAGGCGACATCGGTTTACGTGACGCATGATCAGGTCGAGGCCATGACCATGGCCGACCACATCGTTGTCATGCGCGCCGGAGTGGTTGAGCAGCAGGGCAGCCCGCTCGATCTTTACGACCGGCCCGCCAACAGGTTCGTTGCCGGATTTATCGGATCGCCCGCCATGAATTTCATTCCGGTCACGGTTGGGCCCGATGGCAACAGACTGATGCTGGAGAAGGATCAGGCTCAATCGCTCATGCTCGGTCGCGCGCTGGCCCCCGGCCGGCGTTTGCTGGCCGGCCTGCGTCCGGAGCATCTTGCCTTCACCCGCGAAACCGGCGATCTGGCGATCAAGGTCGTCGTGGAAGCGGTGGAGTCGACGGGGAGCATGACATTCGTGACGGCATCCATCGCCTCCCAGCAGGTGGTGGCCGCCCATAGCGGCAGGCCGGGGGTGAGCCGGGGCCGCGAGACAGAACTCTTTATCGCGCCGGGGAACGTGCACCTGTTCGATCCGGAAACGGAGCTTGCCGTCTTCTGACCCTTTCCGCTTTGCCCGCTCAAATGCTATAGGGCGGCACCCGCCTCTCACATTCGCTTTGCGAACGCGAGGGGATGGCATGTATGGCAAAGGATGCACCTTGGAGACAGCGCTCTATCTCCCGATCAAAGGATTTCTTGAGGAGGCTGGTTACAGCGTCAAAGGTGAGATCGTCGGTTGTGACATCGTCGCGCTGAGCGATGGTGAGCCGCCTTTAGTGGTCATCTGCGAACTCAAGCTCAGTTTCAATCTCGAACTCCTCCTGCAGGCGGTCGACCGGGCGGCTCTCAGCGATGAAGTCTGGCTTGCGGCGCGCATTTCAGCGCGGGGCAAGGGACGCGAAAGCGACCGCCGGTTCCGCGACCTCTGCCGCCGGCTGGGTTTCGGCATGCTGGGTGTGTCGGATGGCGGTGTGGTCAGCATCATTGTCAGCCCGGCCGCGCCGATGCCGCGAAACAATGCGCGCAAGCGCTCTCGGCTGGTCGCGGAGCACCGGCGCCGCAAGGGCGATCCGACATCGGGCGGCGGTTCCCGCACGCCGATCATGACGGCCTACCGCCAGCAGGCGCTTGCCTGTGCCGAGGCGCTGCAGCGCGGCCATCTGCGGCCACGCGATCTGCGCGACGTTGCCCCCAATGCTCCGCAGATACTGCGCGGCAATGTCTACGGATGGTTCGAGCGCGTCGACAGGGGCGTCTATGCCCTGACGCAGGCAGGAATGGATGCGCTGAAACGCTGGCCTCCATCCCCGGCAAGCGACCCCGTCTAAGCCGCAAATTCATGCTTGTTGTCGATTTTGCGCAGGCGGGTTTCGGAGTCAGTCATGCGGCGCTTGAGAGCCGGGACGGCATTGATGATGCGCAGTGCGCCGCGCATGACCGCCAGTTGGATGCGGCCGAGCACGGGCCTGTGGCTGAGGCTGTTTGCGTCCATCTGCTTGCGTGACTCGAGCACTGCCCGCGCGCTGTATTCCAGCATTTCGGCTTCGTAGGCGTGCAGGGCTTCCACCAGCGGCTTGCCGCCGTCGCGCACCTCGGTGAGCCGCTTGCACAACAGGGCTGCATCCCGCATGGCGGTATTGGCGCCAACGCCGCGTCCGGGCGTCATGGTGTGTATGGCATCGCCGAGCAGCGTCACGTTCGACGACTGCCATGGGGAGGCCGGAACCGACGTGCGGATATTGACGCGAAAGATGGTGGTTGGATCGGAAAGCGCGATCAGGCGGCGCAGGTCGGGATGCCAGTTCCGGGTCATCTTCGCGGCGATCCTGGCAAGGTCGGGGCCGGGAAGGGACGCGGGATCCTCCGGCAGATTCTTGCGCGCGCCCCAGACACCCCACATGATGTAATCGCGGGTGTTGTCGAAAAGCAGTCCTGGCCATTCGGCAATCAGATCGGCCTCATTGCCGCCGACCCCGTGCTTCACGCCGTCATTGTCCCATTTGAACTCCATGACGTGAAGAATGGCGCCATAGCCCTTCGGTGCCATGATCATCGATATGCCGTGAAAAACCTTGTCGGGAAGAAGCGCTCTGGTTTCGGGTGTGAGCGCGGCCTTGCCGCCGATGGAGACGATGCCCGTATCCTCCATGCGTGCCTCGGGCAGGCGTTGCTTGCGAACGCGTGAGTTGGCACCGTCTGCACCGACCAGCACATCGCCCGTATCCGTTGAACCGTCATCGAAGACGACGGTGACCGTGCCGTCTTCATTGTTCCGGTAGCTTGAGAGTATCTTGTCGAACACGACACAGTCCTCGAGCCCGGTGAGCAGGACTTGGCGCAGCGTCATGCGGCTGACCGATTTTTCGCTGTCGACCGGATCATCGCTGCCTGGTACCGGCATGGATATCAGCTCGGACATGTTTTCCGTCAGCATGTTGAAATGGCGCGGTGCCCGCGCGCAGGTGGCAACAAAGAGATCAAAGAGCGGCGGCGGCAGGCAGCTTTTGAGCGCCTGGCTTCCCGCAGGGCTGATGCCGACGCGATAGCCATGCAGGCCATCGCGTCGCGTGCGGTCGCGTTCGTACACCCGGACATCGATGCCGGCCCGCTTGAGACCATGCGCAAGGCAAAGTCCTCCGGTCCCCGCGCCGATGATGATCACCTGCAAGGTATTGGTTTTCATGGTCTTGGCCTTTCGCTAGGAAGACGTGTGTTCGCTGGGCTGGGAAAGTTCCATTGCAATCTGGCGAAGCCAGGCTTCGCTCCAGGTCAGTTTGCCGGACTGAAGGTCGGCGGTGATGGCGCGTACCCAAACAAGCTGCGTGCCATAGGTTGCGCTTAAATATTCCATTTCCAGGAGAAAGAGACGGGGCACCGGCATCGCGATTGCATGGCGCAAATTCTGTTCGATCCGGTCGATTTCCGCCTGCAGCGCGACGGCGCGCTGTTCGAGGTGCTGCCGGGCATCGTCGGGCGTCAGGAGCGGCAGAAACGAGATCGCCGCGGGAAAATCCGGGAATTCCTGTGATGGCGTGGAAAGGATTTCCCGCATCCATTGCAGCATGATTGCACGCCCGGCCGGGCTGAGCTCATAGACGGTGCGTTCGGGCCGGTTCTCGTCGCGGGAGACGCCCTGCGCAGCAATCAATCCCTCCCGTTCCAGCCGGTTGACCGTCTGATAGAGACTGGCGCGCTGGGTGACATTGATGACCTCATCCTTGCCGCGTTCCTTGATGAGCTGTTGCATGCGGTAGGGATGCATGGGTGCCTCATACAGCATGGCGAGGATTGCGAGGGCGATCGGGGAGCGTTTGATTGTTTTCATAGTCATATATATACTAGTAATAAAAATACTATGTCAAGCTCATTGTGAGGCACTGCCCGAACGGCAGATCTCGATATTTGTTCTCCTGCCCCGGCAGGTGCTTCCCACATTCAGCGACACGCGATATTCTCCGCCGACGTCGGATGGATTTCTTGTCAGAGCCAGGAACCGGGAAAATGAAGACCATGTCTGAAACGCGTCGCAAGCTCACCACGATTTTCTCTGCGGATGTTCAGGACTACACCCGTCTCATGCAGGTGGACGAAGAGCGGACGCTCGATACGCTCAACCAGTACCGCGATGCGATGAGACGTTTGATCGAGGCGCATGCCGGCCGGGTCATCAACACATGGGGCGATGGGCTCATTGCCGAGTTTTCCAGCGTCGTCGAGGCGGTGCGCGCGGCAATCGATGTGCAGAACGAGCTTGCCGGTTATAACGCCAAACGTTTGAACGACGCCCGCATGCTTTTCCGCATCGGCATCAATCTCGGGGATGTCATTGCCGAAGGCGACGATATCTATGGCGACGGGGTGAATGTCGCCGCGCGGTTGCAGGCCTCTGCCCCTCCCGGCGGCATCGTGATTTCAAGCACGGTTTTCGATCAGGTCCGCAACAAGCTGACCGTCGGGTTTGACTATCTCGGCGAGCTTTCGCTCAAGAACATTGAAGGCGGTATAGCCAGCTATGCCGTGCGTATCGGAGAAGACAGAGGATCTGGTCCGCTGAAGCCCTCCCTGCAATCCGGGCAGCCGCCGCATCATGACCATTTACGGCGGACCCAAACGCAAGCACACCCGGAGCCTTTGCCGTTCAGGAGAGGGCGGTTCGGTGTGCTGGCAACCGTCGCCGCCGGGATTGCCGCCATCAATTTTCTCACATGGAGTGGCTATTTCTGGGCTGCATGGCCTCTCCTGGCCTTTGCTGCTCTTGCTTTCGGTCTGTGGGTGCGGACCACCCGCCTTGACCGGTTCGTCGCCATGCTGGCGATGGTCGGGTTCGTCCTCGTCGGCATCAACCTTATCACCTGGAGCGGGACGTTCTGGGCCGCATGGCCGTTGCTTGCCTTTGCGGTTGCCGGCAGCATCCGCTGGTTCACGCGCCAGAGGAGCGGTGTCCGGAGCTGAGCTCGCCAATGAATTTACTATTCGCCGCATCATATTTTGGCCGATAGTTGGAGATATCATTGGCCAATATTGGGGAGTATACAGACGGGAACAGGTTTTTTCTCGAGGCGATGACGTCGCAGGGATCAGCCTCAAGGACAGGCATGCCATTCGCAAGCGGGAACGGGACAGACATATAGCATTTTAACAGCAAACAAAAAGGGTGACTGCAATGCCCCATATCGTGCTGATTAATCCGCGTTTTGAAGCTTCTTACTGGGGGCTGGAACATGCCCTGCCCATATTCGACGCAAAAGCCAATCTTCCGGTCGCCTGCCTGCCTTTGTTGGCAGCCCTGACCCCTGCCGAACACACGGTCACGCTCATCGATGAGAATGTGGAAGACATCGACTATGATCTGTGTGCCAGCGCCGACATTGTCGGGGTTACCGGTATGATCGTGCAGCGCTTCCGCATGAAGGAAATCATCACGGAATTGAAGCGACGGGGCTGTTTTGTCGTGGTCGGAGGCCCGTGGATCACCGTCCAGGAGAATTATTTCGCCGATCTTGCTGATGTGGCGTTCATTGGTGAAGCCGAAGAAACCTGGCCGCAATTCCTGACCGAATGGGCTGAACACCGTCATTCACGCCGGTATGAGCAGGCTGACAAGACAGATATGAGCACGGTTCCGGTGCCGCGCTTTGATCTCCTGAAAATGGACGATTATGCGGTAGGAAGCATCCAGTTTTCCCGGGGCTGTCCGTTTACCTGCGAATTCTGCGATATCATCGTTGTTTTTGGCCGCAAGCCCCGCATCAAAACGGGTCAACAGATTCTGGCCGAAGTGGAGGCATTGCTGGCGACAGGCATGGATACCGCCTTCATTGTCGATGACAACCTCATCGGCAACAAGAAGGCGATAAAGGAAGTGTTGCGCGAGGTCATCGCTTGGCAGGTCGCGCACAATTACCCCATGACCTTCGTGACCGAAGCCTCCATTGATCTGGCGGATGATCCGGAACTGATGCAATTGATGGTCGATACCAACATTCGCGTGGTCTTCATCGGCATTGAAACCCCGAACGAGGCAGCACTGCGGGAGACGAAGAAGCTGCAGAATCTGCGCAAGGGCGCCACAATGCTGGAAAAGGTGCACACGATCCAGCGCTCAGGCATGGAAGTGTGGTGCGGCATGATCCTCGGTTTCGACAGCGACGATGCCTCGATTTTCGACGCGCAGCGCGCCTTTATCAAGGAAGCGCGGATCGTCAACGCCATGGTTGGCATGCTGGCGGCCATACCGAAGACCCCGCTCTATACGCGGTTGCTCAAGGAGGGGCGGCTTGATCCCGAGGATCAGCAACCCTTTGGCACCAATGTCATTCCGCTCAACCTCAGCCGCGAGGCACTGCGCGACGGCTATCTCGCGGTCATGCAGGATCTTCACAATCCCCAAGCCTATTTCGACCGGCTCGATGCGCTTTATCTGGATGAACGCATTGAACCGGAACAGACGCGGCTGCGCCATCTACGCCGTCATCCCTTGCAGTTTGCAAAGCTCAATGCGGAATGGATGCTCGAAGCCGTCGGCATCTTTCTGCGCCTGATGCGGCAGGTCCCCGACAAGGAACTGCGCCGCACCTACCGCCGACGGATATGGGCCATGTTGAAGCGCCGCCGCTCGCCGGTGGTGATGCAGATTTATGCGATAAAATGCGCGATGCACTATCACGCCCATACGATGATCGCGCGGATGCAGACCGGCCCGATTGTAAACTCGTTCTAGGGAGTAAAACGCCAGGTGGCGTGACCGGGAGCGCTTCGGCTTTTCCGGCGCCTGCAGCCATTTATGTGGCTAAAAACATTGGCGGGAAGGCCGCTACGGCTGCAAAATTACATTTTGTTAAGGCCATCTAAATGCCATGAATCTGGATCGAGATCATGCTTCCCCTAAAAGGAGGTGAGTGAAAATGAATGCCGATGAACAGAAACTTCTCAGTGGCCTCTTTGACCGTACAAGGCAGGCGGCCGATACGCCCCGCGACCCCGAAGCCGAGCGCTTCATTCTGGACCAGATCAAAAGCCAGCCCTCGGCCCCCTATCTCCTGGCTCAGGCCGTCATCGTCCAGGAACATGGCCTGAACGCATGTAACGAGCGCATCCAGGCACTGGAAGCGCAGGTGAAGGATTTGCAGAATGCGCCGCCCCCGCAACAACAGTCGGGCGGCTTGCTGGGGTCGATCTTCGGCAGTTCCCAGAGCGCGCAGCCATCCCAGCCTTCTCCCGGCCGGTTCAGCGGACCGTGGGGCGGCGGCGGGGCAGCGCCCCAGGACGCTTATGCAGCGCAGGGACAGCCACCTCAGGCCGGACGCTGGGCAGCACCGCCGCAACCACAGGCCCAAGGCGGCGGCTTTCTGCAAGGCGCATTGACCACGGCAGCCGGTGTGGCCGGCGGCGCGCTCATGTTCGAAGGCATCAAGAACATGATGGGCGGCAATTCGTTGTTTGGCGGCTCGGGCGGCGGAACCGGCACTGTGCCGCAAGCCGGCGAGACGGTCATCAACAACTACTACAACGATGACAAGAGCACCGGCACGCAGAACGATTACGCCGAAATGGACCGTCTCGACGACGCCTATGACGATGCACAGGACAGCGATACCGACGACGACAATGTAGCGTGACGCACCGGGCGATAAACAGGACAGCGCCCTGTTTATCGCCCGTCTTCCCGGTCTTTCACCGAAGGTCTGTCAGGCGTATGAGATCCAGAGGATCACCAGGCCGAGCACAATCCGGTAGCAGATGAAGGGCAGCGTTGAAAAGCGCTCCAGAATGCGCATCAAGCCCCACAGGGCTGCGAAGGATGACAGCGATCCGATGACAAGACCGACGAGAAGGATCATCCAGCCTTCAAAGGGAAGATGAGCGCGGGCGAGAACAACAAGTTCATGCAGGCCCGCCAGCGCGATAGCCGGAATGCCGAGCAGAAAGGAAAAGCGCGCGGCGTCCTGCCGCGTGAAATCGCGAAACAGGGCCGCTGTCAGGGTCGAGCCGGAGCGTGAAACGCCGGGGATCAGGGCACCAACCTGCGCGACGCCGACGATGAGCGCATCGCGCAGCCGCATGCTGTCCGCTGGACGTTTATGCTGGCATACCCATTCGGCAACTGCGAGCAGAACACCCATGACGAGGCAGGAAAAGCCGATGACCGGCAAGGTCCGCAACGGACTGTCGCAGGCATTGAGAACCGGCGCCAGAAGCAGGCCGGCGATGACGATCGGCACGGTACCGAGCACGATGCCGATAGCCATGCGCAGCTTGGGCGACATCCAGTCTCCCGTCCTGATCGCGCTGAGCGATCCGCCGGTTATGGCGCAGATATCGCGCCGGAAATAGCAGATGACGGCGGTCAACGCGGCCAGCTGCATCGCCGCCGAAAAAGCCGATCCGGGATCCTGCCAGCCGAGAAGTGCCGGAACCAGCCGCATATGCGCGGTTGATGATATCGGCAGCAATTCCGTAATGCCCTGCACCACGCCCAGCACGGCGACCTTGGCGGTGCCCAAAGCCACAAAGCCGGTATCTACCCCTTGCGTGCATACGCCACTCATAAAGTGTTTCCCTCGATCTGGGTGATGGATGTCGATCGATTGCTTCGATCGCTGCGGAGGCTACATGCAAATGCGCCGCAAGTGTAGACGCCACACGCGTCTGGAGCCGATGAAACAACAGAAAACAGCAGCGCCAAATGTCACGGTTGCCCGGTACTGTCCGCCACGCAATTGACGCAGCTGCGACTTTAATAAGCCGCAACTTGTAATGTAGTATAAAACACTAGAAGCGCGTGAAATTTAAAGCGCACCATCAACAATCGGCAGGATGGCAGTGGCAGAGTTTTCGGAAGTCTTGAGCTCAATGATTATCGGTGTGCTGGCGCTTGCCGTCGGCATGGTGGTGCTCTGGGGCGCTTGCCGGTATCAATGGCGGGCCGAGCGGACCGCCGGTCTGGCTTTGCTGGGACTCTTGCTGCTTTTTGGTGTTGCGTCGCTGTTTGGCATTGAAGCACCGAGTGCGATTATGCTCGGCGTCGTGGCGTGCGGGTTCATTGCCATACTGATCTTGAAGCGTGCGAAGGCCGGTTCGCCGCCAAATCAGCCCCAGCTCCCATAAATGCCGATCTTCCGCGGCTCAGCCCTTACTGAGGGTTTTCCAGGCTGAAAAGCTCGGCCTGCTCGTCATAGGCAAACAGCTCGGCATAGCGCGCCCAGGACACCACGGTCTTCAATGTCTCATCCGCATAGTCTTCGCTCATGAAGTCTTCCAGCTCGTTGCGGAAACGGGCTGCCGGAGCCGTATGCGTCGGCCGCTCGTCGAGCACGCGTCTGATAAGGCCGATGAGCGGAACATAGGTGACGAGGTGTTCCGCGAAAACCTTCTTGCGGGCATCGGTGTCGAGATGGGCGAACCGCATGCCGGCGTCGGTCAGGACGAGGTCGCCCTCGTTCAGATGGGCAAAACGCAGGAGCTGCAGGGCTTCGCCGAGATGAAACAGCTCGTCGGCCTCCATCTGCAGCGTACCGGCAAGAACTGGCAGGTCGGCGCGCCCGTTATACGGTTCGCCCGCCAGAGACTCCATAAGGCCAGCCAGGATATTGGTCGAAACCGGATTCAAAATCATGCCCATTCCCGTACCCGGAATACCTTCCACGGATGGCAGGCGAGGTTCGGTACGCTGGGTCATGCGGGCATAGATATTGTCGACCAGCTGCCGGAAGACCGGATCGAGGCGATTGCGCGGATGGGGAAGATCGACCCTGAGTTCCTGCGCGACCCGTCCGGGATTGGAGGAGAAAATCAGGATACGGTCGCACATCAGCACTGCTTCTTCGATGTTGTGAGTGACGATCAGCACCGATTTGATCGGCAGACGCCCTTCGATCCACAGGTCGATCATGTCGGTGCGCAGGGTCTCCGCGGTGAGGACATCAAGAGCCGAGAAGGGTTCGTCCATCAGCAGCAGGTCGGGATGCACCACCAGTGCCCGGGCGAAACCGACGCGCTGGCGCATGCCGCCGGACAGTTCCTTGGGATAGGCGTTTTCGAACCCGTCCAGGCCGATGAGATCGATTGCCGCAAGCGCCCGCTTGCGCCGTTCCGCCCGGTCGACATCCTGCGCTTCAAGACCAAGTTCCACGTTCTGGAGGACTGTCAGCCAGGGAAAAAGCGCAAAGGACTGGAACACCATGGAAATGCCGAGGGGCGGCCCCTGGATGACGGAGCCGCGGCACTTTGCTTCGCCTGAGGACGGCGCGATCAGGCCGGCGATGATCCGCAGCAGCGTCGACTTTCCCGAGCCGGAGCGGCCGAGCAGCCCGACGATTTCGCCCTCCCTGATGTTCAGGTCGACATCGTCGAGCACCATGACATCATTGCCGCTGCCTTTTTTGAAGGACCGGGAAACATTGCGGATGTCGACGAGCAGGTTTCTGTCAGCTTGATCAAGCATTGAACATTCCTTTGATCCGATAATCCGGCACTAGCCGAGACGAAGGCGCCGCTCGCCAAAGGCGTAGAGCGGGCGCCAGAACAGGCGATTGAACAGCGTTACAAAGATGCACATGACGGCGATGCCAAGCACGACACGCGGGAAATCGCCCGCCGTGGTGGCATTGGCGATGTATGATCCAAGCCCCGGTGTCGTCAGCTGCGTGTCACCCCAGCTGGCCACTTCGGCAACGATGCTGGCATTCCACGCTCCGCCGGAGGCCGTGATCGCGCCGGTGATGTAATAGGGAAAAATGCCGGGGAGAATGACCTTGAACCACCAGCGCCAGCCACGGAGATGAAAGCTGTTCGCCGCTTCCTTGAGATCGCTGGGAAAGGCGCTGGCCCCAGCAATGACATTGAAGAGAATGTACCACTGCGTGCCTAGGATCATCAGCGGGCTGAGCCAGATATTGGCGTTGAGACCGAAATGCACGATCAGCACGACAAAGGCCGGGAATGCGATGTTGGCGGGAAACGCCGCCAGAAACTGGGCCAGCGGCTGGACTTTCTGTGCCAGTTTTGGCCGCAGTCCGATCCACACCCCAACAGGCACCCAGACAAGTGTCGCGAGTATCATCAGAACGGTCACCCTCAACAGGGTGATGAACCCGTTGCCGACGGCGGTCGCCACATCGGACCAGGCAATATTGGCCTTGAGATAGATGATGCTGATATAGGCCGCATAGCCTGCGGCAACAACAATGAAGGCAAGCCAGAGCCGGTCGAGAAGGCGTGACGTCGCGGGCTTTGCGTCGCCCGAGCCGAATGTCGGCAGCGCCGGCAAACGCAGGTTCCAGACCAGACGGGAAAGAAAGGCGACCGGGGCTGCGAGCAGGCGTGTGATCCGGGCCCGGCGAAACAGGTCCAGCATCCAGGAGCTTGGAACCGTTTCCGATGAGGTTGTTTCAAAACGGAACTTGTCGGCCCAGGCCACGAGCGGCCGGAACAGGAACTGATCGTAGAGCAGGATGACGGCGAGCATCGCCATCGTGGCATAGAAGATTGCCATGATGTTCTGCTCCTTGATGGCCAGCGCAACGTAGGAGCCAACCCCTGGCAGGGTAACGGTGGTGTCGCCGACGGTGATCGCCTCCGACGCCACGACGAAGAACCAGCCTCCCGACATCGACATCATGGTGTTCCAGACAAGACCGGGCATCGCAAACGGAACGTCCAGCCGCCAGAACCGCTGCCAGCCCGTCAGGTGGAAGCTCTGCGTTGCCTCCTCCAGGTCTTTCGGCTCGTTGCGCATGGATTGATACATGCTGAACGTCATGTTCCAGGCCTGGCTGGTGAAGATGGCAAACACGGATGCCAGCTCGGCGCCAAGGACGCTGCCCGGAAACAGGTTGAGGAAGAAGGTGACGGTGAAGGTCAGGAAGCCGAGGATCGGCACGGACTGGAGAATATCGAGAATGGGAACCAGCACCATCTCGGCACGGCGGCTCTTGGCGGCGGCTGCGGCATAGATGAACGTGAAGACGAGCGACAGGGCAATGGCCAGGAGCATGCGCAGCATGGTGCGGAGCGCGTAAACCGGCAGATTGGATGGATCGAGGGAAAGCGGGGCTGCTTCAAGTGTCGACAGCGGAACCGTGGTCACGCGGGCACCGTAGGCGATCAGCACGATGGCGCCGATCACCAAAAGCAAAGCCATCAGGTCCCACATGCTCAGCCACATCGAGCGGCCGATGGCAGGCGGTGTATACTTTTGAAACGCCATAAGCCGAGCCCCTAATGGCTTGAATGCAATGAATAAAGGACGCTATTCGCGGTACTCTGCCATCGTTGCCGACGCATTTGCAAGGGACTTAAGAAGGACGATCATGACAGTGTCATGACGGAAGATGGGCCGCGGAAAAAATTGCGCGGATCGCCGGATTGGCTGCGGCTGTTTCACCCGTGGCGACGCAGTTGCCAGCGCACAATTCCCATGCCAATCCGGTTGAGTTTCCCGATAACCCGCCACAGGGATCGGGCACGCCGCTTCGCCAGGCGGCCGGTGGCCAGCCGGGGCAGCGCGAACCAGATGAGGCGCAGGGAACACCAGTTCAATATGGCAACCAGATGCGCGCAGGCTCTGACCTCCGTGGAGCGCAGGCACGCCTGCAGCCTCCGCTGAAGAGGAAGACCGGACGGGGCATGCGGGTTACGGATTTGGCGATGCGCCTTCTGGATTCGCGCGAGCTCCTGCGCTGTGTTCAGGCGCAGTTGGCGGCGCTTTGCCAGGATATGGTCCAATTCACTGCTGCTGTTCTGCATCGCGCACCGCTCTGCAACCGGAATTTGCGCGCCGTTCGTCGTTCGAGGGCGTCAATGCGCGGCTGCCGTTTGACAATCTGGTGTCAATCTGCATCCTCCAGTGGCTATAGGAGCAAGCGAAATATGTTGCGCCCGGGCCAAAAAAGCCATGCGAACGGCTCTTGTATAATTTACCGGAAGCGGCAGTGTAGCATTATGGATCACAGTATGTGTCGGTCATATTCTGGTCGTGTTAATCCTGCCTTGGTTGGCATATAATTATCCTGTTACCACGTTTTGGGGTAGGCAGATTTTCTGGAAGGAATGCAAATGGTACGCAGGTTAACGCTTCTCATGGCCGGAGCCCTGATGGGTGCAACGGCAATGGTGGCTGTGCAGGGCGGGCTGCATATAACCGCCGCGGAAGCTGCGGGCACTGACACATACAAGCAGTTGTCGCTTTTCGGCGAAGTCTTCGAGCGGGTGCGCAATCAGTATGTCACGCCGCCCGATGACCAGAAGCTGATCGAAAGCGCCATCAATGGCATGCTGACGTCGCTCGACCCGCATTCGTCCTACATGAACGCCGAACAGGCGAAGGAAATGTCGGTGCAGACCAAGGGTGAGTTTGGCGGCCTTGGCATTGAAGTCACCATGGAAAACCAGCTGTTGAAGGTGATCACGCCAACGGAAGATGGCCCCGCGTTCAAGGCGGGTGTTCTTGCCGGCGATTATATCTCGCAGATCGACGGAACCGATGTCCGCGGCCTGTCGCTGAACGACGCGGTCGACAAGATGCGCGGCGATGTCAACACCCCCATCGAGCTGACGCTGATCCGTCAGGGTGCCGACAAGCCGATCAAGCTGACCGTCGTGCGCGACGTGGTCAAGGTGAAGGCCGTCAAGTACCGCGTCGAGAACGATGTCGGTTATGTCAGGGTGATTTCCTTCACCGAACAGACCTTTGAAGACCTGCAAAAGGCGATCAAGGACATCCAGAGCAAGGTTCCCGCCGACAAGCTCAAGGGCTTCGTGCTCGATCTTCGCCTCAATCCGGGTGGTCTGCTGGACCAGGCGGTTGCCGTCTCCGATGCCTTCCTCGACAAGGGCGAGATCGTCTCGACCCGCGCCCGCGACCCGCAGGACATCACCCGCTTCGATGCCCGTCCGGGCGATCTGATCAACGGCAAGCCGATGATCGTCATGATCAATGGCGGTTCCGCCAGTGCGGCTGAAATCGTCGCCGGTGCGCTGCAGGATCAACGCCGGGCGACGGTGCTGGGCACGCGGTCCTTCGGCAAGGGCTCGGTGCAGACGATCATCCCGCTGGGCGAGAACGGCGCACTGCGGCTGACGACGGCGCTGTATTACACCCCGGCCGGCAAATCGATCCAGGGCAAGGGCATCGTGCCGGATATCGCGGTCGAACAGCCGCTGCCGGACGATCTGAAGGGCCGGGCCGAACCGATGAGCGAATCCAGCCTGAAGGGCCATATCAAGGGCGTTCAGGAGGATGCGGAAGGATCGGGCTCGATTGCCTATGTCCCGCCGGATCCGAAGGACGACCTGCAGCTGATCGAAGCCCTGAAGCTGCTGCGCGGCGAACAGGCCAATGCCGCATTCCCGGCAGATCCGACGAAAGGCTTTTCCAAGTAACCGGAAAGCCGGAGACCATCATGAAAGGGACGGGCCCGTCCGGTCTGTCCCTTTCGGTTGCCGGCCATTCTGCAACCACCACGATTTCTCATTCTCATCAGGCACAATGGATCTTTCCAATATTATCGAAGCCACGATTTCCTTCACGCGGGAGCACGAAAAATGGGCGCCTGTCATCGTCTTTGCGCTCGGCTTGGTTGAATCCCTGGCCTTGCTCTCCCTGCTTGTTCCCTCCACGATCATCCTTCTGGGTATCGGCGGCCTGTTCGGGGCGAGCGGGCTTCCCTTCTGGCCGCTGCTTGTTTCCGGCGGCATCGGTGCATGCGTGGGCTATACGCTCTCCTATTGGGTGGGGCGGCACTTTCACGAACCCATCTTGAGAAACTGGCCATTTTCCCGTTATCCGGCCATGGTCGAGCGGTCCGAGCGGTTTTTCGAGCGATATGGTGTCTTCAGCGTTTTTCTCGGCCATTTCTTCGGTCCGGTTCGCGCTGTCATTCCGGTTGTCGCCGGGGTGGCCGGCATGACGGAGTTCCGGTTCCAGCTGGCCAATATTCCGTCGGGTTTCCTCTGGGCGTTTCTCGTCATCGCTCCGGGCTATTTCTCCACCCAGTCCGACCAGATGAAACCATTCTGGGACTCAGTTAAAAGCCTGGCCGGAAGCTGAGTCTACGCAGACATCAGCATCGGCGATCCGTTTCTTGCGCTTTCATATCAAGGCAAGGTCACGGGGCTGCACGGCGGCAAAGACGCGGTGCAGTCCGGTCTGGTCCAGGCCATACATGAGCTGGAACAGTCCGCCGAGCAGGGAGCGGTAATCGGTCAGAACGGGATAGTCGCGGTTCTGGAAAAGATGGGCCTGGTCGACCGCGATCTGCTCACCGGCGATGCGGCCGCCCTTGATGCCGCCGCCCAGAACCCAGTAGACGCTGCCATGGCCGTGATCCGTGCCGCGATTGCCGTTCTCGCGAAACGTGCGGCCGAATTCGGAGAGGACCACCACGACGGTATCCTGCCATTGCGGGCCGATCTCTTCGGCAAATCCGGCAATTCCCCGGCCAAGCTCGCTCAGCCTGTCGGCGAGATAGCCGTTCGCCGCCCCCTGGTTGACATGGGTGTCCCAGCCGCCGACATCGACGAAACCCAGGTTGAACTGCTCGCGCATGAGACGGCCGATCCGGCGTGCGGACAGTTCGAACCCCTTGGCGGAGACGGCGCCGCGGCTGGCTTCCATCATGTGATCGGTGATCGCGTGATAGACATCATCGCGGACGCGAAAGCCTTCCCGTACGGACCCCTCCAATGATTTCCCGTCATACATGGCGCTGATGAGACTCGCCTGGCGGCTGTCGATGCCCGGTTTGCCCACGCTGTTGATCGCGATATTGGGGACCGGCTCTCCGCCCTGGAAGGTGAGCGGCATCTGGTCGGTGAAGGAGATCGGCCGCACGCGTGTCAGGGCGCCGGCGAGGCGCGCCATGAAGCCGGACCGGTAATCCCGCGTGCCGTTGACGTCCTGTCCGAGCTCGATGGTGTCCTGGGTTTCAAAGTGGCTGCGGGTGAGGTCGTCCGTACCGGCGAACGGAATGAAGGCGGCCTGCCCTTTCTGATAGAAGGGGAGGATCGTCTCCTTCAGAGCCGGGTGCAGGCCCCAATTGACGTCGAGGGAAAGCGCCGAGGCGGCATTGGCCGCGTCCGGACGGGCGATGGCGAGGTTCGGCCGCGACGCATAGTAGAAATCACTGCTGACCGGGATCACCACATTGGCGGCATCATAGGCGCCGCGCAGGAACACCACGAGCAAGCGTGCGTCGGTTTTGGGTGCCGCCCAGACACGCCCGGCAACCGTCATGGAGGTCAGGGCTGCCAGTCCACCAATGAGATCACGGCGATTGATATGCATGATCGTCTCCTCGTCGGGTTGCTGTTACTGCATGAATTCGGGTGAGGACAGGAACAGCGTGTTCCAGTCCTGCGGTGAAATCGCCTTGTCCAGGGCGGTCTGCGTGGGCGCTGAAAGCTTCAGATGCAGGCTTGAGAAATACAGCCCGTTCTCGATGAGCGGGAATGCCGGCTGATCCACCGCATCGGGCGTTGCCGCCTTGAAAAGCCCGGCGGAATTGGACCCGATCTGGTGGGCAATCTCAAAGCGCGTCATCATCGCCCCCGATCCGTTCCACGCCGTCGACATCATGGAATAACCATCGGGGGTCTGGTGGTTATAGAGGCCTTCCGCCAGGCGGTTCAGCCAGTTCTGCACGGGCGCGCTGTTGACGATGACTTTCGTGTCATAGGCAAGACGGATGGCGGAAAGAACATACCGGACAGGATCCTTGAAATGCCCGCCAAGCGAGGCCGTAAATTCCGGGGAATGGAACAGCGTGTCGAGGACGCTCGCGATATTGCCATCCGTCCGCATGAAGGTCTGCGCCATCCGGTCAACCAGGGCTGGCGGGGGGACATCGGCGACAAAATAGGTGGCGAGCTGCCGGGATACATGCTGGGCCGTTGTCGGCTGTTTGCATAGAATATCGAGCGCTTCTTCAACTTCGGCAAAGCCGCGCCCTTTGATCGTCCGCCCCAGGAAAACCTTGTCGCCGAAATCATGGCGCGCCGGATTGAATTCAAACAAACCATCGCGCACGAGCAGCGGTTGCAGGTCCGGTTTCAGCTTGGGATTGTCCGGTTTGAGATCGATCCCGACACCGGTGAGGATGCGCGCCAGTTCCTCGACATCCTTCTGCGTATAGCCGGAGCCGACACCCATAGTGTGCAGCTCCATGATTTCCCGGGCGTAATTCTCGTTGATATGGCCAACGGCGTTGTCGGCATTGTCGAGGTAGCGGATCATGGCGGGGTGACGCAGCGTCGCCTCCAGCAGATCGTGAAACCGGCCGAGCGCGTGCGCGCGGATGGCCTTGTTCTCGTAATCGCCGAGAAGGATGCGCAGATTGGCCTTGTATTGATGCACGTTGAAATGATTGAACCAGAACCACGTCATCCGTTCGCGCAGCTGATCGGGTGAATAGAGCGCCCGCAACAGGCTGGCGGTTGCAGCCTGCCGGGCCATGTCGCTCATGCCATCCTGAAAAGCCTTTTGCGCAATGGCTTTCTGGTCGGGATCGGCCGTCTGGTTGGCGGCGCGCGCCTGTGCGTCGAAGTCCGTGGCAAGATCGAAGGCGGATTTCTGGCTGACTGGCAGGGCATCGATCTGTGTCCGGACCGCCGCCGGTAGCGCGTCGGACGCGGGATGGAGTTGCATTTGCAGCCATTTTTCCCGGCCAAGCGTGTGATAGGCCGCCATCGTCGATGGATTGACACCCCACGTTATCGCATCGACCAGCGCAAGATCGCGCACGATCTGCGCCGCAGGGTTGTCAGCGGCCGGTGCTGCCGCCGCGTGGAGCGGGCTAAGCAGGACCAGCCCGCAGATTGTAAATCTTGCTATTCGACCCCTGTGCATGCTCTCACTCCGCCGAAGAAAGGTTGGGTGCATCGCAACGGCGTTTCCCGTTGCAGATGCCGGTGCTCATTTGGGGCAGGCGGGCTGATCCTGGCCGCCGCACTCTTTCTTCATGCCGGGCTTTTGCGGCGCATGTGGCTGGGGCCTTCCGGCTGGCGGCCTTGCCTCGACCTGTCGTCGCGGCTGCGCTTGCATATGCGCTTGCGGCACGGGACTGGACGGCCTGCTCACCTGCGCATTGACCCGTGCCTGGTTCTGCGGCTGGGCCCTTTGAACCGGCGGGCGGGGAGCGGCGTGATCGCGCGGACGCGGGCTGGCATTCAGTTTTGCAACCGCCGGTGGAATGGTCCGGGGTTGAGGATTGGGCGCAGCCTTGTGTCTGGCCTGTGCGGCAACAGCGGGCTGGCGGTTGACAGTAGCCGGCAAGGCATTTTTCCCGGCTTTGTTCTGGCCGGTCGATACCGCAGCTTTCCCGGGGGCAAGCGGTGCGGCAGTGCTCGGAGCAGCCGGGAGGGCGTGCCCCGGCAATGGCGGCTTGACCGCTGCGGCGTTGGCTTTTCCGGGTGTTTTCGTCACAGCCTGCGGGGCTGGTGTCTGCACCGGTGCCGGGTTTTGCAGCGCGGGTTTGCCGTTGATGAGGGGCAGGCGGCTGCCGTTGGTTCCGGGGAGCGAATGGCTGTCCTGCGGTTTGATGGCCGCGGGTACCGGGCCCGGCGCGGCGGGTTTGGCGGGTGCGACGGGATTTTGCTTTGGCATGACTGCCGCCTTCTTCTGCACCGATGGCGGCAGGGCAACGTGCAGGGCGGCCGCTGCGGCTCCCACCGCAACAGCGGCACCGGCCACTTTCGCGCCGGTGCTCAGGCCAGGGCTGGGGGCAGCCGCAGGTTCCTGCACGATCGTCGTGCTGTTGTTGATCACCGTGTTATGAATATTGTTGAAGATGACAT
Source organism: Phyllobacterium sp. SL163 (assembly GCF_049896885.1). Lineage (NCBI taxonomy): Bacteria > Pseudomonadati > Pseudomonadota > Alphaproteobacteria > Hyphomicrobiales > Phyllobacteriaceae > Phyllobacterium > Phyllobacterium sp. SL163. The sequence continues at coordinate 254,093 of NZ_JAFCVE010000006.1, read as the reverse complement.
TGTTTTCAGGCGGTGCAATGTCACGCGCCGGGCGGACCCACTCGGCCACCGGTACGAACGCAGGCACCGGCAGAACATAGAGATCGACAGGTGGGGGCGGGGGTGCCAGCACGATGAAATCGGGCGGTGGTGGCGGCAGGAAGATCACTGGCGGCGGTGGCGGCGGCGCAAAGTCGAATTCAGGATCATCGAAATACAGGACCGGCCGGTCGACATAGATGATTTCCGTTTCAGGTGGCGGCGGCACGTCGTAGGCAATCACCGTGAAGGATGCGGGCGGCTCCAGCGCGGCTTCAAAATGGTCAAGTCTCCGGCGGGCATCCCAGCCGTGCGGACCATGCGGATAGCGGCGCAGATATGACCAATAGGCTTCCGGCGTGTCGGCGACCCAGGTTTGGCGCCATGTGATCGCCTCACGCCGGGCAGCGACAATGGCCCGCACACGCTTGGCCATTGGGTCGCTGGGGTAAACGGCAAGAAAATCCTCGTATCCGCGCAGCGTATCGCGATCGAGCGCGGCGAGATAGGCGTCGCGGGCGTCGAAATCGCGAATGGCCTTGGTCCGCATCGCACCGCCCTGAAGCGCGGAGACTTGCTGTGCCGGCGCATCGGGGCCTTTGTCGAAGAAAAGGAACGGCGTACGGAATTTCGAGGCATTCCAGGGCAGTTCCCCGCCCTTGGTCGCATCGCTCACCCGCAGGCGCGTGCGATCAAACACGTCATCAAGCCGCAGCCCGCCGACACGGATCATCTCGGCAAGGGCGTGCGCATAGGCGCCGTAGGGACCGGTCTCTGGTGGAGCGACGGTCCCGGGCGCGGCATTGAAGCCGATCAGGACATTGGGATCGGGATCGACAATGGCCAGTCCCCCTGCCAGCGGCTGATCCGATCGGACGAATGGGTTGGTCCGGGCCGCGTCGAGCACCATGATGGTGCCCTTGTTCTGCAGTGCTGCGAGCGATTTGGTGAAATCGGAGACCCGTATGGCTTCGACGGGAACATCGGTTGCGCGCGTCATTTTCGCATCGACACCGGCAAAATAGTTTTCACCTTCATACTGCAGGCCATACCCGGCGAGATAAACGAAGATGACGGTGTCGGGCCCCGACGCCGTTGCCTTGTCGAGAAAATCCCGGAAGGTATGGCGCAACGAATCCTGATCGAGATCCCTCGCTCCGACCACATCAAATCCTGCGGCCTGCAATGTTTGTGCAATCAGGCCGGCATCGTTGGCGGGTGTCGGCAGCGGACCGGTTTGATAGGCCGAATTGCCGATGACGAGAGCGATTCTCTTCTCTAATGGCGCCTGGGCTTGGGCCAGGCCGGGAATGGATAGGGAGCCGAGCACCAGAAATACAGCAAGACATGTCCGGATTATTCGCATCTCGATCACCTCATTGCAAAGCACGCACGTGCAGCAGGATTATGGTGTGCTTTGAAAGCGGCACGTAAAAATCGTGCTCCACGATTCCGGCAAAATCGTGGGATCGGCGCTTTAAATCTGCTTTGATCGATGCATTCGAAATTGCTGAATATAATCAATGTGGCATGGTTGAAGGGAGGCCATCTCCGCCGGGAATTGCCGCGGCGGAATACGCAATAAAACACCGGTCTGTTGCCAGACCGGTGCCTTTGATCGTTGAAAAAGATCTTGGTCATTGGAAAAGAGTGCATCTGAAGACCAAAGCCCTCGGAAGATACTCTAGCCATTTAAATCGATTTGAAAATTGGTAGTTCCACCTAGAGAGCGAAGCCATCGACGGGATTGCGGCTCAGGCAGATTGCTCTGCCTTTCCTTGCCACCGCCGCGGTGGCGACTTGCCGATCGCATTTTGATCACCTGTTTCACATGGACTTGGCTGGCATAGACTCATAAAGTCGGTTGCAGAGCCATTCAGATGGGGAGCAGTGTTGGCTATCGACCGCGTTGCACGCAAACTGGTTGCCATTCTGGCAATCGATATGGTCAGTTATTCGCGCCATATGGAAACCGACGAGGCTGCCACGATAGCGCGCATGCGCGTTCATCGTCAGCAGCTGATCGATCCGGTTCTGCGGGAACACAATGGACGCATCGTCAAGACGACGGGCGACGGGCTGCTTGTCGAATTCGGCAGCGTTGTCGACGCGGTCGAAAGTGCGGTTCTGATCCAGCGCGGCGTGGCGGACGCCGAAGCGGAAATGCCGCGGGAACACCGCATTCAGTATCGTGCAGGCATCAACATAGGCGATATCGTCATTGACGGTGATGATATCTTTGGCGACGGCGTCAATATCGCCGCAAGGATGGAAGCCTTGGCTGAACCGGGTGGAATCTCGATCACCGCGAATGTGTTTGAACAGGTCGCTGGCAAAGTGGCCTTTACCTTTGAAGATCTTGGCGAGCGGCAGGTCAAGAACATCAGGAAGCGCATACGCGTCTACCGGGTCGTGCTGGAGATCATGGCGGGTGCCAAACGCCCCCGATCCGATGCGCCATCGGCCGACGGTGTCGCCAAGCCGGCCATAGCCGTCCTGCCGTTCCAGGATATGAGTGCCGACAAGGACCAGGAGTATTTTGCCGACGGTATCGCCGAAGACATCATTACGGGTCTGGCGCGCAACCAGGCATTCTTCGTCATCGCCCGCAATTCATCCTTTACCTACAGGGGCGGTGCCGTTGACATAAAGCAGGTCGCCGGGGAACTCGGCGTGCGCTATGTGCTGGAAGGCAGCGTGCGGCGCAGCGGGCCCCGGGTCCGGATCACCGCGCAGCTGATCGACGCGGCGACCGGCAATCACATCTGGGCCGAGCAGTTCGACCGGCAGATGGATGACATCTTCGCTGTCCAGGACGACATCACGGCAAGCATTGTCGGCGTGGTGACGCCCGAACTCATCGGCGCGGAGATGAAGCGGGCTCGCCGGAAAGACCCCGCCAACCTCAGCGCGTGGGATTATGTCATGCGAGCGAACTGGCATGCCTGGCGCTGGACAAGGGAAGACAGCGCGGCAGCCAAGGATTTTGCCCTGAAGGCAATAGCCCTTGATCCGAACCTGGCGCGGCCACGGGTGGTGCATGCCATGTGCGATATCATCGACGTGCTGTACGCTTGGAGCCCCAATCCGCCGCAGGCCATGAACGAAGCCCACGAGATGGCGCGCGTCGCGGTTGAACTGGATGAGCGGGATGCCGAAGCGCATACGATCCTCGGTTCGGTCGCCCTGTTCATGCGGCGGTTCGACGATGCCCGGCGATGCCTGGAAACGGCCATCGATATCAATCCCAATCTGGCGTTCGCACGCATGTGGGGCGGCGGATATTATGCGCTGGCCGGTGAAAGCGGCAATGCACGCGAAACCCTGAAGATGGCCATACGGCTCAGCCCGCGCGACCCGGCCAATTACTGGACCTTCGCATTTTTTGGCATGGCCGAGTTTGCCGACGGGCTTTATGACGCTGCGGCGGAGTGGGCGCGCAAGGCGCTGCATCTCAATCCCAATTTTCCGACCGGTCACAGGGTTCTTCTGGCGGCACTCGGTGAGATGGGCAATGCAGACGCGACGCGTGCCGCGCTTGACCGCCTTCTCCATGTCGCCCCGGGGACCAGCATTGCCACGACCCGTGCCGGCGTTCCCTGGCGAAACCCCGAGCATTTGCAGCGCTATCTCGATGCGCTGCGCAAGGCAGGGCTGCCGGAGTGATGCGGCAACCCTGACATTGCCGTCAGGACGACAGTGCCTCCTGCATCTCGGTTTGTGTCGGCGGCTTGCGGCCGGCCTCGCGTGAAACCGGGATCAGCCATGTCGTGGCAAAGGTGAGGATGGCAACGGTGAACACCCCCCAGAAACTCCAGTGCAGGGCAGAGTGAAACACCAGGCGGATGGCAGGGCTCGTCGCCAGGCTGGACAGGCCCGATGGCTGGTTGATCACCTCGTGCAGTTTGTTGGCGAGATCGCCGCTGCCGAAATGCGCAATCCCGATATTGAGTATGGCGCCGAGGGTTGTTGCGCCGAGGGTGTTGCCGAGGCTGCGCGAGAAGATGATCGATGCCGTGGCACTGCCGCGCATCGACCATTCGACACTTTCCTGTACCAGAACGACGCTGGTGACGCTGATCAGTCCCATGCCGAAACCCATGAGGAAGGAACCGACGCCGGCAGGGACGGGGCTGCTTTCAGGCGTGAGGAAGAGCAGAAACGACGCGCCGATCGGAAACATCAGGCTGCCCGCGCGCAAGGTCCTGCGGATTCCAAACGCGCGAAACAGCCGGATGGATAGCATGACGGCGAGCGGCCAGCCGACGATGAGCATGGTCAGCGTGAAACCGGCAACCAGCGGCGAGCGCCCCAGCACGCCCTGCACATAGATCGGCAGGACGGTGGTCAACCCGATCAGCGCCATGCCGGCGAGAAGCGTCGCTATGTTGCTGGTGGCGACGAGGCGGCGGCTCCACAGGGCAAGCGAAATGATGGGCTCCGGCGCCCGGCGCTCCTGCATGAAGAACAGGATGGCAGTCACGATGAACACTGCAGCCAGCGCGGCGAGGATCGACAGATCGGCGTCCGTTTCGGTCAGGATAACCATCAGCGAGACGATGGCGATCGAAAACAGGACGGTGCCGAGATAGTCGATGCGGGCTTTGCGCGGCTCGATTTTTTCATGCAGGAACAGCGTAAAGCCGATGATCGTCAACAGGCCGATCGGCAGGTTGATCCAGAAAATCCACGCCCAGGAAAAATGATCCACGATCAGGCCGCCAGCGAGGGGGCCAGTTACGGCGGAAATCGCCCAGACGCTGGCCAGAATGCCCTGCACCTTGGCGCGTTCCTCAAGCCTGTAGAGATCGCCGACGATGGTCATCGTCACGGGCTGGATGGCTCCGGCGCCCAGCCCCTGCAGCAGGCGGAATGCGATCAATGACGTCATCGACCAGGCAAACCCGGCCAGTGCCGAGCCGGCAAGGAAAATCACAATGCCGCCGATGAGCATGGGTTTGCGGCCGAAAATATCGGACAGCTTGCCGTAGATCACCGTTGTCGTCGACTGTGCCAGCAGGAAGGCCGAGAAGACCCAGCTGTAATAGGTGAAACCGCCGAGCTGCCCGACAATGCGCGGCATTGCCGTGGCAACGATGGTGGCTTCAATGGCGACCATGAATGTTGCCAGCATGATGGAGGCAACAATCAACGGACGTTTTGAACGTTCAACCGATTGAGACATGTGTTGTTCTGGCTTTCCACTCGCCGGGATAGTGGTTGACGGGTCACGGAAGACCTCAGGCGAGCTGTATATGTGCGGGATCGGGATCGGGTTGGCGGCAAGGGGCTCAAAATCGCGGCTTGCACGCCATACTTCAACGCCTCGAAACGCCGGTTGTCAATCTCCCCGATGCATACTCCTGACATCCCGGCGCGTGATTCAATCTTGCACTCGCCGGAAAATTGAAGTCCTCTCGGTCCCTGTTTTGAATCAGGATTCGCCCAAGGGGAACAGAATGTCCTTCCAGAAACTCGATGAACTCGGCCACAGGCTTGAAGCCCTGGAACACGCGCTTGCCATTCTCGGCGCCGACGAGGCCACTCATATGGCCGTTGGCGGCGGTGAAAAGCGGGCGGAAGCCATGGGCACGCTGGCGGGGATGTATCATCGCCAGGCATCCGCGCCCGAAATCGCCGACTGGATCGATGCGGCGGAACGGGAGGATCTGGACGAGGAACAGATCGCGGCTGTCAGGGAGTTCAAGCGGCACTATGTCAATCTGACTTGCCTGCCCGCTGATTTCGTTGAGCGCCAGACAAACACACGTATGCGCTGCGAGCAGTTGTGGCGCGACCTGCGTGCCAAGAATGACTGGGCCGGATTCCTGCCGGCGCTCGAAGGTGTCATTGCACTGGCGCGCGAAGAAGCAGCCATGCGCTCGCAGGTTCTCGGCCTTGGTCTTTATGATTCGATGATCGAGCAATATGACCCCGGCAATCGCACCGCGGATATCGCGCCGGTATTCGACACGTTGAAAACCTTCCTCAAGGACTTCGTGCCGGAGGCGCTGGCCGTGCAGGCGGAAAGGCTGGCAAAACGCCCGCTGAAACCCTTGTCCGGTGTTTATCCGGTCGACAGGCAGCGTGAGCTTGGTCTTGCCATGATGGCGGCAGTTGGCTTCGATCTTTCCCATGGCAGCCTTTCCGTATCGCACCATCCGTTCTGTGGCGGCGTGCCGAGCGATGTGCGCATAACGACACGCTACCGGACGACGGAGTTTCTCTCCTCGCTGATGGGTGTGCTGCACGAAACCGGTCACGCGCTTTATGAACAGAACCTGCCGAAAAAGTGGTCGCATTGGCCGCTGGGGAAAGCGCGAGGAATGGCGGTGCACGAAAGCCAGAGCCTGTTTGTCGAAAAGCAGCTCGGCCGCAACCCCGCATTCTGGCAATGGGCTCTGCCGATTGTCGACAAATATCTGGGTGAATCCTGGTCCATGGATGACATCATTCCGCATGTTCACCGGGTCGAACGCGGTCTGATCCGGGTCGATGCCGACGAGGTGACCTATCCGCTGCATGTCATCTTGCGTTTCGAACTCGAACAGGACCTGGTCCAGGGCAGATTGCAGCCGGTTGACCTGCCCGAAGCATGGGATGCGAAGATGCGCGACTACCTCGGATTGTCGACGATTGATAATCCGGCGGACGGGCCCATGCAGGACGTGCACTGGGTAAGCGGCGCCTTTGGCTATTTCCCGTCCTATACCCTCGGGGCGATGATGGCTGCGCAACAATGGGCGGCGCTGACAAAGGAATATCCAGCTGCCGACGGGGATATGGCCAGGGGAGAGTTTGCGGCCATCAACGGCTGGCGGCGTAACAATATCTGGTCTCAGGCATCGCGCTGGTCGACGCCGGAACTGCTTGAACGCGCCACGGGCGAAAAGCTCAATGCGGACCACTTCATCGGCCACATCCGGGCGCGCTATGGTGCGGTGTAAACGCTTGCAGCGGATGATGTTTGCGCCGCTCCGGGCTTGATAACCGGGGCGGGCGGACACAAATATGCACCAACACACTTCATGGTTGGCCGGACATGCCGCAATCACGCTGACCCCTGATGGAAGGGAAACATATGCGCAAATATGAAAAGAACTCTGACGTGATCTCGAAACTCTCTCCGGAGCAGTTTCGTGTCACGCAGCAGAACGGGACCGAACGTCCCGGAACGGGCGAATATCTGGACAACAAGGAACCGGGCATTTACGTTGATATCGTTTCCGGCGAGCCCCTGTTTGCCTCATCTGACAAGTTTGAATCGGGATGCGGCTGGCCCAGTTTCACCAAGCCCATCGAGCCTGCCCATGTGAACGAGCTGCGCGACGACAGTTACGGCATGGTGCGCATTGAAGTGCGCTCCAGCCATGGCGACAGCCATCTCGGGCATGTTTTCCCCGATGGTCCGCAGGATCGCGGCGGGCTGCGCTACTGCATAAACTCGGCCTCGCTCCGGTTCGTCCATCGGGACGATATGGAGGCGGAGGGCTATGGAGCCTATCTCAATCAGGTGGAGGAAATCGGATGACAAGCGAACGCGCAGTCCTTGCCGGCGGTTGTTTCTGGGGCATGCAGGATCTGATCCGTCGTCATGACGGCGTCCTGTCGACCCGCGTCGGCTATTCCGGTGGTGATGTCGAGAACGCAACCTACCGCAACCATGGCACCCATGCGGAAGCCATCGAAATCATTTTCGATCCCGCGCGGATCAGCTACCGGAACATTCTGGAGTTCTTCTTCCAGATTCACGATCCCACGACGCTCAACCGCCAGGGCAACGATCTGGGATTGAGTTACCGCTCGGCGATTTTCTATGCGGATGAAGAGCAGAAGCGGATTGCCGAGGACACGATTGCCGATGTCGATGCGTCCGGTCTGTGGCCGGGAAAGGTCGTGACCGAGCTCGCACCGGTCGGCGATTTCTGGGAGGCGGAGCCGGAACACCAGGATTATCTGGAACGGTATCCCAACGGATATACCTGCCATTTCATCCGGCCCGGCTGGAAGCTTCCTGTGCGGGACAAGGCGGCAGCATCGGGAGCCTGATGCTGTTCGCCCGGATGTGACGGGAAGGGGCCATATGATAAAAATTGCGGGGTACTGTCTGGTTGCCCTCTGCCTCGTCGGCATGCCTGCGGCGGCACAGGCGGCGTGGAAAGCTGTCGAACAGGTGGAAACCTACGCGATTGCCGGAAAATCCGGTGCAGCGCTCTATGCGTCGATCGGCGAGCGGGGGCCTATCATCGCAGGCGCCACCCGGACAATCGCCCACACCAATTTCAAACTGACGTGGCAAAGGAAGTATGAGCGGCAGGGCAATGCCTGCGCCCTGGTTGCCGCAACGCCGAAACTCATCATCACCTATACGCTGCCGAAGCCCGCCGAACGGCTGCCGGCTGCGGTACAGGCCAACTGGGATACGTTCATTGCCGGTGTGCGCACCCATGAAGCCGTGCACGGCGAGACCATCAAGGACATGGTCAAGGGGATCGAGGCCGCGACCATCGGCCTGTCGGTGCCGGATGATCCCGGCTGCCGGAAAATCCGGGTCGAGATGACGAAGCGCCTTTCCGAGCTTTCCCTTGCCCAGCGCCAGAAGGGGCGGGATTTCGACCGGGTCGAGATGGGCGAGGGCGGCAACATCCAGCAGCTTGTGCTTCGCCTGGTCAATGGCGGGTGACGCCGCCTATGCGAGCGGCTCTGCGAGCGTGAAGCGCTTTGGCAGCAGCCGTTCGAAGTAGGCCCGGCACGGCGCTGAAATCCGGTTGCGCTCAGGCTCGAGAAAATCGTCCGGGATGTGGCGTGTTTTGCCGGCAACGCTGGCAAGCGGAACGATCTGCGGACGAGTGCTGCCATTGGCATATTGCAGCGCCACCGACCCGCCGCCGCGCGCCGCCGTTTCGACGGCGAAGACTCCCGCCTCGAAAGCCTCTTGTGCGTCGGTCGCATTGGTTGTGGCGATATTGCCGCGCGGCAGGTAGCCGAACGTATCCACCCGTGCACGGGCGCCCGGCAGGCCGTCCCTGAGAAGCTGTTCGATGGCCATTCCCAATTCTCCGCCGGACAGGCGGATATTGCCATGGGCGTCGCGTTCAAGGCGATCGGCGGGAACAAGGTTTTCAACCACGGTGCGTCCATCCTCGCCGGTCACACCCTCCGACATGGCAATGATGCAGCGGCCGTGACGGCTCTGCGCTTCGCTCACGTCATCGATGAACCGTTTTGCCGAGAAAGCCCGCTCCGGCACATAGACAAGATGAGGCGCGCTCGCATCATCATGCTGCCATGCGGTGGCCGCGGTGGTCAGGAATCCCGCATGGCGGCCCATGACGATCCCGACATAGATGCCGGGCAGCGCACGGAAGTCGAGATCGATACTGAGGAAAGCGCCAGCGATGAACTCGGCAGCGGAAATGAAACCGGGCGTGTGATCGCTCTCGACCAGATCATTGTCGATCGTCTTGGGTGCGTGAACGAAGGCAATATCCTTGCCAGCCGCGTCCACAAGGATCTGCTGGGTTCCGGCGGTATCGTTCCCGCCGATATTGATGAAGGCGGTCGCCCCGACCTGACGCAGGCTTTTCAGGATCGCCTCGCAATAGGCCGCATCGGGTTTGTCGCGCGTGCTCCCCAGCGCAGCACTCGGTGTTGCCGCGATCAGGCGCAGTTGTTGCTCCGGCAGAGGCGAGAGATCGACGAAATTGCCGGCGCGAATACCGCGCACGCCATGCTTTGCACCGAGCACGCGGGCACCGGGATAACGCTTGCGCACCTCCAGCGTGGCGCCCGCAAGGGTCTGGTTGATGACTGCCGTCGGTCCGCCGCCCTGTGCAATTACGAATGTCTCGGTCATATCCGTCCCTCTCGCTTTTCTTGTCAGATCAAGTCAGGAAACCTTCGCTTTCACCCGGTGCTGCACATCGGGCTGGTGCCATTTTCGGCCATCGCGCTCGATCAGTGCATCGGCGCATTGCGGCCCCATGCTGCCCGCCGGATAGGGGTCAGGGCGTTGTGCCGATGTCGCCCACAGATCGAGGAAGGGCTGCACGGCCGCCCATCCCGCTTCGATGCTGTCGGCGCGCTGAAACAGGGTCTGATCGCCGATGAACAGATCGTAAAGCAGGGATTCATAGCCGGTCAATTTGCCGATATCAAAGAAATCCGCATAGTTGAAATCGAGGGATACCGGCACCGTCTCGACGGAAAGACCGGGCGACTTGATCGATATTTCGATGTGCAGGCCTTCGTCCGGCTGCACCTGGATGATCAGCCGGTTCGGTGTCAGGCGGCGCTGCGGCCCCATCCCCTTGAACTGGGCGAAGGGAACCTGACGGAAGGTGACGACGATCTCGGTATCGCGGGCCGTCATGGCCTTGCCGGTGCGCACATAGAAGGGAACACCCGCCCAGCGCCATGTATCGACAAACAGCTTCAGGGCAACATAGGTCTCCGTTGCGCTGTCGCGCGCCACATCCGGGATATCCGTATAGTTCGGTATGGTTTTGCCGCTGGAAACCCCTGTTGTATAGGTGCCGCGCGCCGAGTTCTGCCCGGCTTCTTCGCCGGAGTAGATCCGCAGGGCTTTCAGGACCTTGCCCTTCTCGTCGCGGATTGCCTCGGCGTCAAAGCTGTTCGGCGGCTCCATGGCAACCATGGCAAGAAGCTGAAACAGATGGTTGGGCACCATGTCCCTGAGCGCGCCCGTCGCATCGTAGAATTTGCCGCGGGTGCCAACATCGACGAGTTCGGCCGCGGTGATCTGGACATGATCGATGAAATTGTTGCTCCACAGGGATTCGATCATCATGTTGGCAAACCGCGCCGTCATGATGTTCTGCACGGTTTCCTTGCCGAGGAAGTGGTCGACGCGATAGACCTGCGTTTCCGGCACGCGGTTCAATATCCTGGCATTGAGCGCCTTAGCCGAGGCGAGGTCGGTGCCGAACGGCTTTTCGATCACAAGGCGGCGGAAGGCACCACCCGTTTCTTTCAGCAGGTCGTGATCGGCGAGCTTGTCGACGATATCGCCGAAGAACAGCGGTGGCACCGCAAGGTAATAGGCGGCGTTCCGCCCGGCCTGCGCTCCGAGCTGGCCGGCAATCTCGGCATAGATGGCATCCTGCGTGAAGTCGCCCTGCCGATAGAAGATGCGCGAGCGCAGTCCCTGCCATGTCTCGACGCTGTAGTTGGCCTTGATGTTGGACGTCGTGAGAAAATCCTCAAGCTTGGCGCGCAGCATTTCGTCATCGCCAGGTTCAATGCCGATGCCAAGGATCTGCAGGCTGTCGCTCACGAGACCACTCTGCGTCATGTTGAGGACGGTGGGAACGAGCAGCCGCCGCGTCAGATCGCCCGTTGCGCCGAAGATGACCAGAGTGACGGGCGGAGCGGGCGCGATGGTCGGTTCAGTCACGGGAGCTCCTTTGGTTCAACACTGGGCACATGGTGGTTAGCGCGTGAGGCTCTTGGCCGGTTCGTTCCGAGAATGAACGGAATAACGCGCGGCGTGGCAAGCATTATCTTGCTGGCTTGCCACGATTTCATCCGCCAGGGGAAGCTGTTTTGTGATGCGCGTGGGGGCCTATTTGCCCTTGCCGAATTTGATGGGCTTGCCGTCAGGGTCCGAAAGCGCAGTCTTGATCGCATTGAGGAATGCTTCGGGATTGTCGATGGAAATGTTGACGCTCTTGGCTTCCTTGAACGGGTTGAGACCCGAAAGCTTGAGGTTGGCGGTTTCCTCTTCGTACCTGATTTCCTGAAGTTCTCTAAGGCGCATCCTGACGTCCAATCGCGGTTTGCAGTGAATGGTCCTGTCACATATTCGAAAAATGGTTGTCATAATCAACAGCTGAAAGTTGAAATGACTGCCTCAGTGCAGCTATTTTGGCGCATGAACGCCCGTGGAATCGGGGTTTGGGCGAATGGCCTCACCCATGGCCGACCGTCCTCGGTGTCACAAAACGCTCCAGTTCCCCGGATTGATCGGCAAGATCGGACCAGCGCCCGGCGATGAAATCGATGACGGCTAGCCCCGCCGTGGGGTATTTCTGCTGGAGGCGGGTGAGATCGGCCTCCCGTCCCCTACCGGCGAGCCGAAGGGCTGCATCGTGCAACCCCGGATTATGGCCGACAACCAGCAATGTCCCGATCCCCGGCTCCACCGCCCTGATAACATCCAGTATCACCCGTGCGGGCGCCTCGTAGATCCGCGGCTCCTCCCGCCAGCGTATGCCGTCTCCGATGACGGGACGCAGCAGTTCCCATGTCTCCCGTGTCCGTCGTGCCGTGGAGACAAGGGCGAGATCCGGTATGAGTCCTTCTCCGGTCATATATCCTGCCATCATGGGGCCGGCCCGGCGGCCGCGTTCGGCAAGCGGGCGGTCGTGGTCGTCAACACCATCCGGCCAGTCCGATTTGGCATGGCGAAACAGGAGAAGTCGCAGCATCTGTTTTGCTCCATGGCACTTAGCTCACCCGATCATATAACATGAACGGGAATGCATGGAGGCTGGTATCATCGGAGAGGGCAATCCTCTCCGATGATATGCCGAACGGATTACTTGTGCAGTCCGGGAATGGTGACCTGAAACACCTGGAACATGGTGTCGACATCGGCACCGCCCTCGGCCTTGTAGCTCGCGCCGACCTGAAAGCCGTCCTGGGTCAGGAAGTCATTGTCGTTGCCGACGAACAGGAAATAGTCGTCCGGCAGCTTGGGATCGAGGACGCTGACAAGTGCCATAGCTTCCCATTTTTCCGACAGGTTGTTGCGGTCATTGGGCGCACCGTTATGCAGGCCGAAGCGCGACAGGTTCGCATTGTCATTGATATCAATGAAGGGGGTCAATGTTGCCGGAGTAATCGAAGGGTCGACGATGCCCTTGGGTGCAACGGCCTTGTCGGCATCGAAGGCGCTTCCGGCGATATCGGTGGCCGCCGAGGTGTCGACGACGGTGATGTTGCGGTAGAGCGACGTGTCGCCGTCAAGGCCATAACCGTTGCCGCTGTCGCGTGCCAGCATCAGAAATGCCTTGTCCGACAAAGCCACGATCTCGCTCTGCGCTGCCACAGCCTTCTTGCCCTTGGCATTGGTGAAGACGGGAAGCGGCACGACATATTCATGCACCAGCTTCAGATGGGCCGGATCGGCTGCGTCATAGATGAGGGCGCGGGTGTTCTGGCGGGTCGAACTGGAATCGCCACCATCCTGCCGGGCGGCCGACTGGAGAACGGCGATCAGGAACTTGCCGTCGGGCGTCAGTGCCATGCCTTCCAGGCCCTGATTGTTCTGGCGGCCGGTATCGGGATCCTTCGGATCGGGCGCCTGAGCGCCGGGCCCCGGATTGTTGGAGGAGAAATTCGCCTTGCCATGGCGCATGGGAACCAGCGCTGCCGGAGGCTGGGTTGCCGACATCATGCGGCCTTCGGCGGAAAAGCGGTAAATATTCGGTCCATACTCGTCGCTGATGAACATCGTGCCGTCGGCGAGGCGGACGATTGCCTCATTGTCCAGGGATATCTTGCCATTGACGGCCTGCGGCAGCATGGGAAAATCCCCGGCAGCGGCGCGAACATCGGACTGCGGGTCGAGGCCGGTTGTATCGGCGCCCTTATTATCCACCAGCAGCAACGTGTCGGTGAGTGCAGCCTCGACGCCGCTCTGCTGCTTGTCGGCGGACGGTGTTGCGCCGGGCGCCACCGGCGTGAACCGGATCGACAGCATGTTGAGGCGGGGGCGGTAGTCGGTTGTACCCGCCACATTGTAACCGCGGTCGGGCAGGAGCAGCATCGTGCCCTTGTAGCTGTTGCCATCGCGGCTCCAGTCGGCCGGGTTCATCGCCATGCCCGAGCCGGAACCGAAGGTTTCACCGAATTTGTCGCGCTGATTGGCCGGAATTCGTCCAACGCCGACCAGCCCCTTGTTGACGAGCGTTGCGCCGCTGATCGCAACCGAATTATCGGCAAAGGCTGCGGCCGGAAGTATGGCCATGGAGGTTGCAAGCAACCGCAACAGGATTGACGGCAGATGGCGCATGGAAAAATCCTTTGACAAGACAGTGTGGCGGGTGGTCTCGGGGTCGATCTTGGGAAGAGACCGCCCCCCGGAATCGCGCAAGGAGACCTTTCCGGTAGGGTCTAGAACCGGAATGTAATACGCGCATGACAGCGGCTATGGCCTTGGGTCCCGCTGGTCATCAGCCGGGCAACCCGGCTCAACAATATTTGCGCTACCAAGACGGCGCACACGCGATAGTATAGTCCGTACAACGGGATGATCGACGGGAGCGGGGAATGGCTGGAGTTTCGGTTCACGCAACAGAGGACGGTGCGGGCGTCGGGACTGCTGCCGTTCCGCCGCGTGCCCCTGTCGAGATTGAGCTGAAGCTGCGGGCACCCGTGGGCATGCTCGATGAAATTCGCGCCTCCGCAGCGGTTCAGCAGGCCGCCCGCAACAAGGGCTTGATCCGGCGGCTTGATGCCACCTATTACGACACCTCAGATCACCGGCTGTTTGCGGCGGGATTGTCGCTGCGTGTCCGGCGTGAGGGCCGTCAACATGTGCAGACGGTCAAGCGGGCAGCAGATCACGGTTCTCTGCAACGCAATGAGTGGGAGACGGTGGTGAGCGGCATGGCGCCCGACCTTGCTCTGCTGCCGCTTGCCGACATCGGCGCGCCTTTGGACGGAATGACGGCGGATGAGCTGGCACCGGTTTTTGCGACCAGGGTCCGGCGGCATCTGCTGATGCTCGACCATCAGGATGCCCGGATCGAACTTGCGCTCGATGACGGCGTCATTGAATTCGGCGCGTCGCGCGTGCCGCTGTCGGAAGTCGAACTTGAGCTGAAGCAGGGGAAAGTCGCGGCGCTCTATCAGTTCGGTCTCAATCTGATGGACGTTGCGCCGCTTTGCCTGGAAACGCAGAGCAAATCGGCGCGGGGGTATGCGCTGGCGCTTGGCGATGAACCATCGGCGGTCAAGGCGGCACCGTCCGGCTTCGTCAGGTCTGATACGGTCGATGAGGCGATTGCCAAGCTTCTGACCAATTGCCAGCAGCAGATCGTGGCCAATCTTAGCGCCAGTCAAACCGGGCAGGAGCCGGAAGGCGTCCACCAGTTGCGCGTCGCGCTCCGGCGATTGCGCGTGGCGCTGCATTTTCTCTGCCGTGAGTTGCAGGCGCCGTCGCTGGAGAACCTCAGCACCGAGGCAAAACTGTTCGGGCAGGCGCTGGGTCCCGCCCGAAACTGGGACGTTTTCCTGCATTCGACCCTGGCGGAGATTGAGGAAGCCAACCTGCCGCACATCAATATATCCGCCTTCCGTGCGGCATGCATGTCCTCCCACGATCAGGCCTACCAGACCGTCCGGCATATCATCGGCGATCCCAGGACCAACCGGTTCCTGTTGTCCCTGGGGCTGGTGATCGAACAGAGGAGCTGGCGCAACGATATTGCCAGCGAGGATTTGCGCATCCTGACCGAGCCGCTGGGGCAGTTTGCGGCGCGGGTGCTGGACCGGATAGAACGGCAGGTCCGCAGACGGGGGCACGGCTTTCGCCATCTTCACGCCGATGCGCGCCATCGGCTGCGCCTTGGCCTGAAGCGCTTGCGCTATGCCGCGGAGTTTTTTCTGCCGCTCTATTCCAGCCGGCCGGTGACCGCAAAATACCTGAAGCGTCTGTCGCGGCTGCAGGACCTTCTGGGCGAGGCGAACGACATCAAGAGCGCGCATGAACTCATGGATACGCTCGACCATGATTCCCTCGGCGCGGAGGCAAACCGGGCCGTCGGGGCCATCATCGGCTGGCAGGGGCACCGCCAGGCGGCGGGCGGCGAACAGCTGATCGGCAGATGGCGCGCGTTCAAGGACACCGCGCCGTTCTGGGCTCCGCGGCCCTAGAACTTTTCCTGCACCAGTTCCTGCAGCGCGGCGGCACTGACCGGCTTGCTGTAAAACCATCCCTGACCGTCGATCGGCGTTTGCAGTCCGGCGAAGTAGTCCCGCTGCGTGGCTGTCTCGATGCCTTCGACAACGATTCCGAGGTTGAGGACACGGGCCATGTCGATGATCTGTGGGACAATCGAGACCGTCACCGAGCCGGTTCCGATCGTCTGGGTGAATGATTTATCGATCTTGATGCCATCGACATTGAGGTTGCCGAGATAGGCGAGGCTGGAATAGCCGGTGCCGAAATCATCGATGTAGATTCGGTGGCCGCGCGCGCGCAGTGTCCGGATGGCGTCGACCGCAGCGGCGGCATTGGCCGTTGATCGCTCGGTAATTTCAAGGCCGAGCTGTTCGCTTCCGACATTGGCCTGCCGCAGGCGCTGTTCCAGCGCCGAAGCAAATGCCGGATCGACAAGGTCGGCAGCGGATATGTTGACGTTGATGCGGAAGGTCCGGTCCGCTTGCAGGAAGGTATTCATATCAGCCAGAACGCGTTCGAGGACATAAAGCGTGATGCGTTTGATCAGCCCTTCGTCTTCGGCTACCGGTATGAAGATGTCCGGCGAGATGGTGTCCTTGCCATCCGTCCAGCGCACCAGTGCCTCGGCACTGCGCGGCGTGTTCGTCCCGATATCGACAATGGGCTGGTACACGACGGTAAGACGCCGCTTGTCGAGGGCCTGGGCCAGTCTGGCGCCGAGCGAAAGGCGCTTGCGCTGCAGAAGGAGGATGATCAGGGCGAGCGCGCCGCCCAGGGTGCCGCCAAGCCCGGTGATGCTGGCCTCGATGGGGAACGCGTCCTCCTCCAGGTCTTTGACATGGGCCTGCAGGGAAACGCATGCCCGTTCGCCGCAGAGATTGCGAAAGACGATATCGCCATCCCGCCCGGCACCCTCCGGCAGCTTTTCACGCCGCTTTCCCGCGTTCAGCCCGCCGAACATCGCGACGGGGTTTTGCGCGCCGGGCGGCTTGAACAGGATGCCGAAACTATAGTTCGGATCGGCCATGGCGTCGAATGCGGTGGGGTCGAGCACCACATTCGCATTTCCCCTGCCGATGATGGGCGCCGTGGTGTTGGAAATGGCCAGGGGCGTATTGGCGTAAACAAGCGTGCCGTCATTCGTTGCCAGATCCGGCTTGGCGAGCGGGGTGGGCTTGGCTGAACCGAAGACGGCGGAACAATGAAACGCGCCATCCCGCACGCGTCCGATGTCCTTCAGATACTTGGTATCGAAAAGCGCATCGCGCAGGTGGTTGATCTCATCGTTCGAACAGAATGGAAAACCGGTTTCATTTGCCATGGACAGGATCGTATCCGCCTCGGCGAAAACGAAGTCGGCGCGTTTCAGCAGCTGGTTCGACAGGGACAGCATGTGCCCGCGGTCGCTGCGGATGATGACAAGCCTGCCGATCCACGATCCGGCGAGGCTTCCCAGCACAATGAGAGCGATGGCCAGAGTAATTTGCGGCACAATCCGCCATTTAATGGATCGTATTACTGGCATTCACGTGATCTCATCCGCACTATATTTGGGCGACTGTATCGCAGGCGGGATAACAAGTGGTAATGAACCAGAAATTCTCCGCTCGGATTTCGGATGTATCAAACGCTACTGTTGCCGGGAGCCTGACTGCGCTACAGCATGTCCCGCAGCAGCTTTGCAGTGTGTGCCGCTCCGTTCAGATCGAGACGATGGCTGCCCGGTTTGGGCTGTGCGAGCGATGCCTCGATGGTCTCGCCGAGCAGGCGCCCGGTCAACCCGTTTTCAGGCAGAGCCACGGCCAGCCCAAGCGCCGCGAGGCGGTTTGCCCGCACTGTCTGTTCGGTTTCGCCGCCCGCGGTGAACGGGACAAGGATTGAACGGCATTGCGCGCGCAGCACGTCGCAGACTGTATTGTACCCGGCTTGCGATATGGAAAGCGCTGCGCCGCGCAGCAGGGAAGGGAAGTCCTTGCGGAAACGCACCACGCTGACATTGTCGGGCACGGCGTGTGAAAGTGCCGCGAAATCGGCTTCCGGCAGATTGGGCCCGGTTATCAGGCACCAGCGGCCGCGATGGTTCGAGGTCCTCGCCGCTTCGAGGGCCGCGCGGATCAGATCAAGGCCGACGGCGCCGCCGCCGGCGGAAACGACGATGTCGAAGCTTTCCACTGGGAGCGCGGCAACGGGCGCAGCCACGAGGCCGGTATAGATGATCTTGCCGGCAATCTCGGCGGCCAGCGGAAATGTCTCGGGCAGGGTGACGAAATCCGGGTCGCCATGGACGAGCACATGATCGAAATGCGCCTTGATCAGCGCAACGGTTTCCTCATCCCGTCCGGGTTTGGACCGTTCCTGCAATATGTCCCGCACGGAGGTCAGGAGTTTGGGCCGGGGAGAGGTGGTTGCTATGGTGTCGAGCAGCGGCAGCAGTTCGAAGCGCATTTGCCTGCGGCCAAAGGGAAAGGCCTCGATGATGACAATATCAGGCCGGACGGTATGAAATGTCTCGAGCAGCAGATCCCGGCGGCGATGGAGAAAGTCCTCGTCAACCGGGTTGCCGTGCTCGTCGGCCAAGCCGGAAAAACCGGCATTGCTGGCGACAACGGCGGGCAGGGCCACGGATTTGACGTCGGAGCCCGGAAATCCCGGAACAGGCAATCCGCCGGTGACGACCGTCACATCGAATGCATCGCGGGCCAGCGCTGCGGCAATGCGGCTGACGCGCGCAAGGTGGCCGATGCCGAGAAGATGCTGAACATAGAAGAGCACACGGGGAGCGGTCATTCCGTCCTTTGCCATTCGGTTTCAAACAGGTTGGTCAATTGCCGGATGCTGGAATTATGGTCGAAGTGCTCGCGCACGCGCGCTTCGGCCGCCAGGCCGAGACGATGGCGCAGGTCCGGCGCGCGGATGGCTTCCTCCAGCGCCCGGGCAAGGGATGCCGGATCTTCCGGCGGCACGACAAAACCGTTTTCCCCGTCAGTCAGCAGTTCCGGAACGCCGGAAATATTGGTGGAGATGCAGACAAGATTCTGGCTTGAGGCTTCCACGAGAACATTGGGCAGGCCGTCGCGATCACCATCCGCCGCAATCCGGCAGGCCAGAGCGAAAATATCGGCGCGGCGATAATGCTCCAGCACCTCTTCCTGTGCGAGCGCGCCTTTCCAGGTGATGCGATCGGCAATGCCAAGTTTCTGCGCCAGCGGTTTGAGCCTGGCCAGCTGGTCGCCGCCCCCGATATGCACGAACGTCCAGTTGAGATCGCGGGGCAAAGCGGCCAGCGCGCGCATGAGGACGTCATAGCCCTTCTTTTCCACCGCGCGTCCGACGCTCAGGATCTGCACCGGGTCTGCCGGGCTCGAACCGTTGCGGCCCGATCGCGCGCCGGTGAAATGGCCGAACCGCGCCAGATCGAGACCGTGATAGCTCAGGTGCACCTGTTCCCGGCGATCGGTCAGCCCACGCATGTGTTCATAGCCGCTGCGGGTGCAGGTGACGCTCCAGCGGGCCTCCGCCAGCTTTTCCGTCAGTTCCCAGTCCGGCGAAGTCCAGATGTCCTTGGCGTGGGCTGAGCAGGTCCACGGCACGCCGGTCATGATGCTGGCATAGGCGGTCACCGAAGCGGGCGTGTGGATGAAGTGCGCATGCAGCCATTCGCCCGCATCGGGCCATTCATGGGCAAGCACAAGCGCCTGGCCCAGGCGGCGGAACCGGTTGCGGGTGACATCGCGGCGCAGATCGGTCCAGAAGCGCCGCAGCAGCGGTTTGAAGCCCGGCTTCGACCAGCCGGCAAACAGTGCCCGCAGCACCCGCAGAGGCTCCTCGTGCAGATATTCAGGCAGATAGACGACCCGCGCCCTGATCTCGTCATGGATGGGATGGCGCTTCTTGTCCGTCGGCTTGCGCATCGAAATGAGCGTCAGGTCGAAACCGGCGCGCTCCAGCCCGAGCAATTCCTGGGCGATAAAGGTTTCCGACAGGCGCGGATAACCCTTCAGCACCACCAGTGTTTTACGGCGTATGGGCAAAATCGGCTCTTTACTCGGCAACGGCCAAAGGTTGTTCTTGCTGACGCTCGTCCAGCCAATCGCCAACAATCGTCGAGATATGGACAAGTCCTTCCAAGCGCATGCCTTCGCCCTTGCCGCTTTTCGACGGCGGTGCCCGGTCGGGCAGACGCTTGAGCGCTTCGGCGAGCAGCTGAGGGTTTTCGGCTTCTTCCGGCAGAAGCATGTCGACAAGGCCGAGTTCCGAGGCGCGCTGGGCCCGGATCAGCTGTTCCTCGCGCGGTTGGATGCGCGGGACAATCAGTGCCGGCTTGTCGAACGACAGAATCTCGCAATAGGTGTTGTAGCCGCCCATGGCCACGACCGCCTTCGCACCGGCAATCAGCTCTTCCATGCGGTTGTCGAACTCGATGACCTCGATATAGGGGATCTTGCCGCCTTTTTTCACCAGCTTGGCCCGTTGCTTGGCGGGCATGTAGGGCCCAAGCACGATAAAGGCCTTGTGCGTCAGTGTCGGGTCCTGCTGGTAGGCATGGATGACATTGTGGACGAGGTCGGCGCCATCGCCGCCGCCGCCGGTCGTCACCAGGATGTAATCGCCCTCCGGCACATGCACCGAGGCCTTGTCGTGGGACAGGCTGCGCTGCAGGAAGCCGACAAACTCCATCTTGTTGCGCACACCGGCCGGCACGTCGAGATCAACCAGCGGATCGTAGAAATCCGGCGGGCCATAGACCCACACATTGTCGTAATACTGGTCGATCTTCTGCATTACATTGGCTTTTTTCCATTCGGCCTCGAGCAGATGCGGTGCGTCCATGACTTCACGCAGGCCCAGCACGAGTGTCGTGCCGCGCGACTTGAGATAGGCCAGGGTTTCCTCGACCTCGCCTTTCAAGCCCATGGGTTCCTTGTCGACGATGAAAATATCCGGCTGAAACGTTTCAGCGGTGTGCCGGATGATCGACTGGCGCATTTTCAACGTTTCATGCAGATCGATGTGCCGGGCAAGCGACGTGTATTCGCCGTTGCGCAGCTTGATCACGCTTGGAACCTTCACGAAGTCAACGCGGGCGCGATAATCGAATGCCCCGGCGATGGTCGCGCCGGAAATGATGAGTATATTGAGCCCGCGATAGTCCTCGACAAGCGAGTGGGCGATGGTCCTGCAGCGCCTGAGATGGCCGAGGCCAAACGTATCATGGCTGTACATGAGGATCCGAGCATCTTCAAAACGCCGCATCATGGTCAAAACCTCTTTGAGACGAATAGCTTTGGCAGGTTGAGCTGCACAGCACATTCGGGACGGCTGGGAGAATGCAAATCCATTGGTATGTCAACTTTCCACTTATCTGTAGGGGTCTGCGGCGTCGCGCAACCCATCTCCCAGAAAATTGAATGCCAAAATAACAAGAATGACCGGAATCATTGGGAAAAGTAGCCAGGGATAAAAAGCGATGACACTGACGCTGCGGGCTTCGGTCAGGAGAATACCCCAGCTCGTGATGGGCGGACGAAGGCCGAGACCGAGAAAACTCAGTGCCGTCTCGCCCAGAATCATGCCCGGGATGGATATGGTTGCCGTTGCAATCAGGTGTGACATGAATCCCGGAACGAGGTGACGCCCGATGATACGTCCGCTTTTTGCTCCCATCAACTGGGCCGCCAGAACATAATCCTCTTCGCGCAACGCCAGAATTTTGGAGCGCACCGCACGGGCAAGGCCCGTCCAGTCCAGCAGACCAAGAATGAGCGTGATACCGAAGTAGATGATGATCGGACTCCATGTCACCGGCATGATGGCGGCAAGCGCCATCCATAGAGGGAGACTAGGCAATGATTGCAATACCTCGATGACGCGCTGAACGAGCAGGTCGAACCAGCCGCCATGGTATCCCGCGAGTCCGCCGATGATGATGCCGAGGACGAAGCTGATGGTGATGCCGATAAGACCGATGGTCAGGGAAATGCGCGCGCCGTAGATAATCCGGGAAAGCACATCGCGGCCCAGCCGATCGGTTCCCAGAAGGAACAGCTGTCCGCCCTTGGCCGGGCAGACCAGATGGACATTGGTCGCAATCTGGCCCCAGAAGCGGTAATCGTCACCGCGGCAGAAGAAGCGCAGCGGTTGCACATCGCTCTTGTTGTCCGTGTATACGCGTTTCAGCGATTCCATGTTCAGGGTCATTTCACGGCCATAGACGTATGGTCCGATCAGCTTTCCGTCGTGGAACAGGCGGACCCGCTGCGGCGGGGCATGGATGAAATCAACATTGCGTGTGTGCAGGTTATAGGGCGCCAGAAACTCGGCAATGATGATCATGCCGTAGAGTGCGATCAGGAAAATGCCGGACGCCAGTGCAAGGCGGTGGCGTCTGAATTTCCACCACATCAGCCGCAATTGCGATGCGAGATGAACCTTGGCCTGAGCCTCGGTCATTGTCTCGATCGACATCGGATCGAATGGTGCGCTTGAGACGTAGTGCTGCAGGGGCGCGCCGGGGAGCGGGAGTTGTGCTGTCACTTCGTGCTCCTGCCCTGCAACCGGATGCGTGGATCAAGAAAGGCCAGGGCAATGTCGGATATCAGAACGCCGATCACCGTGAGAAACGCCAGGAACATGAGGAACGAACCGGCAAGATACATGTCCTGGCTCTGCAATGCCTTGATCAGCATGGGCCCGGTCGTTTCGAGCGACAGGACAATGGCGGTAATTTCCGCACCGGAAATGATATGCGGCAGGATCGAGCCGATATCGGCCACGAAGAAATTCAGCGCCATGCGCAAGGGATATTTGACCAGGGTGCGGAAGGGATGCAGCCCCTTGGCCCGCGCCGTCATCACATATTGCTTCTGCAGCTCGTCGAGCAGATTGGCGCGCAGGCGTCTAATCATGCCGGCCGTCCCAGCCGTTCCAACGATAATGACAGGAATCCACAGGTGAGCGAGGATTGATCGCGCCTTTTCCCAGCTCATGGGCTCACTGAGATATTTCTGATCCATGAGATGGCCGATCGATGTGCCAAACCAGATATTGGCGAAATACATCAGGATCAGAGCCAGCATGAAGTTGGGAATGGCGATGCCGAGCAAGCCGAAAAGCGTCAGCCCGTAATCGCTCCAGCTGTACTGATGCGTCGCCGAATACATGCCGATGGGGAAGGCAAGCAGCCAGGTTACCAGGATTGTGACGAAGGAGACGAGGACGGTCAGCCACAACCGGTCGCCCACCACGGAGGTGACGGGCAACTGATATTCGAAGGAATAGCCGAAATCCCCCTGCAGCATGCCGCCAAGCCAGTGGAAATAGCGCAGAACCGGCGGCTGGTCGAAGCCATATTGGTGGCGAAGCTGTTCCAGATCCTGCAGGTTGACGGTTTCGCCCTGCGCCTGCATTTCGGCGATCTGGCTTTCAAAGAAGTTGCCGGGCGGCAAATCGATGATGACGAAAACCAGCGCCGAAATAATCAGCAGCGTGGGCACCATCGCGGCAATGCGCCATAGGATGTATCGCAGCACTCTACTTCCCCCCGCTCATCCAGAAAGTATCGGGCATGTAGATTCCGAGGTAACAGGTCGGGTCAAACCCGTATAGTCCGTTCTCAGGAACATTCTGCAAATGGGACGAACGCATGATGGGCTGCAACGTGCTGTTGACCAGGCCGATCGTAAACACCTGATCGGTGTAAATGGACAGCATCTTGTGCCATATTTCCGTGCGCTCGGCCGAATGTGCCGATTTACGCCATTGGTTTTGCAAGGCAACGAGTTCGAGTGCTGCCGGCAGGTCGGGCGCCTGGCCGCTTTGACCGAGCGACAGATAATGCAAGCCCCAAAGCGGCCATTGCCATTGATCGTCGGTTGTCGGGGCCAGCTGTCCGGGGTTCATGTCGGGTGTTGCCACACCATTCTCGATGCCAAACCAGATGGACATCATGATCCGGCCCGCCTTGGCGCGGCTGCGGAAAATATCGCGCTGGGAGGTTCGTGTGAACAGCGCCAGGCCAACCTTGCGCCAATGGTCGATGATCAGTTCGAGCACATCGGAATCCAGCGTGCTTTCGCCTGGGGTTTCGATGGTGATTTCCGCAGGGCGGCCATCGGGGAGCAGGCGGATGCCGTCGTCGTTGCGTTTGTCCATGCCCACTTCATCCAGCAGCGCATTGGCCTTGTCCGGATCGTATGCAATCCACGCCTTGGCATAATCGGGTCGGTAGAGTGGGCTTTCCGGCAGCACAGTGTTGGCGCTTGGCGTGCCCAAGCCGTAAAACACTGCCATATTGATTTCATGTCTGTCGATGGCCAGCGAAAGCGCACGCCGGAAGCGCACATCGCGCAAAAGCAATCGCCAGCCATCGTCCGCGCAATTGAGGTTGGGCAGGATGGCAACGCGCGAGCCCCGGGTCAGTTTCCACAGGTCGACCTTCACCGGATAGCGCTTTTCGGCGTCCTTGAGGAAGGTGTAGTCGGCAAAATCGACACCGGTTGCCTGCAACTCGCTTTCACCGGCACCGGCCTTGGCCGGGATGATCTGTGATGAGCTGATGTTCAGGATGAAACGGTCGATGTAGGGCAGCTGCCGCCCATTCTCGTCGACGCGATGGAAGAAGGGATTGCGCTCGAACACGAACTGCTCGGCGGGCGGGGATGTCGTGTTCCGCCAGGGGTCGAGCACCGGCAGTTCGGGGTTTTCCGGGCGGTACTGGCGCGCCATCTTGATGTGGAGGTCGGCCCACTTCTTGACCCGGTTTTCCTTCATCAGAGCAGCCAGGCGGAACTTGTCCTGATAATCCTTGTGGAACTGTTTGAGGTAAACAGAGGGGCCAACCACGACCAGGGCTTGCGGGGCCGCCAGGCTGGGCAGGAAATCAGGGTTCGGTGACTCCCAGGAATAGCGCACGGTCAGCGGATCGAGGACCTCGAACTTAGGCAACTTTCCGTCGATGCGCAGTTCCAGCGCGCCGCCGGCGGGCGTCAGGTCCGAATTCAGAAGAACATCGTTCCACCAGTAACTGAAATCATCGGTTGTCAGCGGCGAACCGTCGGACCATTTGTGCCCCTCGCGCAGTCTGAAGGTGAAAACGGTGTCGTTTTCCGATTCGAACGATTCGAGCACATCGGGCCGCAGAACGAGATGTTCGTCATATCCCACCAGACGGGCATAGCCGTAGATGGTCATGAACCGGATATCTTTCTGGCTGCCGATGATGGTGCGCAGCGTTCCGCCGTACTGTCCGGGGACGCGGCCCATTTCCTTCAGGTTGATAATCCGCGGCCGTTTGGGAATGCGCTGGGCAAGCGGCGGCAGGCTGGTGGCACGCAGCCGGTCCTCGAGAAACTCCGGTTCGCGTTCGTGATCGGCCGCTTTGACCGAGACCGGAACCACGGTGGCGGCAAGGGCGCCCAGGACTGTCCGCCGCGTCACCACGAGCGTAGTTCCCGTGTATCGACATTGCGCCGCGCGAGCACCACGTGACCATTGCCGAGATCGGCGGGCGAGAGCGGATCATCGCTGTCGCCGCTGGAGAATTTTGGTCCCCAGGCGCGTTCATCCGAGGCACCGCTGGCCTTGAGCGTCTTGAAATCCAGCGGCCGGTCGAGGTCCGGAAACGGGACGGCGGCCAGAAGCGCTTTCGTGTAGGGATGGACGGGATCGCGCAGGATAATTTCGCGGGGCGCAATCTCGACAATGCGCCCGGCGCACATCACGGCGATACGATCGGCCATGTAATCAACCACCGCAAGATTGTGGGAAATGAACAGGTAGGTCAGGCCCAGCTCCTTCTGCAGGTCCTTCAGGAGGTTGAGGATCTGCGCCTGAACCGAAACGTCGAGCGCCGAAACCGGCTCATCGCAGATCAGCAATTGCGGTCCGAGCGCCAGTGCCCGTGCAATGCCGATGCGCTGGCGCTGGCCGCCGGAGAAGCTGTGCGGGTAACGGTTGAGATACCGCTGGTCAAGACCGATCGCCTGCATCAGCGCGCGCACCGTTTCCAGACGATAGGCCCGATCCCCGCGCCCGTGAATTTCCAGGGGCTCGCTGAGGATGTTCTGTACGGTCATGCGCGGCGACAGCGATGAAACCGGATCCTGGAACACCATCTGGATTTTGGTGCGCAATTCCAGAAGCTTGGCGCCCTGCGCAGCAAGCACGTCGATTTTGCCCCGGCCGTCATCGAAGGTCACCGAGCCGCCATCCGGGGTCACCGCCCGCATCAGGATTTTGCTGACGGTGGTCTTGCCGCTGCCGCTCTCGCCGACGAGGCCAAGACATTCACCACGCCGGATATCGAAGCTGACACCGTCGACGGCGCGTATGCGGGTCTTGTCCTGCTTGCCGAAAAGACCGGATTTGCGGATGCCGTAGCTCTTGGTGAGGTTTCGCACGGATACAAGCACGTCAGGAGCCGTTTCCTCGTGCTTTCTCTTTCCCCACAACGCGCCGGAATTGACCGGTACTTCGCGCAATGCCTTCAGGCGTTCCCCGGGTTTCATGTCGAAATGCGGTATGGCAGCCATCAGCCCCTTCAGGTAACGATGCTGCGGGTTGCGGAAAATGGCATCGACCGGCCCGGCTTCCATGATTTCGCCATGGTAGATCACCACCACCTCGTCGGCCATGTTGGCCACGACACCGAGGTCATGGGTGATCAGCAGCATGGCCATATTGAGCTTGTGCTGGAGATTGCGCAGCAGTTCCAGGATCTGCGCCTGGATGGTGACGTCAAGCGCCGTTGTCGGTTCGTCCGCAATGAGCAGGGCAGGGCGGCAGATCAGCGCCATGGCAATCATCGCCCGCTGCCGCATGCCGCCCGACAATTCAAACGGGTACATGTCATAGGTGCGTTTGGGATTGGAGAACCCGACCAGCCCCAGCATTTCCTCGGTCTGCGAACGGCGTTCGGATTTGGTCGCCTTGGTGTGGATGGCCAGGACTTCGCTGATCTGGTTGCCGACGGTGTGTAGCGGCGAGAGCGACGTCATGGGTTCCTGAAATATCTTGGCCATGCGGCTGCCGCGCAGGGCTCTTATTTCGGGTCCGTCCCGCTCCAATTGCAGAATATCGGTGGTTTTGCCGTCGATCGGGTCCGTAAACAGGATTTTGCCGGTTACAGCGGCCGTATTGGGCAGAATGCCCATGACGGACTGGCTGATGACGGATTTTCCCGATCCGGATTCGCCCACCAATGCCGTTACTTTTCCCGGAAGGATACGCAGATTCGCACCCTTGACGACATGCATACGCCCGCCCAGCATCGAAAACGAAATGCCGAGATTCTCGATACGCAACAGATCAGACCCCGACGTCATGCCAGTTTTTCATTCCCCCAGAGCGTTTTTATTATCGCCATTACGATCAAGACTATCGCACGATATACAGTGAGTCTAGCTAGGTCGTGCACTCATAAATCTGATCGAAATGGCGCCTGAAACGGCAAGAAGATGCGAGGAGAGACGTGAAGGGCGGGGTCTTCCCCCCGGCCGAGCGGCTCGACACTGCAGCTTGCAGCCGTTTCGGCGTCCGAAGGATATGGTCCATTTGCCCGGCTACGTCGTCGCAAAGCCTTAAAAATGAACCACATTTCCCTCGTCTTTGCTCCTCGTATCCGAACAAATGGCCACATACCATTTCAATCAGATTTATGAGTGTACGACCTAGGTCACACGCCGATGACATCACTCTGGCTTTTAACGGTTATTTTTAAATGGGAAAGCTTCTAAAGCACCGGGCAGAACTGCGCTTCCATGACATCTTCACAGCGCGGCGAACGGCGGAAATCGTCGTAATAGAGTGTCCATTCCTTGTCGTCGGCTGCGCGGTACGGGCCAAATTTGAAATATTGATTCTTGCCCAGTCCCTTGTCGGCATGGCCGATATGGCCCTTGACCGTCACGATCCATTTGTTGTTGGCAAAAATCTCGACATGGCCCGAGCCGTCAGGTCCGGGCTTCGTGTAGATCGCAAAGTCGATCCAGCCCGAATCCGGCGTCGGCAGCTTGTTGCCGCGATCCGTCACCGTCATGGCGCTGGTGCAGGTGGAGAATTGTTTGCCGTTCTCGGCTGACCAGTTCGAATCGGTCGCCACGAGGGCGCGCATCTGGTTGGTTTCAGGGCGCAGCCACACCGGTGTCTGTCCGCCGGCGCACGCCGGATCCGCCGCGACCCCATTCTTTTTGGCCGGCGCGATGTAATTGGTCTCGATGGTGGCGAACAGCTTTCCCTGGTTGAGCCGCAGCGCCAGAAAGGGGCTGAAATCGCCGACCGCCTTCGGCCCGATCTCGCGTTTCCACTGGGCAATCAGATAGCGGTGATCGTCGCTGGGAATGGGATCGGCAAATTTGACGGAAAACCCGTACCAGACCCCCTGGTTGTAGGGCACGCGCTTGTCGGTCTTTTCCCAGATTTCCGCCCGTTCACTGCAATTGTGCTTCGTGCCCGGACACAGCGGCTTGACGCTCAGCTTGAGGGCGCCGCCGCCGTTGCGCGTGACCTCGGATTGAAATTCAACCGTTCCGGCGCTCTGCTCGAAATTCTTGCGGTAGTAAAGGCCGCCGGCCGGCGAAAAGTCCTGACCATCAAAACGGTCGATGAGCACGTCGCTCCTTGGCTCTGCGCCGGCTTGGGATGAGAGAGTCAAACTTGCAGCCAGAGCAGCCATCAGAACGGTCTTTCGTTTCATTGCATGAACTTCTCCAGAAGGGGCCTCTGATCCTGTGTTTTCGCATCGCGGTGCAGCAGCATGACCTGTTCCGCTTCCGACAGGCCGTCATAGGCCACTTCATCAAAGGCATCTTCCGCTGCGACAGTAGCCGATTGTTTGGGCAGGAGAACAGTGACCTTTTGCCCGACGCCGCGCAATTTTTCTTCGCCGAGGGTTGTCCAGTCGCCGCCGCAATAGTTGGCGAACGCCTGGCTGGCGACGATTTCGCGCGAATACTTCTTGGTCAGGCCCTGCAGCCGCTGCACCTCATTGACGGCAGAACCGAAGGCGGAAAAGGTCAGGCGGTCCTTCAGGCCGACATTGCCGAACATGACATTGCCCACATGCAGCCCGATGCCGTAGCGGATGTCACTGAGACCATCCTTGCGCCGCTCGCGATTGAGCTCCGCCACGCGGGCCTGTGCCTTGAAGACAGCCGAAAGTGCGGCCTGACAGGCAACCTTTGAAGCGTCCTTGTGCCGGCCGCAGGGGTAGACCGCAAGAAAACCGTCCCCCATGAAACTAAGGATTTCGCCGCCGCCGCGGTTGAATGGCGCGGCGATCGCATCGAAGAAATGATTGAGCGTGTCGATATAGGCCTGACGGCCTTCCCGTTCGGCCAGCATGGTCGACTGGCGCATGTCGCCCATCACCAGGGCGGCGCGGATCGTTTCGCCGTCACCCCGGCGAATCTGGCCGTTGAGAACGCGCTTGCCCGCATTGCCGCCGAGATAGGTGGTCAGCATGTTGTCGGCGAGCTTGCCGAGAACCGCCATTTTGGCGGCCACGGCCAGATGGTTCTGCAGCTTCAGCAGTGCACCGATCATGCTTTCGCTGAAACCCGCGCTGCTGTCCGTTGACCAGGAGCCCATCATGCCCTGGGTCGACTCGCCGCTGAAGGGCTGCACGAAGGCCAGATAATCCGTCACGCCCTGCTTCTTCAGCTCGTCAAAGATGGGGAATTCATGCGGCCCGTCCGCATCGATGCGCCGGCGCACATGTTCAAGGTTGTTGCACAGCAGATAATAATAGGGGCTGAGCAGGAAACGTTCGGGTTTCTCGCCCGCATTGTGGCGATAGCCTTCCACCACGAGACCGCTGGAGCGCTGCCAGGTGAAGCCAAGCGCGTCGTAGAGCGGGTGCAGCATGGAGAAGGTCAGGTGGACGCGGGCAATCGGCAGCCCGGCCGCGGCAATGCGTTCGCAAAAACCGCGTATGATTGTCTCAAGATTCTCGCCGGCGAGAGAAGAACGTGTGAGCCAGTCTGCGACCTTGTCGAGAAGTATGGTGGAAACATCCGTTTGCGTGCTCATCACTCGTCCTTGTCCTTGCGAACCGCGTCCAGCTTCGATGCGCTGTTCCGTGATCGGCCGGGCACATGAAAAATCATACCCAAAACAAGCAGATACGGAGACAAGATGAGCGAACCGGACAATGGTGTCAACGCTGGCAGCGGGGTCGCCGGCAACAATTGCACTGCCCGGTTCTGTTCAAATGGATGGCTGGCTGGCGGTTCTCTATCGATCCTGATTGCGTGCTGGCACTGAAATGGGCATGTCACCGATCTGAAACAATAGAGGCGCCGGGGTTAATTCACCGGATCGGCGCGCACTCCTGACAACCTCCTGTCAGCAGCGCGCCAGACCGGGCTTGCCGTCGCATCAACTGTTTGTGACAGGCCGCACGCAACCGGCCTTGCTTGACAGCGGTGGCCGGAGCAGCCATCTAAACCGGACGAATTCCGGGCCGCCGCTGCGCCCTCAACCGCATCCGCTCACGCGGCGTGCTTCGCAAAGAAGAGATCGCCTTGGCCGTTTCCTCCTCCCCCTTCTCCGACCTTTCCGCCAAAATCGACGCGCGCACCGCCCAGGCTGGGGTGATCGGGCTGGGCTATGTCGGGCTGCCGCTCGCCATCACCCTTGCCCAGAGCGGGTTTTCGGTGACCGGCTTTGATATCGATCCGAAGAAGATTGTCGCCCTCGACGCCGGCCATTCCTATATCGAGGCGGTAACGGACGCGTCGCTCGGTGCGCAAACGGCGCAGAACCGGTTCCGGTCGACAAGCGATTTTGCCCGGCTCGCCCAGTGCGACGTGATCGTCATCTGCGTACCGACACCGTTGACGAAACATCGCGATCCCGACCTGTCCTTCGTCGAAGCAACCTGTCGCTCGATTGCCGCGGCGCTCCGGCCCGGCCAGCTTGTCGTGCTTGAATCGACGACCTATCCCGGAACAACCGATGATGTGGTCAAAACCATTCTGGAAAAAACCGGTCTCACATCCGGCAAAGACTTCTTCCTCGGCTTTTCCCCGGAGCGCGAAGATCCCGGCAATCGCGATTTCCAGACCTCGACCATACCGAAAATCGTTGCGGGCGATGGCGAGGAAGCCAGCCGGCTGATGCAGGCTTTCTACGGTGCGGCGGTCAAGACGGTTGTTCCCGTCTCGTCCAACGCCACGGCCGAGGCGGTCAAGCTGACCGAGAACATCTTCCGGGCGGTGAACATCGCGCTCGTCAACGAGTTGAAAACCGTATACGCCGCCATGGGCATCGATATCTGGGAGGTCATCGAGGCGGCCAAGACAAAGCCCTTCGGCTACATGCCGTTTTATCCCGGCCCCGGCCTCGGGGGCCACTGCATCCCGATCGATCCGTTCTATCTCACCTGGAAATCGCGCGAGTACGAGCTGCCGACCCGCTTCATCGAGCTGGCAGGCGAGATCAACTCCGCCATGCCGCGTTATGTGGTCGGCAAACTGGCCGAAGCACTGGATATCAGGGCGGGCAAGGCGCTCAGCCGCTCACGCGTGCTGGTTCTCGGGCTTGCCTACAAGAAGAATGTGCCTGATATCCGTGAAAGCCCGTCGCTCCGCCTCATTGAAATCATCGAAGAGCGTGGCGGCCATGCGGACTACCACGACCCGTTTGTCGGCGAGATACCCACGACCCGCGAATATATGGCGCTGAAAGGCCGTGCGTCCGTGCCTCTGGATGAGAAAACGGTGAAATCCTACGATGCCGTTCTGGTTTCGACCGACCATGACGACGTGGATTATGCGGCGCTGGCCGAATGGTCGCCGCTGATCGTCGATACGCGCAACATTTTCACCAGGCGCGGGCTTGCCGCCGGGCATATTGTGAAATCCTAGGATCAGGACAGCTTGGCCTTGAGATTGCTGGCCGCCATGGCATAGCCGCCCGATGCCCCGTCGATGAAGTGCATGTGATTGCGCGATAGGGGGGTCGGGACAAGACAGGTCATCAGGGCAGAATCCTGCCGGTGCAGGCCGAAGCGGGCGATGCCCGCCTTCGATGCCTTTTCCAGCAGCGCCTCAATGCGCTGCAACCGGGCCGGATCGATATCAATCGTCATTTTCAGACCATCGTCGAATTTGCGAAAATCCGAGTTCCGCGCCACGTCGCGCTTGTATTGTTTCGGATCAAATTTCCCCCAATGCAGGCCAAGCCTGTCCATCGTAACGGTCAGGGCGATCTGGCCGAGTATCGCGAATTTGCGAAGAAGGCGTTGCCCCCTGGGGGCTGTGGCGCGTGCTTCCGTCTCCACACCGCTGGTATTGAATGCAATGGGCGGGCCATCCGCCGGCAAGGGATGCGCGCCGCGATTCTGTTCGGC
Organism: Phyllobacterium sp. SL163; assembly: GCF_049896885.1. Classification (NCBI taxonomy): domain Bacteria; kingdom Pseudomonadati; phylum Pseudomonadota; class Alphaproteobacteria; order Hyphomicrobiales; family Phyllobacteriaceae; genus Phyllobacterium; species Phyllobacterium sp. SL163. The sequence goes on along the minus strand of NZ_JAFCVE010000006.1, from coordinate 221,796 downwards.
GGCAATCGCAACGATGTCGGCAACAAGCTGCTGGAACGCCGCCGTCGCGCCGGCGTCGCCGGGAATGGCGATGATGGACAGGATTTCGCCATTGCGTGCCACTATCGGATTCCACCGGCAGGAAAGCCCGGTCAGATCCGGGCGCGATCCGGATGGACCGGCGGCGATGGCATATTTGCCGGCTTTCATCTGCGCTTCGGCCCAGCTGCTTCCGCCGCCCGTAAACATCGCGTAGAAGACTTCGGGACTGGCGCTGAACCGGGCAACGCGCACGTCAAGGCCTTGCGCCTTGATCTCGCTCATCGGCACGAGAGCGGCACGCAGGGTCAGTTGCAGGTCCTCACGCACCCACGCCTGAACCGAGGCAAGCGCTTCACGCGCCTGCACGGCTGCGGAGGCCGGAATGGCGACAAGCGCGCCATCGCCGCCGAAGACGAAGGGATAATTGTGCCTGCCCAGAGCATTGAGCAGGGCGGAGATGACGCTTGCCCCTGCCATGTTCACGGCCTTGTAGCGCCCGGCTTCGATCGCCCCGGTCGAGCCGACAATATCGGCCACTGCCAGTATCCAGTCGTCGGGAAGCGGCCGATAATTGCCCGCATCCGCTACGCCTTCGAAGTCAATGAAGACGGGAAGCGAGTCGAAGAAATCGTCGTTTGCAATGGCACCCATGCAAGGCAATTAGCACATTGTGCGGGAACAGGCGACGGGCAGGATGAATGTACGGCGATGAAGCGGGAATATCGGGCCTTGCCGGCAATCGGTGCAGGGCCGCCTCCCGGCCAAAGGCAAGCGCGCCGACCATGCGCGCAGCGGTTGTGGATACACATAGCGCAATCGCAACAGTCGGGCGCCTATGCCCGGATTTTGCGGTAAAATGACCGAAAACACCGGAAAACGTGCGTCAAAGGAGACACGCATGTTCTGGTTTGTCAGGCTTGATACTGATCATCAAAGCTTGGCAGGCAGGGTTCAACCATAAATTGCCTTTTGCAGCAATTATGTGAAAAACTGCAAATACAATTGTTCATCGACTTGTCTGCCTGCCTGTCTCGTGCGAGCATGAAGGGGCTTTTAATCCCATGCGATGAAAAGCCATCTGAAATCCAGAAGAATACCGTTGCGGAAGCCGGCACTTTGCGGGCCAAGAGGAATGACTTGTATCCAATGCTGCTTGAACTGGCTCATTTTCCCGATTTTCAAAAGGGCCTGTTCAAGGACGTGGTGGCTTCGGACACGCTTGCAATGCTGCTCGAGGTCAAACAGCAGACCGGCTGCCGCCATATTGCCCATGTCGGGCACCCGGAACCGCGGCCTGGCAGCGATGTGGTCGATGAAAATGTCCCGCTTCTGATGACCTATCCGGTCAGCTGGATGTTGCGGTATTTTGCCAAGGACTATCTCAAGATCGATCCGGTGATGCAGGGGATGACGCTGTTCCAGCCGCGTGCCGACGCGCCCGGCACGATCTGCAACCTGACTGCCGATCCCGTCCCTTCGCCAGCCGTAAAACGCTATCTGATGGACGCGGAACGGCGCGGGCTTGGCAACCTGTATCTTGCGATTTGCGCGACGAATGCCTTCGGCTTCCGCGGGATCACGCTCTTCACCTTCGACGTCGAAAAGGCTGAACAGGGTGCCTTTGTCGAGCGCAGGCGCAAACAGTTATCGGCAGCTTCGGCGCGTATCCACAACGCCCTGCACGGCACCCGCAATCCGGCCCTTGCCGCGATCATCTCCAATCTTTTGACCAAGCGCGAGATCGACTGCCTGTTCTGGGCAGCCAATGGCAAGACGGATGGCGAGATCGGCGAGATTCTCAATATCGCCCGCTGGACGGTGGTCACCTATCTGCAGAACGCCAAGAACAAGCTGGGCTGTTCCAACAGAACATCGACCGTGGCGACGGCGCTTGCTCTCGGCGTGATCGACATACCCACCGTTGCCAAGGCCTATCTGTAGGACGGCGGTTATTGCGCCTTTGCCGATGCCGACAATTGCGGTAGGCGTGCATTCTCGAAGGCCTGGGCCAGCAATGCGGTGTTTTGGGCGGGACTATGCCCCGTTTCGGCAAACCGCAGATGGTGCAGATCGATCTCGGTGCTTTCGGAAGACAGCGTCAGCCGGAAATAGGCATTGACCCCCATATTGCTGAACTCGAGATCAAGCATCACTTTCGGCGCGGTGTTCCAGTCCAGCACATATTCACCGCCAAGACCGAACGTCAACGTATCGGGATAGAATGTCAGTTCCGTCGCTGAATTGACGATATCGGCAATGTTGCCGAACAGTTCACAGCGTATGAAGGCAATATAGTCGGCAACATCCACAAGACGAAGATCATGGATGACCTCTGTCAGGTGGTTTGAAATGATATCAACCCGGGCAACCGAATATTGCGTTCTTTTCATCTGCTGTTTACCCGATTGGAAACGGTTTTATTATTTACGTCGTACATTAACGAATTGGATCAGTTCTGCCACGGCTTTATAGAATTCTGGTGCAATGGCATTGTTCACTTGCACTTGCTTGTACAACGCGCGCGCCAGTTGCACATTCTCGAAAACCGGTATGTCATTGGCCGCGGCGATCTCCCTGATTTTGAGAGCGATCAGATCCTGCCCCTTGGCAACCACGATAGGGGCCGGATCTTTCGCCGGGCTGTAGCGTAAAGCAACGGAGAAGTGTGTCGGATTTGCGACGATCAGCGTGGCCGTCGGGACCGAGGCAATCATGCGCTGGCGCGCCCGGTCGCGGCCGAGCGAGCGCAACCGGGCCTTCAGCAGCGGATCGCCCTCCGCCTGCTTGTGCTCGTCCTTGATTTCCTGCTTGGTCATGCGCAGTTCGCTGCGCCAGTGAATACGGGCCCAGGCAAGGTCGAAGGCTGCGAGCGCGGTCACCGCAATCGTCACGGATGCCAGAAGCCGGGTGATATTGCTGCGGATGAGCTCGGGCAGCTGGCTGGGTTCGGTGATGATCGTGTCGACGAAGAAATGGCTGCTGCGGAAGAACATCATGAAAACGATGATGCTGGCTGCCGCGAACTTGAACACCGACTTGAGGAATTCTATGCGGCCCGACGCGCCGAAGATGCGTGTCCAGCCCTTGGCAATGGATACGCGCGAAAACTGCGGCTGGATACGGTCAAAGACCATGCGCGGGGCATTCTGCAGCACCGATGCGAGGATGCCGGCGGTGGGAATGATGATGAACACGGGAAGCAAGGCCGCACCCACGGCCAGGCCGACGATGCCGAACAATTGCCGGGCATCCTGCGCGCTGTTGAGCCGCCATTCCTCGGGCTTGTCGAGCAGGGCCGAGAGGAACGCCACCAGTTTCGAGCCGCTCGGCACGGCGACGAAAACCATGATGACGAGAAAGGCGGCGATGGAGGCGAGGATCGGCGCTTCGCGCGAGACAGGCAGATTGCCTTTCTCCATCGCATCACTGATTTTCTTCTCAGTTGCTTCCTCGGTTTTACTCTCTTTGTCGGGCCCGTCCGACATGCTCTAGCAGGCCCTGCCGATCATGTTTCGGATTCTTGCGGTTCGAGCTTGAGCTCGCCGCGTTCGGCCAGGGCAATGGCGGTGCGGGCAATGGCGCGGCGCGCTTCCGTGACCGTGTTGGCATTGATGTTGGTCTGGCTGGACAATTCGGTTTCAACCATGCGCCGTCCGCGTGTCGACAGGGACTGGAGGATGAGTTCCTGCAGGCGCGGCTCGCAGCCATGCAATGCTGATGTGACCACATCCGTCTGGATTTCATCGAAAAGGATGAGGCGCGCGCGCTGCGATATGCGCACGATATCCTCGAAGGTGAAGAGCTTGGCCTTGATCTTGGCAAGGTCTTCCGCGCCCAGATCGGTGAGGCTCGCCAGCAGTTCGTCGATTTCCGATTTTTCCAACTGGTTGATGATGTTGGCAACGGTGCCGTGATGGCTCTTCTCGGAACCCGAATTGTCTTTTCCGGTGACCTCGCGCTGCAGGATGCTTTCCAGCATCGCGATCGTCGATGGACCCACCTTGCGGATATGCAGCGTGCGCTGAATGATGGCACCACGTTCCTGCGGCGCAAAGCCGATCAGCAGCCGGGCCGCGATATCGGAAGGCAGGCGCGAAATCACATAGGCCGTCACCTGGGGGTGCTGCGTTGACAGATAGGCTTGCAGCACGTCGAGCGGCACGCGCGGCAGGATATCCCACACGGATTCCTGCGTCAGCAGTTCGGGGCGGCGGTTCTCGATGACCGCGCTGGCCTCTTCCGCCGACAGCGTTTCGCGCAGCAGCCCTTCAAAGCGCATGCCGGCTTCCGAAACCGGCGCGCCATCGGCAAAGGCGTTCTCGAATTCCTTGACCAGCTCTTCGAAGTCACCGGGGGTGATCGGCTCGAGCTTGCGGGCATGGCCGGCAAGCGAGCGCAGATCGTCCGCATTGAAATGCTTGAGAAGCCGCGAGGCGGATGGCCGCCCGATCGCCACAAGCAATGCGGCCACCTTTTCCGGGCCGCTCAGGTCCTGGATGGTGCTTTCGCCCTGAGGTGTGTCTTGATCGCTCATGCGGTCTGGCTTCTCGTGCTTGTAGGGGGGAAGGCGGCGCGGCGGCGGATGACTTAGCTGCCGCTGCCGATGACTTCGGTGAGGCTGACGCCGAAGCGCGAGGAGTCGTCCTCAAGGACGATGACTTCACCGCGTGCGATTACCCGCCCGTTGACGACGATATCGACGGGATCGCCGATCTGCTTGTCGAGGGTCACGACAGCGCCGCGGCCGAGCTTCATCAGATTGGCCACCGGCATCGACGTGCTGCCGAGAACAACCTGGACGTCGACGGGAATGCCCATGATGAGATCGATGTTCGGCTTCGATCCCGCAGGTTTGCGGCTTGGTTGCGGTTCATCACGCTTGAGATCTTCGATTGCCTCGTTGAGCTCGTCTTCGATGGAATTCTTGTCGGAAATGGCCATGATGGGAAATCCCGTTTACACTGGGTTAAAGGACGGCATTCGCCACGTCAGCACTGCGGACGATGCGATTGACGAACACGGGCAGGACTTTCGCCGGAGCCGCGGGCTGGTTGTGGATAGGCGTGCCCTGGCGGATCTCGGTCTGGGCAGCCGGAACCGGCTGCTGCGCAAAGGCGGGTGCGGCAGCGCGCTGGGCGGCATCGACGGCCGGGAAGGGGCGCACATTGTCCTTGAACTCGTTCTTGGCGCGTTCAACCATGCGGATGGTGCGTGTCATTTCTGAACGGGCGCGATCGGAATCCTTGAGCTTGGCCTCCAGACGCACGCTTTCGTCCCGGCAGGTTTCACGCTCGTTCTGCAGGAAGAGCAGCGCCTGCTCGAGGCTCCGGGCCGAACCGGCCACCTGTTGCGCCATGGCGCGGCTCATGGCTGTCAGCCGGTTGGCCTTGCGCAGGGCAACGAGGAAGACCACAAGCCCGGTTGCGATCAGGGCGGCGGAAATGAGATTAGCCAGCAGCAAGCTCATCGAGCAGGTCCTCTTCTTCATTGATCGGATCGGTGATGCGCACGGTGAATGCCGTGCCGGTCTTGCCCAGACGGCATTTGTAAAGTGCCTGTTTGCCGCTGCGCAGGCGTACCTGATTGATCGCATCCTTGGGCAGCTGCAGGATCTGGCCGGGTTTCAAAAGGGTGATCTGTTCGAGCGTCATCGAGCCCTGCTGGATGAAGGCCTCAATGTCGATATGGGCCCGGCTCACCTCAAGACGCAGCTTCTTTGCCCAGGTCGGATCGGAGTGGTGTGCCGGCTGCTGCAGCATCCGCGCGATGGCGTCCTGCATGGGACGGAAGCTCGAACGCGGCATCATGATGATGATCTGGCCGCTGTGTCCGCCAACCTTGAGCAGCATCGTGCAGCATATCATGCGCGTATCGGTCACCGAGGCAATCGAGAAATGCCCGGCTTCCGTCAGTTCGGCGATCTGGAACAGCGTGTCGCTGCCGCCCGAGAACATGTGATCCAGCGATGCGGTGACGTCGGTGAAAATCTGGCGGGCGATGCCAAGGTCGACCGAGGTCATCGGACGATGCGGCTGGTGGTCCTGGCTGGCGCCGGACCCGAACAGGGCATCGACCCCGCAATCGACAAAGGCTCGGTCCGCAGCCAGCAGCAGGCGCGATGCCCATTTGACGACCTGCACGGTTCCGATCAGTCCCGAGCGCATCAGGGTGCTGGCAATGGCATCCTTCTCGATCGATTCCATGCGCACGAATTCGGCCGCAATGGCGACGTCGGACTGGCTGGTTATTTTGCCGGCAAACGTCGTTGCAAGGTCGCGAAATACTGCCTCGAGGGATTTGAGATCGTCCACCGACATGCCGGCGGCGCGCAGGATGCTTTCCGCAAGCACGTCCGGTCTTTTCTGTTCTGTCTCGACATCCATTGCTCAGCCTACGCCGCTTGCTGCATCGGAACGGTGGAGATGGTTTCCTGCTCGACCACATCGATGGACGGACGATCATAGGCCGAAATCGTCTTGCGTCCATATTCGAGCGCGATCTGCGGCAGGGCGCCGTTCATGTAGGCGAGCAGTGTCTGCTTGACGATCATGTAAAGCCGGTTCTGCTTCTCGCGCGTCGTCTTGATCTTGGTGGCAATCGGGCCGACCACACCATAGGAAAGAAAGATACCGGCGAAGGTGCCGACCAGCGCCGCGCCGATCAGATGGCCCAGCACTTCCGGCGATTCATTGAGGGCGCCCATGGCCTTGATCACGCCCAGCACTGCAGCAACGATGCCGAGTGCCGGCAAACCTTCCGAAATGGCCACCATGGCATGGTAGGGCTTGAGCTTGTCGCGGGAGATCGTGTGGATTTCCTCATCCATCAGCGCCTCGATTTCGTGCGAGCGCGCATTGCCGATGATGATCAGGCGGCAGTAGTCGCAGATGAACTGTGTCAGATCATGGTTCTTCAGAACGCTCGGAAATGCCTGGAAAATCAGTGATTCATTGGGATTGTCGATGTGGACTTCCACCTCGTTGCGCGACTTGGCGCGCAGTTCCCGCATCAATGCGTAGAGGACGCCGAGCACATCGAGGTAGTCGCGCTGCTTGGGAACCTTGTTGGAGAAGGCCTCCATGCAGGCGCGTCCGGTATCCTTGACCGCCGAAAACGGATTGGCGACCAGGAATGTGCCGAGCGCGGAGCCGCCGATGATGACGAATTCCCACGGCTGCATGAGAACACTCACATGCCCGCCCATGGCAATGAAGCCGCCAAGGAGACATCCCATCGTTACCACAAGTCCAACAAGGATTCCCAAAGCGCTCTCCTGCAAATATTGCCAGCGGTCGAGGAGTAGCAAGTCCGGCTTGCGTGAACCTTGCATGGAGGCGCAGGTTTGTGGTCGGGGTGAAATTGCGCGGACAGCTTCAGGCAAGCTTGCTTTGGCACAGATAGGCGAAAGCCGTGGGAGTGCCGTTGCCATGATCAATACGATGACCAGTTATAAATTGATCTCGTCGAACCTGACGCGTTCGCTGACGAGGGTGGCGGCCGAACCGGTCGTGCAGCGCGACACGGACTACTACCTGAAGAATATCGGCAAGGTGAAAACCATTGACGATTTCATGAAGGATGACCGGCTGTATAAATACGCCCTGAAGGCTATCGGGCTTGAGGACATGGCTTTCGCCAAGGCCTTTATCCGCAAAGTTCTCACCGAAGGTACCGGCAAGGACAGCTTTGCCAACAAACTGACGGACAAGCGCTACCTGGAGTTTGCCACGACGTTCGATTTTGCCAAACTGGGTGACAAGGCGACCAGCCAGCCCGCCGTGCTCAAGCCGGTGACGGACAAATATGCCCGCCAGACGCTAGAGAAGGAAGCCGGGCAGGACAATGAAGGCGTGCGGCTTGCCCTGTATTTTGCCCGCAAGGCGCCCACAATCACCAATGCCTATGAAATCCTCGGCGACAAGGCACTGCTCAAGGTCTTCCAGACAACCTTTTCCATCCCGACGCAGGCGTCCAACATGGACATCGACCGGCAGGCCAAGATGGTCACCGACAAGCTCGATCTCGCATCTCTCAAGGACCCGGCGAAGCTTGAGAAATTCCTCACCCGGTTTACGGCTATGTATGAAATGAACAATCCTTCGACTGCCTCCACCATTCCCTCGCTGCTTTTCGGCGGGGACACCACCATTGGCATTTCGCAAAACATCCTGACGATCTTGCAGTCGTTCAAGCTGGGTGGCCGCTGATGGAAAACTCGATCTATGTCGGCCTGTCCTCGCAGATATCGCTGGAGCGCCGCCTGGATGCCCTGGCGCATAATGTGGCGAACATGTCGACGCCGGGTTTTCGTGCCACGGGCATGAAATTCGAAACCATGGTGTCGAAGGCCGCCGAGGACTCGAGCTTCGTTTCGGCCGGTCAGAGCTATATCAAGACGGATGCGGGCCCGATCACCCAGACCGGCAATCCCCTGGATGTCGCCGCAAAGGGTGACGTATGGTTTTCGCTGCAGACACCGGCCGGGCAGGTTTTCACCCGCGACGGCCGCATGCAGATGACAACGACCGGCGAGCTGCGCTCGGTCAAGGGTTACCCCATCCTGGATGCGGGCGGCCAGCCCCTGGTCATTGACCCCAATGGCGGTCCGCCGCAGATTTCCGCCGATGGGGCGGTCTATCAGAACAAGCGCCAGCTGGGCTCCATTGGCCTGTTCACGATCAGCCCCAATGCCAAGCTGACCTATTTCGACAATTCGGCTGTTATTCCGAGCATTACCGCACAGCCGACCATCGACAATCCGCATGCGGGCGTTGTTCAGGGCGCCATCGAGGGATCAAATGTTGATGCGATCGGCGAAATGACCCGGCTCATGAGCGTTACCCGGGCTTTCGAACGGGTCGATGCCTTGCTGCGCGGCAATGAAGGCACCTTCTCCGAAGCCATCAAGACGCTTGGATCGAAGACCTGATGCACCGTCTCCTTGAACCGGCGGGATAAGCATGCAGGATCTTGAAGCAGCCCTGCCGACGATGAGCACCGGGACGGGCAGTCTCGAGGCGCTGGCCCGGCTTGTCTCGCAGGCCGTGACGGCTCCGGCTCCCGTGGCTGTCGGCGGCTATGTGAACGAGGTGTCACGCTCTGCCATCGGCGTGCGCGGCATTTCGGAACAGGCGCAGCTCGGCGACATGGTGACCATCCGCAGCGGCAACCGGCTGCACCCGGCCGAAGTCGTGCGGATCGAGCAGTCGCGCGTCCTGGTCAAGCCGTTCGATGACCGGATCGTGCCGTCGCTCGGAACGCCCGTCTTCCCCGAGGGGCCGTTTCGCATTGCCCCGGCGCCGGACTGGAAAGGGCGCGTCATCAACGCCCTCGGTCTTCCGCTCGACGGCAAGGGTTTGCTCACCGCAGGCAATAATCCGCAGCCCGTGGATTGTCCGGCTCCGCTCGCCATGAACCGCAGCCGCGTTGAAATCGGCCTGCGCACCGGTGTCAATGTCGTCGACGTCTTTGCGCCGATGTGTTTCGGTCAGCGCATGGGTGTCTTTGCCGGGTCCGGCGTCGGCAAATCCACGCTGCTGGCCATGATGACCAAGGCAACGGATTTCGACACGGTTGTCCTGGCGCTGACGGGCGAACGCGGCCGCGAAGTGCGCGACATGCTCGAAGACACCATGGCCGGCAAGCTTGGCAAGACCGTCACCGTTGTTTCGACCGGCGACGAAAGTCCGATGATGCGCCGGCTTGCCCCCAATACGGCAACGGCCATCGCCGAATATTTTCGCGATCTGGGCGACAATGTTCTGCTGATCGTGGATTCCGTGACGCGTTTTGCCCATGCGGCGCGCGAAATCGCCATTGCCGCGGGTGAACCGCCGGTTTCGCGCGGCTATCCGCCGAGCGTGTTCAGCCAGTTGCCGCGCCTGCTTGAGCGCGCCGGCCCCGGATTGTCGGACAGCGGTACGATTACCGGCATCTATGCCGTTCTGGTCGATGGCGACGATCACAATGATCCGGTGTCCGATGCGATCCGCGGCACGCTGGACGGGCACATCGTGCTCGACCGCGCCATCGCCGCGCAGGGCCGTTTCCCGGCCATGGATATTCTCGGTTCCATTTCGCGCCTGGCGCAGCACAACTGGTCGCCGGAACAGGCGAAGCTCGCCACCAGCATGCGCGGCCTCATTTCGCGGTTCGAAGAGACCCGCGACCTGCGGATGATCGGCGCTTATCAGGAGGGGGGTGATCCCCTGCTCGATCAGGCCGTGCATCTGGTTCCACGCATTTACGACGCTATGCAGCAGACACCGGCCACGCCGCTTTCGCTGGATCCCTACAGCGATCTGGCAGCGGCGCTTCGGCCAAAGGAGGGGGCATGACAAAACAGAAGACCACGGGCCTGGCGCCTGAAAGCGATCCCGCAACGGAAATTCCCGCACCCCGCCAGCGCGACAAGCGCTTTGACGGCTATATCAAGGGTGCTGGATTTGTCCTTGCAACCATCTGCGCCATCCTGCCCTTCGTGATGTATTACGACATCTGGGAAGCGCGGCCCAAGCCGGAAGCCACAGGCAAAACCGTTCGCGACCCCCTGGACCGGACAAACCAGAAGGTCGTGCGCAAGAACAACGGCACCGAAGTGTCACTGTCGAAAACGAAAACCGGCGAAGTGGACCTCATGACCACGGCAACCACGTCGGCGCTCACCGGCGATCGCCTGGCCGGGATCAATGCCGCCAGCAAACAGCCGTTTCCCGACAAGCCGGTGTTCCTGGTGCGCGAAGTGGTCGGCGGTCTGGTGATGATCGAAGACAATACCGGCTACTGGTTTGTCGAGAAGGGATCGCCCTTGCCGGACGGAAGCACCCTGGTTGCGATCGAGCGCGGCAATGGCAACGGTTCGTGGCAGATCAAGACATCCGACGGCGAAGTGATCAGCCGAACCAATTGATCAAATGCCTCTTTGTCCATGCATAAGTTCCGTGGCTGTCGCCGCCGCAAGTCTCACGCAAGATTGACCGCATAGAGTGACCTCAATTGATTGGTCCGGGACGCGAGGCAGGCACATGCAGGGGATTCATCTGTTCGAATTGGCATCACGTCAGGCCGAGTGGCTGTCCGTCAGGCAGGCCGCGGTTTCCGGCAATGTCGCCAATGCCAATACGCCGGGTTTCAAGGCGCGGGACGTGGAGCCGTTCAAGGACGTGTTGCAGCAGACGCAGCTGACCATGGCGGCGACAAATGCGAAGCACCTTGAAATCAATGCATCCGGCATCGCCGCGACCGCGCTGCGCAAGAATGAAGTGACGGAACAGAACCATTCGAAGAACACGGTCAGCCTCGAAGGGGAAATGGTCAAGTCCGGCGAGATCAATCGCCAGTTCGCGCTCAACACCAGCATCGTGAAGGCGTTTCACCGCATGATGCTCTCCGCAGTAAAGGGCTGAAACAGATGTCAGATCCGCTCCAGGCCGCGCTCAAGGTTGCCGCTTCCGGCCTCAATGCCCAATCGACCCGTCTGCGCATCGTCTCCGAGAACCTGGCCAACGCCCAGTCGACTGGCAAGACGGCGGGCAGCGATCCATACCGCCGCAAGACCGTCTCCTTTGCCACAGAGCTCGACCGCAGCAGCGGCGTCGAGACCGTGCGCATCGCGGAAGTCGGGCATGACGTTTCCGCCTTTACCGAAGAATATGATCCAAGCCACCCGGCCGCCAACACCAAGGGCATGGTCAAATATCCAAACGTGAACATGGTCGTCGAAATGGCGGACATGCGCGAAGCCAACCGCTCCTACGAAGCCAATCTCCAGGTGGTCAAGCAAGCACGTGAACTGATTGCCATGACCGTCGATCTCTTAAGGAACTCCTGATGATAGACCAGCTTCTCAGTGTATCCACCCGCAACGCTCTTTCCAACCTGTCGGAAACCGTCAATCAGACATCCATGCCCGGTGCCGCTTCGCCGGCGACAGCCGCAACCGGTCAGCCTTCCTTTGACAATGTTCTGTCGCAGCTCACCGGCAAACTCCAGAATGCCGAGGCGGTTTCGCTCAAGAGCATGACCGGTGACGTGCCGACGCGTGATGTCGTCAACGCGGTCATGGATGCGGAAAAATCGCTCCAGACGGCCATCGCCATTCGCGACAAGATCGTCCAGGCCTATCTCGAAATCAGCCGTATGCCGATTTAAGGAATCAGAATGAAAGCGCTCACCATTGCTGCGACCGGCATGAATGCCCAGCAGCTCAATCTGGAAGTGATTGCCAACAACATCGCCAATATCAACACGACCGGGTTCAAGCGCGCAAAGGCCGAGTTCTCGGACTTGCTGTATCAGACCGAGCGCAGCGCCGGTGTGCCCAACATGGCAAACCAGAGCATCATTCCCGAGGGCGCGATGGTCGGTCTCGGCGTGCAGACCTCGGCCGTCCGCAACCTGCATATTCAGGGCGGGCTCAATCAGACGGGCAATCCCTTCGACGTGGCGCTCAAGGGCCGCGGCTGGTTCCAGATTCAGAACACCGCCGGCGAAACGCTCTATACCCGCGCCGGGGCATTCAACACCAATGCGACGGGGCAGCTCGTGACGCTCAACGGCGATCTGGTCGAGCCCAACATTGTTGTTCCGCCCAACACCATTGAAGTGAAAATCACCGATTCCGGCCAGGTTTTTGCCAAGCAATCCGACCAGATTCCGATGACCAATCTCGGCCAGCTGACCATTGCCAATTTTGCCAATGAAGCCGGTCTCGAGCCGCTTGGCGACAACCTCTACAAGCAGACCGATGCGTCGGGTGCTCCGGTTGTCGGCGTTCCCGGTGATCCCGGTTTCGGCACGCTGAAGCAGGCCTATCTGGAAAATTCCAACGTCGACCCCGTCAAGGAAATCACCGATCTGATCACGGCCCAGCGGGCCTATGAAATGAATTCGAAAGTCATCCAGGCAGCCGATGAAATGGCATCGGTCGTGTCGAAGAACCTGCGCTGAGGACGATCATGACGGCGGCAAAGATCATCGGGAACTGGGCTCTTCGCGTGCTGGCATTCAGCCTGTGCGCGCTGGTCTTTTCCGTCGCCGCCCGCGCCGAGCGCATCGCATTCCTGGTGCCCTCCCAGATCATCTATCCCGGCCAGACCATCGGCAATGCGGGATTGACGGAAAAGTATTTTACGATCCGTGCCTCCGCCGCCGCGCAATATGTGCTGTCACCGGACCAACTCGTCGGCAAGATATCGCGCCGGACACTGCTGCCGGGGCAGCCTATCCTCCTGTCTTCGGTCAATGAGCCCGACATGGTGCAGCGCGGGGTTCCGGCGGTGCTGGTCTATGATACCGGTGCGCTCGTCATCACGGCGCGGGGCACGCCGCTGGAGCCGGGCCGCGTCGGTGATTTCATCAAGGTGCGCAATATCGACAGCGGCATCACCGTAACGGGCACCATCCTCGCCGATGGGCGCATACAGGTAGGCATGCAATGATGCGGCGTTTCGCGATTGTCCTGTTGGCCGTCCTTGCATCGACCGCACTGCATGCGGGCGAGTCTTCGCCCAAGGAAAGGGGCTACAAGACGCCGGCACAGGCCCAGGCTGCCTGGCAGAAGGACGTCGATGACGGGCGCTGGGGCGGGCCGGCTTCCCAGTTCGGCGACGGCGGAGTCATCGCACGGCTCAAGGATATCGCTGCCATCCAGGGCGTGCGCGAAAACCAGCTCGTCGGCTATGGTCTCGTCGTCGGATTGAACTCAACCGGCGACAGCCTGCGCAATGCGCCGTTCACCGAGCAATCCATGCGCGCCATGCTCGATAATCTCGGCATCAGCCCGCCGGCCGGTGTGTCGCGTTCGAAGAATATCGCAGCCGTCATTGTCACCGCCAATCTGCCGCCCTTTGCCGGGCGCGGCTCGCGGATCGACATCACCGTTTCCTCGCTGGGTGACGCCACGTCGCTGTCCGGCGGCACGCTGGTCATGACGCCGCTCGCCGCTGCCGATGGACAGGTCTATGCGGCGGCTCAAGGCAACCTGATCGTGTCCGGCTTCACGGCATCCGGTAACGCCGCCACCGTTACGCAGGGTACGCCGACCAGCGGACGTATTCCCAACGGCGCCCTTGTTGAAAGGGAGGTTTCCGGAAATTTCGGCCAGGACGGCGAACTTCTCGTCGAGCTGCGGCAGCCGGATTTCACCACGGTCGTGCGTATCACCGATACGATCAATGCCTTTGCCAAGCGGCGGTACAATCAGCCGGTTGCCAAGGAGCGCGACGCCAAGTCGATCCGTCTGCGCAAGCCCAAGGATATCACGGCGGCCCGCTTCCTCGCGGAGATCGAAGGTCTGCCGGTGCCGACCGACGAGGTGGCGCGCGTCGTCGTCGACGAGCGCACCGGGACCGTGGTCATCGGCGAGAAGGTGCGGATATCGCGGGTCGCCATCAGCCATGGCACGCTTTCCGTCAAGGTCACCGAGACGCCGACGATCATTCAGCCGGAACCGTTCAGTGACGGCGTGACGGCGGTCGAACCGAACACCAACATCCAGGTTCGGCAAACCTCCAAAATCGGTGTTCTTGGCGGAACCGATCTTGAAAGCCTGGTGAAGGGTCTCAATCAGATCGGCGTGAAGCCGCAGGGCATCATCGCCATCCTTCAGGGCATCAAGACGGCCGGCGCATTGCATGCGGAGCTGGTGGTCCAATGAGTGTTGCCATGAACGCGCGACGGAAAATCACGGCATCCTCGAAGGCTGCTGCATTCTTGCTGGCAATGTCCCTGCTGCCATCGGCCACCATGGCGCAGGATGCGGCCCCCAAGGATGAAACCGGGCAGGAAATCGGCCGCTATTGCACCAACATCACCGACAAGGCGGCCGATGCGCGCTATGCCATGCAGACGCGCGAACTGGAGCAGCTGCGGGCGGATATCGACAGCCGCATTCAGGAGCTGGAGGCCAAGCGCAAGGAATATGAAGTCTGGTTGAAACGGCGTGACGAGTTCATCGACAAGGCCGAGGATTCGCTGGTGGGCATCATTTCCAAGATGCGGCCGGATGCGGCTGCGGCCCAGATGGCGCTGATGGGCGACGAGCCGGCAGCCGCGCTGCTGCTGAAGCTCAATCCCCGCGTCTCCAGCGTTATCCTGAATGAAATGCCCGCGGAAAAATCCTCGCGTCTAGCCCGTGTGATTGTCGGATCCCGTGTGGTCACAAACAAAGAAAGAACCGCACAATGAAGAAAGCGGCATCCCTGCTTGCCATCGCCAGTGCCGTTGCCCTTTCGGGATGCGCCGACAATTTTCGTGATCTGAACCGCACACCTCAGATGTCGCCGGTGGGCGCGGGCGTCGGGCAAAGCTTCAGCGTTTCCGATCCGTCCTATTATCCGTCCCAGCCGCAGCCGAAACGCTATTCGCTCTGGCAGGACCGCGCCGCCGGGTTCTTCCGCGATCCGCGCGCCACCAATCCGGGCGACGTTTTGACCGTCAACATTCTGATCGACGAAAAGGCGACGTTCGACAACAAGAACAGCCGTTCGCGCGTCGCCTCATCCGATGTCGGCGGCAAGGCGGATATCAGCGGCAGCGGCTTCTCCGCCGGCAATATCGGCGGCAATCTCGATCTGAAATCCGATAGCCGCACCAAGGGCGAGGGCAAGATCGAGCGGTCGGAAAAGATCGTGCTGAGGGTTGCGGCCATCGTCACCAATATTCTGCCCAACGGCAATCTGGTCATCCGCGGCTCGCAGGAAGTGCGCGTCAACTATGAACTGCGCGTGCTGAATGTCGCCGGCGTCGTACGGCCGCGTGACATTTCCGGCGACAATGTCATTTCCTATGAGAAGATCGCCGAGGCGCGCATTTCCTATGGCGGCCGCGGGCGCCAGAGCGAAACGCAGCAGCCGGCATGGGGTCAGCAGATCCTCGATCAAGTATCGCCGATCTGACCGATATGAGCACGCTCGCCGAAGACACGACACCCGCCCCGAAAGCACCATCCAGCGTGGCGGTCATTGCTGCGGTGGCGGTCCTCACGCTCGTCGCTGCGGCAGGCGGCTGGTTTCTTGGAACACAGCTCGGCCTGAACGTGCCTGCCGGTCAGGCCGCCGGGGCGGGCGAGAAGACGCGTCCCGCCGGTACCGACCTGCCATCGGGCAATGTCGTGGCGCTCAAACCGATCCTGACCAACGTGAAAATCCCGCAGGATGTCTGGATCAGGCTGGAAGCGGGCATCGTGGCCAAGCCCGGCGAGAAAATATCCGATGAAATGGCGGCAACCGTTGCCGGTGACTTCATGGCCTTCCTGCGCACCGTCAATCTCATGCAGCTGCGCGGGGCGGCGGGGCTGGAATATCTGCGCATGGATCTGCAGGAGAGGGCGCGGATGCGCTCCGAGGGCAAGATCGAGAAAGTGTACATCTGGGCATTGGTGATGGAATGAAACGGCGTCTTCTGACACCCCTGCTGCTGCTTGTACTCGGCGGAACCGCCATGGCCCAGACGCCCTCGCTCCTGGACGGACTGATCCCGCAGGGCAGTGCGTCGACCAGCGGCCAGATCATCCAGATGCTGGCGGTGCTGACGGTGCTTTCCATCGCGCCGGGCATCCTGATCATGGCGACGAGTTTTACCCGCTTCGCCATTGCCTTCTCCATGCTGCGCTCGGGCCTCGGCCTGCAGACAACGCCGGCCAATCTCGTGATGATCAGCCTTGCACTGTTCATGACCTTTTATGTCATGGCGCCGGTGTTCGACCGGGCGTGGCAGAATGGCGTGCAGCCGCTGGTGAACAACCAGATCACCCAGGATGTGGCGATCCGCGAGATCATGTCGCCGTTCCGTGAATTCATGCTGCGGCAGGTGCGCGACAAGGATTTGCGGCTGTTCGAGGATCTGGCGGACGAATCCTTCCGCACCAAGGCCAACGAGGCCATTGATATGCGTATCCTCGTGCCCGCCTTCATGATCTCCGAGCTGCGCCGCGGTTTCGAGATCGGCTTTCTCATCGTCCTGCCGTTCCTGGTCATCGACCTGATCGTCGCGACGCTCACCATGTCCATGGGCATGATGATGCTGCCGCCGACCGTGCTGTCGCTGCCGTTCAAGATCCTGTTCTTCGTGCTGATCGATGGCTGGAATATTCTGGTCGGCAGTTTGATACGATCGTTTTCGTAACCATGATGAAAATTAATCCTGGCCGTTATTGAAACCGTAACAATTCTGGCGTACTCCTGCTCGTCATAACAGGTGACCGCTTCGGTTACAGGCATCATGCCGCTCTGTTAGGTCGGTTCTGATCCGACATGTCCCCATCACATGTATCTTTTATAGGGGCTTTTTCCATGGCCAGCATTCTTACCAACGCGTCAGCAATGACCGCGCTTCAGACACTTACTGCAACCGGCAAAAACCTTGCCACCACTCAGAACCGCATTGCAACGGGCCTGAAGATCTCCGAAGCTTCCGACAACGCCGCTTACTGGTCGATCGCCACGACAATGCGTTCGGACAATGGTGCCAACTCGGTTATCCAGGACGCTCTCGGTCTCGGCAGCTCCAAGATCGATACTGCCTATTCCGCAATGAACAAGGCCATTGATTCGGTAAACACCATCAAGAACCTGGTTCTGGCTTCCAAGAACGCCAGCGCTGAAGACCGCGCCAAGAACCAGCTGCTGATCAACTCGGCTATCGGTGCCCTGAAGGAAAACGCAGGCGCTTCCTACGCCGGTTCCAACCTGCTCACCACCGACCAGGCTGTCGACGCTGCTCCTGCAACGGCAAACTTCAGCACGATCGCTTCCTACAGCCGCAGCTCGACCGGCGTCGTAACGACCGGCTCGATCGACGTTGCGCTTGCCAATACCCGTCTTATCGACACGGGCGGCACCGCTGCAACGAAGACCGGCATTCTCGACAAGCAGTTTGCTGTTACCAACGCAGCAGCCACACCTGTCACCACGCAGACCTCGATCCTGACGATCGACGTTTCCGCTGCTACCGTCGACAACACGGCGATTGACGGCATGCTGACCGGTATCGAAGCTGCTGCCAAGGGCCTGGCTTCCGGTGCTTCGCAGCTCGGTGCTGCCAAGACCCGTATCGACAGCCAGAAGTCGTTCATCAGCGCGCTTTCGGATGCCGTTGATCGTGGTATCGGCACGCTGGTCGACGCTGACATGAACAAGGAATCGGCTCGTCTGTCGGCTCTGCAGGTTCAGCAGCAGCTCGGCGTTCAGGCGCTGTCGATTGCCAATGCAAGCAACCAGACCATCCAGCAGCTGTTCCGCTAAGGATGACGATCCTTCGGGATCGGTACTGAATTGGGCCACGTCTCGTGCGTGGCCTTTTTCTTTTCCACTTCGCAGCACGCTCTAACTTCGCGCAAGCTTCGGCCTCTATGGTCGGACGACGCAAGCGTGGTGGGCATTGATGGAAAAGAATATCAGACAGTCTCTGGAGCAGTTTCTGGGTGCCATGAAAAAGCTTGGCGCGCGGCGGCTCATCGGGCTCGCCCTCGTCGGCGTCACCCTGTTCGCCACCATTCTTGTCTCCAGCATTTATCTCAACCGCCCGCAATATGAGACGCTGTATGTCGGTCTCAGCCGCGACGACGTCAACCGCATGGGCATGGCTCTCGGTGAGGCCGGCATTCCGTTCGATGTGAAGGCCGACGGCACCTCGGTGCTCGTCCCGTTCGGCAAGGCGGACCAGGCCCGTATGTATCTGGCCGAGAAGGGACTGCCGACCAGCAACAACGCCGGTTACGAGCTCTTCGACAATATGGGCTCGCTGGGCCTTACCTCGTTCATGCAGGAAATCACCCGGGTGCGTGCGCTCGAAGGCGAAATTTCCCGGACAATCCAGGCGATCCGCGGCATCAAGGCCGCCCGCGTGCATATCGTTCTGCCGGAAAAGGGCAGTTTCCGCCGCGGCGATCAGGCACCCTCCGCTTCCGTGGTGATCCGCACCGAGGGCGGGTTTTCGATGGAGTCGGCGCAGTCGATCCGCCAGCTTGTCGCAGCCGCCGTGCCGCAGCTGACTGCCTCCGAAGTCACCGTGCTCGATACGAACGGGCGGCTCCTGGCATCCAAGGATGATGGCTCGAATGCCGGTGCCGTCATGTCGGCGACGCTGGAACAGAATGTTTCGGCCTCGGTCGATGACAACATCCGCAAGGCGCTGGCACCCTATCTCGGCATCGGCCATTTCCAGACAAGCGTCCAGGTGGCGCTCGACACGGACAAGCGCCAGACCAACGAAACCGTGTTCGATCCGGAATCAAAGGTTGAGCGGTCCGTGCGTGTCGTGCGCGAAAGCGGCGATTCGAAGAACTCGAAGAGCGACAACGCGACCGGTGTGGAACAGAACATCCCGCAGGAAGAAATCCAGAGCAAGAACGGCGACAGCTCGACCGAAAAGACCGACAAGCGCGAAGAGCTGACCAATTACGAGGTCAATTCCAAGACGATCTCGACGGTCAGCGACAGCTATCAGATCAAGCGCCTGTCGATCGCCGTCGTCATCGACCAAGCGCGGTTGCTGGCAACCGCAGGCGTCACACCTGTTCCGGACAAATTCGTCGAACAGCAGATCGCCAAGATCACCCAACTGGTGGCAACCGCGGCCGGCCTCGACCAGAAGCGTGGGGACGTCATCAACGTGACCGCGTTGAACTTCATGGAAGCAACCGACGATCAGCTGCAGCCGACCGCCACGCCGCTGTCGGAGACGATATCGCGGCAGGCGGGCAGCTTCGTCAATGCCGCTGCACTGATCGTTGCCGTGGGTCTGATCTTGTGGTTCGGCGTTCGCCCGCTGATGCGTGAAATGACCAAGCCGCAGGATGCGCTGCAGCTGGCGGCCGGTACGGACGTGGCCGTTCCCGATTTCACCGCCGCATCGCGGCCGCAGCCGGCGCTGGCCGCCAATGCCGACCAGAGCCTGCCCTATGACGACCTGAGCGAGCTGCGGCGGCGCATGCGCGTTCCCGCGCAGAACCGGCTGGAACAGATGATCGATATGGATGAAGAGCGCGTGGCGGCGATCCTGAAGCAATGGGTTCACGAGGCAGCTTGATATGGCCCGATCGATTGCCAACATGCTCACAGACTTCACGCCGAAACATGTGCCCGACGACCGGGTGACGGTTTTTGCCGCCGCGACGCGTGAGCGCGTTGAAACATTGGTGGATGATGCGGTCCCCGAAGATGTTGTCGATCTCATCGATATCGAGCTGAAGATCAAGGAAACCTTCGAGCTCGGCCGCGCCGAGGGGCAGGCGGAGGCTTCCGTGCTCTTCGATGCGGAAAAACTGCGGCTGGAGCGGGATTTTCAGGAACAGCTGGCGGCGGCGGAAGCGGATTTCATGGATCGGATCGGAACCCGCCTGTACGAACAGGTGGAAGCGGGGCTGGCGGTCATATCGGCGGGACTGTCGAGCAGTCTTGCAACCGTTCTTTCCCCTTTGGTTGAAAAGAATCTGCGTGAGCGCGCTGTTACCGGCTTTGTCGGGGAAATCGAACGGCTGACACAGGGCCTGGAGGGCGTGATGATCGACATTTCCGGGCCGCAGCACCTCATCAATGCTTTGCGCAATCGCCCGGGGATTGATCTCATGCGCTTCACGTTCACCCGGTCCGATCAACCGGAACTGTCGATGAAACTCGACGACGTGGTTGTCGAAACGCGGCTTGGTCACCTGATTGATGCGGTGAAGGATACGACCCGATGAATATCGACCCGGAAACCCGCCGCGAAATCGTCATTGTCCGGCGCGGCCGCAATGACGGCGAAGACGGCCACCATGGCGGCGTCTGGAAAATCGCCTATGCGGATTTCATGACCGCGATGATGGCCTTCTTCCTGGTCATGTGGCTCATCAATGCCGCCAATGAGGAAACCAAGGCGGCCGTTGCCAGCTATTTCAATCCGGTCAAGCTGATGGACCGGCAGGCGCGGCCAAAGGGCATTGAAGCCACGGACAATCAGGAAGGCAAGGTTCGCTTCGAACGCCCCAATTCGACCGATGCGGAAACCAAGAGCGCGCGCAACGAAAAGGAACTGCAGGCCAAGCCGGAGACGGAAGAGCGGCAGATGTTCAAGGACCCCTATGCGGTGCTTGCGGAAATCGCCACGGATTCCGGTGTGTTGCAAAACCGGTCAGCCAAGGGTGACGGCGGGTCCAACAATGCCGGCCCATCCACGGGCGCGCAGGGCGGCGACGCCTATCGCGATCCCTTCAATCCCAATTATTGGTCGACCCATGTGGAGGATGATCTCTTTCCGCTGACCGACAGTCCCGCCGTGCCGCCGCCCTCGCAGGAGCAGCTGGAAAAGCGGGCCGCGGGCGTGGAAGACAAGGCCGGTGCGCAGGCGCAGACGGCCGATGCAAAGCCGATGGATACGGCCAATGCCGCGCAGCAGGCGAACCAGCAGAAGCTGGAAAAGACCGCGGCCAAGCCCGCCGACGCCAGCGTAACCGTTGATCCGGCGAAGGGCGATAAGCAGCCGGATTCGGCGCAGCTTGCTTCGGCGCGCGAGCTTGCCTCGGAAATTTCCAAGAAGACCGGCACTGCCGCCGATGAAAAGGCGCCTGACATCACCGTGGTGCCCACCGACGAGGGTGTCTTGATCCAGCTGACCGATAAGGTCGACTACGGCATGTTCGCCATCGGATCGGCAAAGCCGGACAAGCGGGTGGTGCAGGTTCTCGAACAGATCGCCAAGATCATCGCGACGCGCAAGGGCGACGTCATCATCAGCGGCCACACCGACGCACGCCCCTTCAAGAGCGATACTTATGACAACTGGCGGTTGTCGTCGGCGCGCGCGCACATGGCCTATTACATGCTGACGCGCGGCGGCCTCGATGCCAAGCGCATCCTGCGCGTGGAAGGCTATGCCGACCGCGATCCCAAGGTGCCGGCCGATCCCTACGCGGCTCAGAACCGGCGTATCGACATCTTTTTGAAAACGGCCAAGAGATGATGTGGGGCTCCCGTCTGCGATGGCTGCTGATCGGTTTTGTGAGCCTGCCTCTTGGCATGGCCCGGGCCGACATGCTGTCGCCGGAACCCTATCTGCTGGTGCGCTCCATGCGCATGCTGCAGGATCAGGTGGCCTCCGGCAAGCCGGAAGCCCTGCCCATGCTCAACCGGGTGCTGGGCCATATTGCAGCGCAGCTCCAGGCGGCCAATCCGGACGTCTGGCAAAAGCCGGCCAACGCCTACGCCATTGTCATCTATCTCCTGAATGGCGGCAATCCGCAGGTCGTTCGCACCATCCTCACCACGACGAAACTGGAGGGCATCAGTCCCAAGCTGGTCGCCGGTTCGCTGGCCTATGCTGATGGCAACCCGCTTGGCATTGTTGAAAACTTCAGCGAGGAGCTGCCGCCGGATGTGCCGAGCGAACTGATCGCTTCCATCTCGCTGGTGACCGCAGCACAGCTCGCCGCCATCGATGTACCGACAGCGCTGAAGCGCCTGGATTACATCCGTTTGACGGCGCCGGGAACCCTGCTGGAAGAGGCTGCCCTGCGGCGCGGCCTGATGATGGCCGCCAATCTGGGCGACAAGGACAAGGTCAGGCTGCTGGCCCGCAATTATCTGCAGCGCTTTGCCCTTTCACCCTATTCGGAGGACTTCTTCCGCCAGCTGGTCGATGCGGTCATGGTCCTCAAGGCCAAGATCAGCAATGACGAGATCGAGGAAATGGCGTCGCTGGCCTGGACCGGTGCCCGCATGCCCTTTTACCTGCGCATAGCCCGCGGTGCGATCGTCGGCGGCGACATGCAGCGCGCCCGCTTCATGTCGGAAAAAGCCGAAGCGTTGGCCCAGTCGCTCAAGGCGGACGACACGCAGGCACGGCTCTATCTCGGGATCAGCAATGTCGGTACGGAGAAGACCGACGATGCGATGAAAATGCTCTCGGAATTGCCGCGCGACCGCCTGCATGAACGCGATGTCAAACTGCTGGAAGCAGCGGCGGCGATGGGGGGCAAAATCCTTGAGCAGCCATCCGCGGATGTTGCGGAAACACCGCAGCGATCCGTTGTGAGAGCCGGCGCCGCACCAACGGACGCCAAGGCAAAGACCGGTGCACCCAAACCGGCCATCGCGGTTGATCCGATAATCGATGAAACACGCAAGAAGCTTGACGCAATCGATGCACTTCTAGGGAAGGCCAGGAAATGACCATCGGACCGGATATGCCGCTCAGATCACTCAAGGACGCCATTGTCGGGGAGACAGGCAAGGGAAACCGCCTGCCTGACAGGAAAGCGGCCAAGGGCAAGGACGACGCGGTTGACTTCAAGTCCATGCTGGAGGCAAAGCCGCTCCGCCTGCCGTCAGAGGCGGGCGACGGGATCGCGCCGGATGACGTCGCCGCGATGGATGACGAGCCGGAGGTTGAAGCGGACGATGAGCCGGCAAGCACGGGCCCGTCCGTGCAGGCGATGTTCGGCCAGTCCATCCTCGCGCTGGAACAGCTGCTTGACCGGCAGGCATCGGCCGCTGGCGGTCAGCCGGGACGTGAGAACAAGCCGCTGCGGGCACTGGACGCCCATGCCCTGACCGACGGGGAAACGGCGCTCGATACCGGCGAAAATGGTCAGGACGAACCGCCTACGCCTGCGTCTCTGGCCGACAGGAAATCCGTTGCGGACGGCGCTGACAAGCCGGCTGTAAAGACCGCTGCCAATCCTGATACCAAGGCTCAGCCGGACAAGGCCGATGGCCCGCAGCCGCAGCCTGCCGAAGCAGCGGTGGCCGATGCGCCCAAGGCCCGCGTCAGTGCAAAGCAGGCTCCCGAACAGGTCCCGCCGCCCGCCGTCAACGCCCCGGCTCCGGTTGCCCAGCCGGCCCCCGCCGCCGATCCGCGCGTTACCCTGGCAACGCTTGCCGAGGCGGCGCCAGCAGCGCCGCAGAGCCGCCCCGCTATCGCGGATGTCCAGATCATCTCGGATCACAGCACCAGTGCGGCACGAACGCTGGTGATCCAGTTGCAGCCGGTCGAACTCGGTACGGTCACGGCTCGCCTGCGTCTGACCGGCGAAGGCATGCATATCCAGCTCATGGCGGAAAGCAGGGCGGCAGCCGAGCACCTCGCGCGCGACCACGAAGCCCTTGGCAAGGCCCTGCAGCGTGCCGGTGTTGCCGATGACGCATCCGCCGTCACCATTTCCGTGATCGATCGCAGTGGAGCCGTGGCAAGCACGCAACCCGGCCAGCAGGCCATGACCGGCCAGGACCAGCCGGCCGGGGGCCGGGGACAGGCCAACACCGGCTCGCAGGGAACGCAGGGCGACCGCTCGTCCGGGCAGCAGCATTTTGGAGACAGCAGACCCGATGAAAGCGATGACAAGACTGCCAAAGCCATGGCTGATCGCACTGTGTCTCGCGGTCTGGTCGTGTAGCAGTCTGCTGACCGCGCATGCTGCGCGCGCCGACAATCTCTGCGAGCGCGAAATGCACCGGGCGTCGAGCAAGTACGACGTCCCGATCGGCATTCTCTATGCCGTTGGATTGACCGAAACCGGGCGCAAGGACTCGCTGCAGCCCTACGCCATGAACATCGAAGGCAAAGCCGTTTTCATGCCGTCAGCCGCGGCCGCCGTGCTGAAATTCAACGAAGCGCATGGCCAGGGAGCCAAGCTCATCGACCTCGGTTGCATGCAGATCAATCACTATTTCCATGCCAGCGCCTTTCCCTCCGTGGGGGCAATGCTGGACCCGGCAACCAATGTCGATTACGCCGCGCGCTTTCTCAAACAGCTCCGGGCACGCGAAGGCAACTGGACCATGGCCGTGGCGCGCTACCATGCGGGTCCCAACAACAATCCGGCACAGAAGCAGTATGTGTGCCGGGTCATGGAAAACATGGTGGCTTCGGGCTTCGGAAACTGGACGCAAAAGGCGCGAATGTTCTGCGATAAGTGAGGGCGTTAATGATCGGTAATAAAACGTGAATTTGTTGACGCGGTCATCTTTCGTTAAGGTATGACCGGTAGACATTCAGCCATGCGAGTCGCATCGCGTTTCCCTCCCGTTTCCCCTTCGGACTCCCCATTTCAGACTCCCAATTAATTGCGGTCAATTAGTTGGGGATTGTCGGCGAGTCATCGACCCCGCTAGGTGTGTGTTGTGTGGGGTTTTTACTGATTCGGAAGGTGGGGCCGTGATTGTAGTCGTCGACGAACGAAGTCTGGTGACGAGTGGGTATTCGGCGTGGTTCGCCCGCGAGGGCATTACAACAACAGGGTTCGCTCCCGATGATTTCGGTGACTGGGTTTCGACCGTCCAGCAGAGCGACATTATGGCGGTTGAGGCGTTTCTGATAGGGGAATGTGCGAACCGCAGCCAGTTTCCCCACAAGATTCGTGAGCGCTGCTCGGCGCCGGTCATTGCGGTCAACGAAACGCAGTCGCTCGAACACACGCTTGAACTCTTCCAGGCCGGTGTTGACGATGTGGTCCGCAAGCCGATGCATGTGCGGGAAATTCTCGCCCGCATCAACGCGATCCGCCGGCGCTACGGCAACGGCGATACGGGCACGCAGGTCGGTCCGATCCGCGTCTTCTCCGACGGCCGTGATCCGCAGGTCAACGGGGTGGAGTTTTCGCTGCCGCGGCGTGAGCGCCGCATCCTGGAATATCTGATCGCCAACCGCGGGCGGCGCCTGAACAAGGCGCAGATATTCAGCGCGATCTACGGCATTTTCGACAGTGAGGTCGAGGAAAGCGTGGTCGAGAGCCACATCAGCAAGCTGCGCAAGAAACTGCGCGAGCAGCTCGGCCACGATCCGATCGATTCCAAGCGGTTCCTCGGTTACTGCATCAATCTCGATTGAGCCTTCACCGCTCCGCCGCCGGCGGGGCGTTCAGCAAGTTCTCGAAACATTCAAGGCGTCAGGTTCACGCAAGCATCGTCAGGTTACGATTCGCAACGGAATCATCGCGCAAGGAGACGGAAATGAGCCTCTATGGAATGATGCGGACGGGTGTATCGGGCATGAACGCCCAGGCCAATCGCCTGTCGACCGTGTCCGACAACATCGCCAATTCCAGCACCACCGGTTACAAGCGCGCCAGCACCCAGTTTGCCTCGCTGGTTCTGCCAAGCTCGGGCGGCTCCTACAATTCCGGCGGCGTCGAAACCGTTGTGCGTCACCATATTTCCGACGATGGTTCGCTCCGCTTCACCACCTCGTCGACGGACCTTGCGCTCAAGGGCAACGGGTTCTTCGTGGTCAATGACAGCAGCGGCACGCCATACCTGACACGCGCCGGTTCGTTCGTGCCGGATGCGCAGGGCAACCTGGTCAATGCGGCCGGCTACTATCTCATGGGCAATCCGATCGTGAACGGCCAGACCAATTCGGTCATCAACGGCTACCAGGGGCTCGAGAAGATCAACGTCAAGCAGAACGATCTTGTTGCCGATCCAAGCCGCAAGGGGACGTTCACGGCCAACCTGCCGGCGGGTTCCGCCGTTGTCGCCGCCGCCGACCTTCCGTCCAATGCGGCCGCCAATGCCGCCGGGACGGCAAAATACACCGCCAAGACATCGCTTCAGAGTTTTGACAATCTCGGCAATCTGGTGGTTCTCGATGTTTACTTCACCAAGACGGGTGAAGATCCGGTCACCAAGAACGCCACGTGGGAGGCCACGGTTTACAACAAGGCCGATGCGGCAGCCAGCGGCGGCTTCCCCTATTCAAAGGCGCCCCTGGCCAGCGAAACCTTCAATTTCGATGGCGCAACCGGCAAGATGACGTCGGCCGACAAATCCCTTTCGGTGCAGATTCCCAACGGTCAGATGCTCGAGATCGACATGTCGGCCACCAAGCAGCTGGCAGGCGACTATACGCCGATCGAGGCGAAGATCGACGGCAGCACCCCGAGCCCGATCGAGAACGTCGATATCGCGGCGGACGGCACCGTCGTTGCCCGCTACAAGAACGGCGCGCAGCGCGCCATCTACCAGATCGCGCTGGCTGACGTTCCCAGCCCCGACAATCTGCTTGTTCTGTCCGGCAATGTGTTTGCGACCAGCGCCAATTCCGGCGATGTGCAGTTCGGGCGGCCCGGCAAGGGCAGCTTCGGAACACTGACATCCGGCGCGCTGGAAGAATCCAACGCGGACATCGCGCAGGAACTGACTGAGATGATTGAGGCGCAGAGAAGCTACACGGCCAATTCCAAGGTCTTCCAGACCGGTGCGGATTTGATGGACGTGCTGGTCAATCTGA
Source organism: Phyllobacterium sp. SL163 (assembly GCF_049896885.1). Lineage (NCBI taxonomy): Bacteria > Pseudomonadati > Pseudomonadota > Alphaproteobacteria > Hyphomicrobiales > Phyllobacteriaceae > Phyllobacterium > Phyllobacterium sp. SL163. The sequence continues at coordinate 194,571 of NZ_JAFCVE010000006.1, read as the reverse complement.
AGAGGTAGCATCGCAAATGTTGATTGGACCTAAGGCATGTCACTAAGCTCGGCGCTCCTTACCGCTCAGAGTGCTCTGACGACAACGTCGAAACAGACAGCGTTGGTATCCCGCAATCTTGCGGGTGCCAACGATCCCAATTTTACGCGCCGCATCGGCTCCGTCGTCAGCGGACCCAACGGATCGACCTATCTGTCCGTCAGCCGCTCGGCCGACGATGCGCTCCTGTCCAAATATATCGAAACGAACAGCCAGTACGGCTCGTCCTCGACGCTGAAGAGCGGCCTTGACAGGCTTTCCGGTATTTACTCTGCCAACAATGCGTCGGGTTCGCCAAGCGCGCTTCTGGGCGACCTGCGCGATTCCCTGCAGCTCTATGCATCGCAGCCGGGCAACAACTCCGTCGGTGAAGCGGCGGTGTCCAAGGCCGTCAATCTGGCCAATGCCCTGAACAAGGGAACAAGCGACATCCAGAAGCTGCGCCAGGATGCCGACAACGACATCAAGGATTCCGTCAGCAATCTGAATGCGCTGCTGGCAAAGTTCGAAACCATCAACAACCGGGTGGTCAACGGAACCCGCTCGGGCGCCGATGTGTCGGATTTCCTCGATCAGCGCGATGGCCTGCTCAAGCAGATTTCCGGCGAGATCGGCATCACGACGATGGTGCGCGGCGACAATGATGTCGTGATTTTCGCCGAATCCGGGGTCACCCTGTTCGAAGGATCGCCCCGCAAGGTCAGCTTCACGCCGACCGCTGCATTTGCTGCGGGAACCACAGGCAACCAGGTCTATGTGGACGGCGTGCCGCTGTCGCACGATACGTTCCAGCAGCCCTATGGCACGGGACGGCTGAGCGGCCTGCTGCAGCTGCGCGACCAGACCGCGCCTGCCTACCAGAACCAGCTCGACGAGATCGCGCGCAGTCTTGTCAGCATGTTTGCCGAAAAAGACCAGAAGACACCGCCGACCCTGCCGGACGTTCCGGGCCTTTTCACCTATTCCGGCGCGCCGGCCATGCCTGCGGACGGAACGATATCGCCCGGCATTGCCGGGACCATCAAGGTCTCCTCGGCCTATATCCAGTCGCAGGGCGGCAGCCCGACGCTCCTGCGTGACGGCGGCACCAATCCGGCCAATCCGGATTATGTGCAGAACCCCTCCGGATCGGCTGGCTTTTCAAACCGTCTGCAGGGGTTGATCGGTGCCATCAATGCACCGCGCAGCTATGATGCGAATGCTGGCATCACCGGCCAGAAGAGCCTTGTGGATTATTCCGCCGCCTCGATCAGTTCGCTCGAAACCAAGCGCAAATCCGTCACCGAGACCAATACCTATAATGGTGTGCTGGCATCGCGGGCCGAAGACGCGATCTCCAATGCGTCGGGTGTGAACATCGATGTCGAGATGCAGTCGATGCTGCAGCTTGAACACTCCTATCAGGCGTCGGCCCGGATTCTCTCCGCCGTGGATGCCATGTTGAACGAACTCCTGAACGCGGTGAAATAGCGATGAAAACCCAATCGATTTCATCTTACATGCTGGCCAATTCCACCCGGAATATCCTGGCCAAGGCGCAGGCCGACCTGATCAAGGCAAAGGAAGAGTCGACCACCGGATTCGTGTCCGACACCGGTCTCGCACTCGGCAGCCGGACGGGCCAGTCCATCTCCCTGCGCAAGGAGTTCGACCGGTTGACGGTTCTGACCGAAACCAACAACCTGATCGGCCAGCGCATGACGACATCGCAGAATGCGCTTGGCAATATGGTCAAGGGCGCGACGGATTTTCTCGGCACCGTGACCGCGCTGCGCGGTTCGTCCGACGGTCATTCGGTTGCCCTGGACAAGGCGAAAAGCGGTCTGCAGACCATGACGGGCCTCGCCAACACCAACTACAATGGCGAGTATGTCTTTGCCGGCGTGAACACGGACGTGCAGCCGATGGACGACTACTACGCCGCCGGCAGCCCAGCGCGTGCAGCCATCCAGACGGCTTTCCAGACGCAGTTCGGCTTTCCCATGACCGATCCGCAGGTGAAGAACATCACCGCCGATCAGATGAAGACCTTTCTCGACACCACGATGACCGCCCAGTTCAGCGCTGGCTCGTGGTCCAGCAACTGGTCGTCGGCGTCAGACACCGTCGTCAAAAGCCGGATCGCGCCGACGGAGCTGGCCGAGACCTCGGTCAGTGCCAACAATGCCGGGTTCCGGCAGATGGCGTTGAGCTACACCATGGTTGCCGAACTGAGCAATATCGGCTTGAACCAGGGCGCGTTCGATGCGGTCATGGACAAGGCGATCTCCACGACGACCCAGGCCGTCACCTCGCTGACCGGCGCACAGGCGTTTCTGGGTGATGCCCAGGCGCGGACCAAGGATGCGACCGATCGCCTGACCGTGCAGATCAAGGTGCTCAACAGCTCCGTTCTCGATCTGGAGGCCGTCGATCCCTATGAGGCGGCGAACCGCGTGCATGCACTCTCCACGCAGATCGAGGCTTCTTACGCCCTGACCGTCAAGCTGCAGAGCCTGAGCCTGCTCAACTACCTGAAATAGCTGTAGCGGGCGCGGTTGCCGTGCCCGTCTGCGCCGATACCGGAAAGACATATGTACCAGGCCCGATACAACGACATCATGGATGACGGCGCTGCCAGCGCCAAGGAGCGCGAACGCTCGCTGTTCGATCAGTCGATCATGATGCTGGAGGAAGCGCGCGACGAGGGCGCCTATTCCTTCAAGGGCATCGAAGCCGTGCATTTCACCTCGCGCCTGTGGGTGATCGTGATCGAAGATCTCGGCAACCCGGAAAACGGCCTGCCGCCGCAATTGCGGGCATCGCTGATCTCGATCGGCATCTATATCCTCAAGGAGCTTGAAGAGATCCGCCAGGGCCGGTCGACCGACTATGACGGCATTATCGAGATCACCAGAACCATTCGGGACGGGATCTGAACACCATGAAAATCACCCTGCGCGCCGGTGAGAAAGTCTATATCAACGGTGCTATCCTTTGTGCTGACCGCAAGGTTTCCCTCGAGTTTCTCAACGATGTGACGTTCCTGCTCGAGAGCCACGTCCTGCAGGCGGACGAGACGACGACGCCGCTGCGCCAGCTCTATTACGCCGCACAGATCATGCTGATCAATCCGCTGATCAGAAATGAAGCCAGCGTCACCTTCAAACGCATGCTGGCAAACCTTTTGGCCACCTTCGAAAATCCGCTGATGCTCAAGGAGCTGAAGCTGATCGACGAGATCGTCTGCAACGATCGGGTGTTCGAGGCGCTCAAGGCCATACGGCTGCTCTATCCGCTGGAGGCACAAATCCTCTCCGGCGAGCTTGAAACCATCCATCCCACCCATTCGGATCAACCAAACCGGCCGGAGGCAATCGCATGACCACCACATCTCCCGTAGGATCGTCGACCGGCAACACTCCGGACACGTCCAAGGCCGGCGGACCGAGCGTCGACTACCAGTCCTTCCTGAAGCTGCTCGTCGCGCAGATGAAGAACCAGGACCCGACGCAGCCTATGGACGGCACGCAATACGTTGCGCAGCTCGCGCAGTTCTCCAATGTCGAGCAGGCGACGCTGATGAACAAGAAGCTCGACCAGATTCTTGCCAGCGCCTCGCTTTCCCAGGCGGATGGCATTATCGGCAAGACCGTCACCAGCGCCGACGGCAAGGTCACCGGCGTGGTGGAATCGGTCAAGATCTACAGCGACGGCATGATCGCCACGCTCAAGGGCGGGGCCACGCTGCCGATCACCGCCGGCATCGTCATCAGTTGACAGCCCGCCGCCGACCATGAATGAGGCCGATGCGCTCGACATCGTCAACCAGGCGATCTGGACGGTGATTGTCGCCGCCGGCCCGGCCGTGGGCGCCGCCATGCTGGCGGGCGTCATCATTGCCCTGTTTCAGGCCCTGACCCAAATCCAGGAAGTCACGCTGACCTTCGTGCCGAAGATCATCGTCATTCTCGCCGTGCTTGCGCTGACCGCCCCCTTCGTCGGCTCGCAGATCAACACGCTGACCCTGCTCACCTATTCGCGGATCGAAAAGGGCTTTTGAGCTGTTCGTGCGTGGTGTGGTGACGCAAGAGGCATAGGTATTTTCACCCCCCTCTGGCTTGCCAGCCATCTCCCCCACAAGGGGGGAGATCACATTGACATTAGCGACTCTACATATTCTGCAATATTGGAAATTGGCTTGAACAATCGTGACAGCTGATCTCCCCCCTTGTGGGGGAGATGTCCGGCAGGACAGAGGGGGGTGAAAGACCCTCGTCACCAAAAATCACATCAACTTATCCATGTTCTCCCAACCCAAGTTATCCTTCTCGTGTCCTTTCCGGCGGGAATGCTTCCGGAAACCTTCGAAAGTCGGGAAAGGACCGGCGCTTCGGCCTCGCAGGGAAGAAAACCTGTGCGGCCGGAGAGGGAGCGTTCAATGATGCCGCATTGAGCGAAACCGATTGCCGGGGCGGGTGGTCCCCAGGATCGCAAGCATAGCATACCAGAATACCCAAGACCCGCGTTCCAGGGACCGCCCGTCTTTCCCACCTTCTCAATGGCCAGACGCAATTGCGGGCGTGGCGACCGGTCGACGTGGCCGCTTTGGCTTCGCGTAAGCTTCGCTCCCTATGCTTGCTGTGATCATAGGAGAATGCTGTGCAACAGGCTGCCGTAAAGAAACTGGGCGACAAGGGCTATCTGACCGGCAGCGATGTCGGGCTGGCGCTCGGCATCGTCATCATTCTGACCGTGCTCTTTCTGCCCGTCTCGCCGATGGTGCTCGATATCGGCCTTGCCTTTTCCATTGCGCTCTCGGTTCTCATTCTCATGGTGTCCCTGTGGATCCAGCGCCCGCTCGATTTCTCGGCGTTTCCGACGGTCCTGCTGATTGCCACCATGATGCGCCTGTCGCTCAACATCGCGACAACCCGCGTCATCCTCACCCACGGCGATGAAGGCTATGCCGCCGCCGGGCAGGTGATCCACGGTTTCTCCCAGTTCGTCATGGGCGGCGACTTCGTCATCGGCCTTGTGGTCTTTGCCATCCTGATCATCGTCAATTTTCTCGTCATCACCAAGGGCGCCACGCGTATCGCGGAAGTCGGCGCGCGGTTCACGCTCGATGCCATTCCCGGCAAGCAGATGGCGATCGATGCGGATCTTTCCTCCGGCCTGATCGACGAAAAGGAAGCGCAGCACCGCCGGCGTGAGCTGGAAGAGGAAAGCGCCTTTTTCGGTTCGATGGACGGTGCGTCGAAATTCGTGCGCGGCGATGCCATTGCCGGCCTCATCATCACTGCCGTGAATATTTTCGGCGGCATCATCATCGGCGTCACCCGCCACGGCATGGAAGTCAGCCAGGCGGCCGACGTCTTCACCAAGCTTTCCGTCGGTGACGGTCTGGTCACGCAGATTCCGGCGCTGATCGTCTCCCTGGCGGCGGGCCTGCTGGTGTCCAAGGGTGGCACGCGCGGCTCCACCGACAAGGCCGTCTTCGGCCAGCTCGGCGCCTATCCCAAGGCTCTGTTCGTGGCTGCGCTGCTGCTGTTCGTGCTGGGTGTCCTGCCGGGTCTGCCTTCCTTTCCCTTCTTCATTCTGGCCCTTGGTCTCGTCGCCATCGGCATTGCCGTTCCGCGCAAGATCGCCCGGGTGGCGGCAGCAGCCGTAGCCGAGCAGAACCAGAGGAAGAAAGAAGCGGAGGACGAGGATCGCAATTCCGTCCGCGCTTCGCTCGAAACGGCGCAGATCGAACTATGCCTCGGCAAGCAGCTGTCGACCCGCCTGATGGCCTCGCAGCTGGAACTGGCGCACCGCGTCAACAAGATGCGCAAGAAGTTCGCCACCGAATACGGCTTCGTGGTTCCCGAGATCAAGGTCACCGATGATTTCCTCATCCCGCCGAAGGTGTACCGCATCAAGATCCACGGCACGGTCGTGGTCTCGCAGGAGCTGCGGGTCGGTGAAATCTTGGTGATCCCCGGCGACAGGCCCATTCCGGAAATTCCCGGCGAAGAGGTGCGCGAACCGGCCTTCGGCATGAAGGCCTATTCGGTGCCGGAAACCTTTGCCGCCGACCTCAAGCGCGACAACTACATGACCGTCGACAATCTCTCGGTGCTGCTGACGCATCTGAGCGAGATCGTCCGCAACAATCTGGCGCAGCTCCTGTCCTACAAGGACATGCGCGCGCTGCTCGACCGGCTCGGTCCGGAATACCGCAAGCTGCTTGACGATATCTGCCCCGTGCACCTGTCCTATTCCGGCCTGCAGGCCGTGCTCAAGCTGCTGCTGTCGGAGCGCGTGTCGATCCGCAATCTCAACCTGATCCTGGAAGCCATTGCGGAAGTCGCGCCGCATATCCGCCGCGCGGAAATGATCGTCGAGCATGTGCGCATGCGCATGTCGCAGCAGATCTGCGGCGATCTGGCGGACAATGGCGTGCTCAGCGTGCTGCGCCTCGGCAACCGCTGGGACATGGTGTTCCACCAGAGCCTCAAGCGCGATGCCAAGGGCGAAATCGTCGAGTTCGACATCGATCCGCGCCTGCTCGAACAGTTCGGCACCGAAGCCAGCACCGCCATCCGCAAGCATCTGGACGCGGGCGAGCGCTTCGTGCTCGTCGCGTCGCCGGAAGCGCGCCCCTACATCCGCATGATCATCGAGCGGCTGTTCGCCACGCTGTCCGTGCTGTCCCATGTGGAGATTGCCCGTGGCGTCGAAGTGCGTTCGCTCGGCACGATCTCGTGAGGCCTTGATCGATGCTGCAGAACCTGGCGCTCAGCGACATGGTGATCGCCGCCTTTCTGGTGTTCGCCCGCGTCGGCTCGTGCCTTCTGATCATGCCGGGCATTTCCAGCCCGCGCATTCCCATGCAGATAAGGCTGTTTCTCGCCCTGACCTGTTCGCTGATGGTGGTGCCGCTGGTGTTCAAGCAGATGGCGCCGGTGGCCAATGCCGCGCCGCTGGTGCTGATGCGCATCATCCTTATAGAAGCCGTCGTGGGCGCGCTGATCGGCATCCTGGCGCGCATGTATTTCTGGGCTTTGCAGTTCATGGCCAACACCATCGCCATGGCGACGGGCTATTCCGGTGCGCCGGGGGCGGGCATCGAATCGGAGGAGCCGCAGGCGGCCATCGCCACCATCGTCACCTTGTCGGCACTGCTCATGTTCTTCGTGATGGATCTGCATCTCGAGGTGCTGCGCGCCCTGCTTTCATCCTATTCGGCCATTCCGGTGGATGGGGTATTCCAGCCCGCGACCGCCATGGTCAACCTCACCGATACGCTGTCCAAGGCGTTCTTCAGCACCATCCGCATCGCCGCGCCGTTCATTGTCTTCGCCATTGTGGTGAATATTGCGGTCGGGCTGATCAACAAGCTGACGCCGACCATTCCCGTCTACTTCATCTCCATGCCGTTCGTTCTCGCGGGAGGCTTGATGCTTCTCTATTTCAGCATGCCGGATCTCCTGCGCTTCTTCACCAGCGAGGCCGGCACTTACCTACGGAACTTCTGACATGAGCATCAGGCCCGGCTCGCGCCAATCCCTGCGCGGAATGATCAAACTGCAGCGGCTGACCAAGGCCCGGCACGAGATGGCGCTGGCGCGCCTGAATGCGCAGTCCGCGGCCATCGCGGAAGAGAATACGGCATTGTTCAGGATGCAGAACGACCGCTTCGAGAACGGCGCGGGGATCGTCCCGCCCGATCTCGTCATGAAGCGGCTGGAAACCAACAAGGCGAAGCAGGCGGGCCTGTCCGAACAGATGGTGCGGGAAAAGCGCGATCTTTTGGCGGTGTCGCGCACCATCGATATTCTGTGCGGCCGCCTGCACCAGCTGGAACAAACGATGGAACGGGCAGCTGCTGCCGAGGAAATCGAGGAATATGTCATCCATACAATCGTTGGCGGCACAAGCCTCCCGTAAGTTTGGCGCGGTAAGGTACGAAGCATGAAACACGATGGGACAGTGACCGATGGCCATTAATCCACCTTCCGATCTGGTGCTGGATGTTGCCAATGCAGCCGATCCGGCAACCCTGCAGGCGTCGGTCGAGAAGCTGCGCACCCTTGCCGCGGCGCGCGTCGAAGCCCAGACACGGCTGTCGCGCGAGACATTCGCGTCCATCCAGCAGGCCGGGACACCAACGGTTTCCATCGGCAGCACCAGTGCGCCGGGCGCACCGAACCCCGCCTACAAGAAATTCGAGTCGTTCATGCTGCAGTCCTTTGTCGAATCCATGTTTACCGGCGACAACCAGGCCGTGTTCGGCAAGGGTATTGCCGGTGACTACTGGAAATCGATGATGGCGGAGGCGGTGGCCAAGAAGATGGCCGATGCCGGCGGCATTGGCGTGGCGCGGATGCTGGAACAGCAAAGCGCCAACAAGGCGAAAAGCGCGGCGGCGAGCGCCGCGCCTGCGGTCTCCGGCGATCAGACCCCGGACCCGAATGTCATTTTGTACCAGATCGAACGGCAACTCATTCACAAGCAATTGAAGACGACGAAACCTCTTGACGCGATCAAACGGGGCTGATGCCGGCAAGATTGGAGGAAATGAATATGGATATAGTCAACGATAATGAAGAGAACGGCACCGTGATCGAACACGCTCCCCTTGTACCCGAGGTCGAACCGGCGCTTGAGCCTGTCCTCTTTGCCATTAAGCGCCTCGAAGAGGTCGTCGAGCGCGAAACCAAACTGCTGCTCGATGGCGAGACCATCGATCTTGCTGAAATCAACTCGCACAAGAGCCGTGGCCTGCGCGATTTCAACAAAGCGATGAACAAGGCTGCGAAAACCGCCGGCGTACCGGCGCTCAAATCGCTGCAACCGGTGCTGGATGCCTTGAAGCAGAAGCTGGACCGCAATTGTGATGCCATCAAGCTGCATCTGCGTGCCGTGACCGAGCTGACCGGCCTCATCCGGGATGCGCTGGAAACGCAGGAAGCCGACGGCACCTATACCGCCCAGCAGATGAGGAACGGGCAAGGCGCATGATCCGTATTGTCCTGATCGGCCTCTGGATCTGCGGCGTGGCGCTGGGATCGCTGTATTTTGCCGTGTGGCAGAATTCGGCGACGGCGGCTGTGTCGTCGCAGAGCAAGGATGTGCTCGATTTCGGCAAGACCGACAGTTTCAGTGTCCCGATCATTCTGGACGGGGCAGTGGAAGGCTATATCGTGGTGCAGCTCGGCTATACGCTCGACAGCCGCGTCAAGGCCTCGGTCACCGTGCCCGTTGCGCCGTTCATCAATGATGAAATCTTCCGCCAGTTCTATGGCCGCTTCTCCGATGTGAAAGACGTGCAGAAGGTTGAATTTGCCAGCGTCAAGCAATCGGTCATCGACGGGGTCAACGCCAAATTCCCCGAACCGCTGGTGCGCGATCTCCTGGTCGAGCAGTTCAACTACATCACCGCCAAGGAAATCCGCGACCAGAACACCAAGGGCCTGCAGCGGCAGGCACCCGCGGCGCCCTGATCCACCTCACAAGGAATAGTATTTTCCGGCAAGGGCGCTGAGGACCGCTTCGCTCAGCGGTGTCACATTCGCATCCTCGATGAAGCGCACGCCGAAGTCGCCATCCCGGTGCCAGACAATCTCGGTCATCAGCGCCCCGCGATACTGGTCGTCGAACAGCCAGAAGCGGTTGGGAATGGTGCAGGGCCCCACAGTGCGGATGCGGGCACCGCCACCGGCAATGTTGTGAAAGTGGCACTCGGTCAGAAACTGGCCTTCAAGCGTTGCAAGCTTTCCTGAGCGCAGGCGTGTCCGCTTGCGTTCTTCAATACGCTTTTCCGTCTTGTGGCCGGATTCGGTTGGTGGCATCGATGGCTGGTCCAGCAAGGATTGATGGTCCGGCGCGAGTACGTATCCGGGATACATATTTCAAGCCGGTGGTTGTCCCTGATGGTCATAGTCTCAAACCATTGCAAAACCGTTATACCAAGTTGGCAAATGCGTGCGGTGCGGACAGGCGCCTTGTCCCGGCGGGCAGGGCGCCTGTCCTTGATTGAGCCGGTGTCAGCGGCGCGGCAGAAGCTTCTGGACCTCGTCGGCCGCGTTGTTCAAGGCTTCCTGCGGTGTGGCCGACTGTTCGACGACACGTGAGAGGTTGTCGACGATGGTCTGGGTCACCTTGACGCCATTGGTGCCGGGGAAGGCATACCAGGGGATCATGCGGTTCATCTGGTTGAGGCCAGCCTGGAACAGCGGGTTCTGCTTGTAGAAATCGGCGAGATAGTCCGGCGACTTTGCTGCAAGTTCATTGTTCGGCACATAGCCGGTGCCGGGAACCACCACCGAAGCGCCGTAGGGACCGGCGGCGAACTTGGCGAATTTCCATGCAGCCTGCTGCTTGGCGGCATCCTTGGTCAGGATGACGACGGCATTGCCGCCCGTGGGCAGATGGCCCTTTTCCGGGTTGAGCAGCGGCAGCGGGCCGGTGCGCAGGTCGAACTTCGTGCCGACATTCTTGATCGTGTTGCGCAGCGCGCCCGTGGTCTGGAAGGCAAAGCCCACCTTGCCGGCAACGAAGGCCTGTTCACCCGCCTGCTTGGTCAGGACGGGCATGCCGCCTTCCTTGACCAGACGGCTGACGAGGTTGAAGGCGGCGATGCCTTCCGGGCCGTTGAAGGCGACTTTCTTTTCATCCGGCGAAAGCATGGTGCCGCCCGCGCCGAACAGCAGGGCGGAGAACATCCAGTCATCGCCCTGCCAGCGGAAGTCGATACCTTCATTGCCGTTGCCGAGCGCCTTGACCTTGGCGCCGAGGGCAATGACCTCGTCCCAGGTCTTCGGCGGCTGGTCGGGATTGCCGCCCGCCTGCCGGATCAGGTCGGCATTGTAGTACATGATCGGGTTGGAGGTGGCGAAGGCAAGGCCGACCTGCTGGCCGCCAACCTGGGCGAGGCGAAGGATGTTGTCGCTGAAGCCCTGGGCCGCCATATCAGGCTCCTTGGCGATCAGCGGCTTCATGTCGACATTGACGCCGCGCTCGGCAATCATGCGCAGGCGGTTGAGGCCGATGAAGGTGATATCGGGCATTTCGGCGGTTCCCGCCTGCCGCAGGATCGTCTGGATGCCTTCCTCATAGGTGGCCGAGGGGCTGACGAAGCTGATCTTGATATCGGGGTTTTCTTCCATGAACTTCTTGGAGATGACATCCATCACATCCTTGAAAAAACCGGGCATCGGGTAGTGCACGTTCAGGGTGGTTTCCGCGAAAGCGGGAACACTGAACGCGGTGGCGATCGCGGCTGCCGCAATCGTCTTTCGGAAGAAGCTCATTGTTATCTCCTGGTCTTGGGAACGGTCAGCCTTTGAGGCCGGTGAGGGTGATGCCTTCGATGAAACGCCGCTGCGCCAGCAGAAAGGCGGCAACGAGCGGCAGGGTGATGATGAGGGTTGCGGCCATCAGCGCGCCGTAGTCGTCGCCGGCTTCGGCGGCGCGGAAGAACAGGAGGCCCAAAGGCGGTGTCGCCCGTTCGCTGCCGGTGATGACGATAAGCGGCCAGAACAGGTCGTTCCAGTGCGCGACCACCGAGAAGATGGCGAAGGCGGTGACCGCAGGCCAGGCATTGGGAACGATCACCCGGTTGACGATGGCAAGCTCCGACATGCCATCGAGCCGGGCGGCCGCAATCAGATCGTCCGGCATGGCGCGGAAAAACTGCAGGAACAGGAAGATGCCGAAGACCGAGATGAAAAACGGTGCTGACAGGGCAAAATAGCTGTTGAGCATGCCGGCCTTGTTCAGGGCGACGTAGATGGGCAGGGCAGTGGCATGAATGGGGATGAGCAGCCCGAGCATGACAAGCGTCATCATCGTGCGGGCGGCGCGGAATTTCAGCTTGGCCATGGCATAGGCGCAGGGAATGGCGATGACCACCTGGAAGAAGAAGATCAGGCCGCAGACCACAAGCCCGTTCCACAGGAGCTGGCCCATCGGCACCCGGGTGAGCGCCTTGGCAAGGTTTTCCCACAGCGCCCAGTGCTGTGGCAAAAGGGTGAGCGAGGAGGAAAAGATTTCCTCGCGGGATTTCGCCGCCGTGGAAATCATCCAGATATAGGGCGCCAGGAAGACGAGCGCACCGGCCGAAAGCATTGCCAGACGCAGGTTGCGCATGGAGAAGAAGGCGGTGTTTTTCATGTGTAGTGCACCCGTCTGTCGAGAACCCGGTATTGGACGAGCATCAGCACGATGAGGAAAGCGAGGAAGATGACGGTCATGGCCGAGGCATAGCCGACGCGCAGATAGACGAAGCCCTCCTGATAGATGGTCCACAGAAGCACTTCCGAAGCCTTGTTCGGGCCGCCCTCGGTCAGCGTCTTGACCGTTTCGAACACCTTCACCGCATTGATCACGCTGATCGTGGCGACGAACAGGGTGGTCGGTCCGAGCATTGGCCAGGTGACGAGCCGGAAGCGCTCCCAGCTGCCCTTGGCGCCGTCCACTTCCGCCGCGGCATAGAGCTCGCGCGGGATGGCGGTGAGGCCCGCGAGAAACAGCACCATGTTGAACCCGACCGACTGCCAGATGCCGATGATCGCCAGGCTGATCAGCACCGTGCTGCTGCTGCCGAGCCAGTTGGGACCGGCAATGCCAAGCATGGACAGCATGGCGTTGACCGGGCCGATGGTCGGGTGCAGCAGGTACTGGAACACCGTGGCCATGGCCACCAGCAGCGAAGCGACGGGCAGGAAGTACACGGTGCGGAAGAAGGCGCGGCCGCGCGTCTCGCTCTCGATGAGGAGGGCGACGCCAAGGCCGATGAACACGGAAAAGGGCGTAACGATGGCGGTATAGACGGCGGTGTTCTTCAGCGAGATGAGGAATGTCCGGTCGGCGAAGAGCTCGATATAATTGTCGAGGCCGATGAACTGAAAGTCGTCATAGCCGAGCTCGTAATTGGTCAGGCTGAAGACAAAGACGGCGAGTGTCGGCAGCAATATCAGGACGATGATGAGCAGGATTGCCGGCGCAGCCAGCTGCCAGGCCACGCGCTCTTCGCGTTTGGCGGCGCGGATGGCTGCCTGCCGGGCGGTGGTCCGGGCGGCGGGAAGAAGATCGGGTATCGCGGTCTCAAGCATCGACGGCAACCCTTGCCGTTGCCCGCAGCGGCACGCGCAGCCCGTCCTGCCCGAAGACGAGGCAGGCATCCCTGTCGATCTCGAGCGTGACCGGCGATCCCATACCCAGATGGGTCACATCGGCCGGGGCGGCCTTGATGACAATGCCGTCTCCGGCGCCATCGGCCTGCGTTGTCACCAGCACTTCCGAGCCGAGGAACTCCAGCCGGGTGACGGTGGCGGCAATGCCCTTGGCGCCCTGCGGCCTCAGCCTGATGCGCTCCGGCCGTATTGCGAGCTGGACCGGGGTGCCGACCGGACCGGTAACGCCGTCGACCACGGCCTTGCCGCTGAAGAACACCGTGCCATTGTCCGCGGTCACGGCATCAATGATGTTGATGCGCGGGCTGCCGACGAATTTTGCCACCTCGACATGGCGCGGATCGTCATAGATCTCGGCGGGCGAGGCGAACTGCAGCACCTTGCCGCCCATCATCACGGCGACCCGGTCGGCCATGCTGAGGGCTTCGGACTGGTCGTGCGTGACATAGATGGTAGGCACGCCGGTGCGCCGGTGTAGGTCGACGATCTCCGCGCGGGTATGCACGCGCAGATTGGCGTCGAGATTGGAAAGCGGTTCATCCATCAGGAACACGCCGGGCTGGCGCACCAGCGCCCGGGCGAGTGCCACGCGCTGGCGCTGGCCGCCGGACATCTGCCCCGGCTTGCGGTCGAGCAGGTGGTCGATCTTCAGGCTGGTTGCCGTGGCCAGCACCTGCTGTTTGATTGCCGCCTGCGCGGCGCTTCTGCCCGCGATGAAGCGGCCAAGCAACGGCATGCGCTGCAGGGTGGAAAGCGTGCGCATGGCCAGCGGCACGGCAATGTTCTGCTCGGCGGTTAGGTGCGGATAGAGCGCATAGGACTGGAACACCATCGCCACATTACGGTCGGCGGGGTGTTCCGCCGTGATTTCGCGGTCGCCCATCCAGATGCTGCCGGCATCGCCATGGTCAAGACCGGCGGCAATGCGCAGCAAGGTGCTCTTGCCGCAACCCGATGGCCCGACGAGGGCTATGAACTCGCCGTCTTCCGCTTCGATGCTGACATCGTTCAGGATGCTGTTCGTGCCGTAGGATTTCGAGATATTCCTGAGGGCGAACGCGCTCATGCGGCTGTCTCCGGTGCCTGCGCGATGCGCGCACGCGGATAGACCTCCTCGATGACGTCGTCGAGGATGAAGCGCGAAAGGCTGCCGATCTCGACGATTTCTGTCTCGACCGTATCGGTCAGTGTATGGATCGCCGCGCCGACAATGCGCTGGCCGGGCATGTCCCGCTCCATATCCCCGACGACGAACGACGAAGCCGGGGCCCAGACGAGACTGGTGTCGTTGTGCATGCCCTGCCAGGCGCGGTGCAGGTGCCCGCTGGCATGCAGGGCCACATCATATTCCCCGATCAGGTCGAGCAGCCGTTTGCGCGGCGCAGGGCGAACGCTCCAGTAACCGGTTTCGCCCTCGTCGGCCGTGTCGACAAACAAGGGCTTGTGCGCGAAGAGGGCGATGCGGCGGGTCTCCGCTTCGGCAAGCGCGTCCTCGAGCCAGTCGAACTGTTCTTCCTCTTCGAGGCTGTCATTGCCCAGGATCAGGCTGTTGAGACCGACCAGCCGCCAGCCGTCCATGTCGTGAATCCAGCGGTCCGGTCCAACCATTTCGCGCCAGCGGTCGATGCGCGTGGCGTTGACCGGCTGCGGGCTGCCGGGCATGTGGCCGATATCGTGGTTGCCGGGCAGGCTCAGGACCTTGACGGGAAGCGCGTTCAGCAATCCGGCGGAGAAGGCCAGGTCATCCTCGATATCCGCGCCGTCGATGGACAGATCGCCCGTGTGCACCACCAGGTCCGGCTTCTGCTCGGCGACCCATTGGGCCAGGGGTGACCAGTTGGCGTTGAAATGGGCCTTGGAAGGGCTGAGGTGGGTGTCGGTGATCTGGATGATCCGCACAGGATATCTCTCTTCAAAATCGAACAATGGGGGCGCATGTGGTGCTGGGGGAAAGCCGTTTTCGACCCGACCCGGCGCGGGGTCTTCTTAGGCTTGGTCTGTGACAGCTGCGTTTCAAGCCAATGACAATTCAATGAACCTCGTTGCCCCATGCGGGGCGGACGGGGCGGATAGGCCGGCCGCAATTTCTGCTCAATCAGCGGTGAAGATCACGCCGTTCACCATGGTTGTTTACACCTTATCAACCTCGGCCTCAGTAGTCTCAACCGACGCCCAACCCGTTGAATTATGCCCTTCGCCCCTTTCGCATGGAGATCCCGCAATGCTGCTTGGTTTCGCTCGTCAAAGCCTGTTGTACCGCGTCAGAACGCTTGCGCTGGCCTGTGCCCTTGCCACCGGTTTGGCGGGCGCGGCGCAGGCAGCGGACCAGCCTTGGCTGGTGCTCGACGTGCCGACCGGCAAGGTCCTGGGCGAGGGCAACGGCTATGCGCCGCACGGACCGGCCTCGCTGGCCAAGATGATGACGCTTTATCTGACCTTCGAGGCGATCCGGAAGGGCAAGCTGAAGTGGGATGATCGTATCGTCATGTCGGCCAACGCTGCCCGGAAGATTCCGGCGAAGCTGTGGATGCGCGGCGGCGATACGCTGAGCGTGCGCGAAGCCGTGGATGCCATGATCATCCTTTCGGCCAATGATGCGGCTTCCGCCATGGGTGAGCATCTGGCCGGATCGGAGGCGCGTTTTGCACAGCAGATGACCCAGCGTGCACGGCAGCTTGGTCTCAGAAACACGGTGTTCCGTAATGCATCCGGCCTGACGGAAAAGGGACAGACGACAACGGCGCGGGATATGGCTGTGCTGGGCGTGGCCGTGATGCGCGATTTCCCCAAGGAGTATGGTCTTTTCTCGCAGCGGTCCTTCGTCTTCCGCGGCAGGCAGATCAACGGCCACAACAATCTGATGTATCGCTATGCCGGCGTTGACGGGATCAAGACCGGCTATACCGACGCTTCAGGTTTCAATCTCGTATCTTCGTTCACTGACAACAACAGGCATATTGTCGGCGTTGTCCTCGGCGGCAAGACCGGCCGGTCGCGTGATGACCGGATGGCGGAGCTTTTGACCCAGTACATGCCGCTTGCAAGCGATGCGGGCAAACGTGGCAATAATCTTGTTGCCAAAGCCGAACCGCAGCGCGAACCCGGCATTGCCGAACTTATCGATGAATCCGCCATCGAGCAGGGCGACGGTGGTCTTCAGCCTTTGCAGACAAGCGGCCAGTGGAATATCCAGATCGGTGCGGTGGATACGCGCGCCGATGCCAACCGGCTGCTGGGCAAGGCGGATCAGCTGGTCCGTTCGATTTTGCCCGAGGCCAAGGGTTATATTGAACCCGCAGCCAAGCGCTTTCGGGTGCGGTTTGGTGGTTTCACGGATCTACAGGCTGCAAGTGCCGCCTGTTCCGAACTGAAGCGCCGCTCGTTCGCCTGTATTGCATCGCGCAGGTGATTAAAAATAGACGTCTATTCGCTTTAAATCAGACGGTAAATGATTTAGGAGTGGACGCATGAGTGATTCCCCGCCTGAAAAGCATGGCCTGATCGAAAGACGCGTCGGGCCGCACGTCGCAACCGCCCTGTCGGATACGCGGGTCGTGCTGATCGCCGGCCCGCGCCAGGCGGGCAAGACGACGCTGGCCCGCCAGTTCTCGGGTGCCGACAGGCCCTATCTGACATTGGACGATGCCGCGACCCTGCAGGCGGCCCGTACCGATCCGGTCGGCTTCATCCGCGGGCTGAAACGGGCCGTCATCGACGAGGTGCAGCGCGCGCCGGAACTGATGCTGGCGATCAAGGAAAGCGTTGATACGGATCAGGAGCCTGGGCGGTTCCTGCTGACGGGATCGGCCAATCTCGCCACGGTTCCGGCCATCGCCGATTCCCTCGCGGGACGCATGGCGGTCATCCCGCTGCTGCCGTTTGCCCAATGCGAACTGGCGGGAACGCCGGGCAATTTTCTCGACCGGCTGTTTGCCGGGGACGATCTGCAGCTGGCAGCCCGGCCGGTCACCGGACAGGCCCTGAGCGATACCGTGCTGCGCGGCGGCTACCCCGAGGTCGTGCGCCGGTCGTCGCCAGCGCGCCGCAAGGCTTGGCTGGAAGACTACGTTGCCCTCATTCTCGACCGCGACGTGCGGGACATCGCCAATATCGATCAGCTGGACCGCCTGCCGCGGCTTCTCGACGTGCTGGCCGAACATGCGGGCCAACTGACCAACCATTCCAGTTTCGGTGCGGCGCTCGGCCTTTCCAGCGTGACGGCGCAGAAATATGTCGCCATTCTCGAGCGGCTGTTCCTGGTGCGCACCTTGCCGCCCTGGTCCACCAACCGCCTGACCCGGCTGATCAAGACGCCCAAGCTGCATTTTCTCGATACCGGTCTGCTCGGCGCCCTGCGCGACACCGATGCCGACGATGTGCTGAGCGACCGCACGCGGTTCGGCGCCATCCTGGAAAGTTTTGTCGTGTCGGAAATCTTCAAGCTGGCGGCCTGGTCGGAGCGCCGACTGACCTTTTCGCATTACCGTACCAAGGATCAGGACGAGGTCGATCTGGTCATCGAGGACAGGCGTGGCCGGGTCATCGGCATCGAGGTCAAGGCGGCGGCCACCGTGCGCCAGCAGGATCTGCGCGGGCTGCGCCAGCTGCAGGAGGCGGTCGGCGACCGCTTCGTCCACGGCATCGTGCTGCACGATCATGACCGGATAACGCCCTTCGGCGAAAAGCTGCATGCAATGCCGTTGTCCAGCCTGTGGTTGAGTTAAGTCAGTGCAGGATGCTTGCGGGATGCGGCAAATGTTTCTATGAATGCGAGGGATAGCCGCCGCCGCTATCTGCCTCTTTTCCCATCCGAAACTTAGCTGGCATCAATAAAATATTGAAGCTGTTTCGCTCATGTCTGCGGAAATCATGGCCTAGCATCGCCGCGCCGGAAGACGCACTATCAGCCCCGCAGTGGAAGCACTGAGGAGAGGCTGGCTGTGGAGGAGCTGCGCCAGTTTTCTCTTGATTGAAGACGTTCGAAAACTCAAAACAGGCAGCCATGCGACTCGCCGATCCAAGGGGGTCACGCAGCAACCGGAGACTCGGCGAGAGCCAGGGGGAGGAATCATGCTCGAAAAGCTTTTCAAGCTACGAGAACACAACACATCCGCACGCATCGAAATGCTGGCGGGACTGACGACGTTCCTGACGATGTCGTACATCATCTTCGTCAATCCGGAGATTTTGTCGTCGACGGGAATGGACCGCAACGCCATCTTTGTCGCCACCTGTATCGCCGCGGCGGTCGGATCGCTGGTCATGGCGTTTGTCGCCAACTGGCCTATCGGCATGGCGCCGGGCATGGGCCTCAATGCCTTCTTCGCCTTCACGGTCGTGGCGGCGATGGGCTTCTCCTGGCAGCAGGCGCTGGGTGCCGTTTTCATTTCCGGATGTATTTTCATCCTGCTCACCGTTACGGGCGTGCGCAGCTGGCTTGTTGCCGGCATTCCCAAATCGCTGCGCAGTTCCATTGCGGCGGGCATCGGCCTCTTCCTCGCCTTCATCGCGCTGAAGAATTCCGGGATCATCGTCGCCAATCCCGCCACCTTCATCGGTCTGGGCCATCTCGGCAGCACGCCCGCCCTGTTCGCCATGCTGGGCTTCTTCATCATCGCGGCGCTCGATGCCCTGAAGGTGCGCGGTGCGATCCTCATCGGCATTCTCGTGGTCACCGTCCTGTCGATGGCCGTGGGCGCCAGTGAGTTCAAGGGCGTGTTTTCCGCGCCGCCGAGCCTCGCACCGACATTTCTGCAGCTTGATATCATGGGCGCCCTGCATACGGGCCTGCTGCAGGTGATCCTGGTTTTCGTGCTGGTCGAGGTATTCGATGCCACGGGAACGCTGATCGGCGTGAGCAAGCGTGCCGGCCTGATCGAGGAGGGGAAACCCAACCGTCTCGGACGCGCCCTGTTTGCCGACAGCACCGCCATCGTGGCCGGTTCGTTGCTGGGCACCAGCAGCACCACCGCCTATGTCGAAAGCGCATCGGGCGTTCAGGCCGGCGGTCGGACCGGATTGACGGCACTCACCATTGCTGTCCTGTTCCTGGCGGCCCTGTTCATCTCGCCGCTGGCCGGTTCCGTTCCCGGTTATGCCACGGCACCGGCCTTGCTCTACGTCGCCGGCCTGATGATGCGTGAACTCACCGACATCGAATGGGGTGATGTGACCGAGGCCACTCCGGCGGCACTGACCGCGCTGATGATCCCGTTCACCTACTCGATCGCCAACGGTCTTGCCTTCGGTTTCATCAGCTACGTCGTGATCAAGACGTTCACCGGCCGGGTCAAGGACGTGCATCTGGCAACGTGGCTCGTGGCGATCCTGTTTGTCGTCCGGTACACCCTGTTCCCTGTGTGAAAAAGCGGCCCGGATGCATGCCGTATCCGGGCCAGACTGTTTGCAGGCTTAAGCGAAGGACACGTCAATGACTGTGGAAAGACCAACGATCGCGACGATCGATGCGCTGCTCGACGCGATGGAGCATCACATCATTCCGATGACGGAAAAGGGTGTGGCGGCAGGCAACAAGATTTTCGGCGCCGCCTTGCTGCGCAAGTCGGATCTGTCGCTCGTTCTGGCGGAGACGAACAACGAGACGGAAAACCCGCTCTGGCACGGCGAGGTGCATACGCTCAAGCGCTTCTACGAAGTGAACCCGGACAAGCGCCCGGACCCCAGGGATCTCATCTTCCTGTCGACGCACGAACCCTGCTCGATGTGCCTTTCGGCCATCACCTGGGCCGGCTTCGACAATTTCTACTATTTCTTCAGCCATGAGGATTCCCGCGATGCCTTCGCCATCCCGCATGACCTGAAGATTCTGAAGGAAGTCTTCACGCTGGAGCCCGGCGGTTACAACACTGAAAATGCGTTCTGGAAAAGCTATGCCATCCACGCGCTGATTGCGGCGCTGCCGGAGCCGGACCGCGGCAGGCTGCATGCCCGTGCCGCCCGGATCGCCAAGAAATATGCGGATCTGTCGAACCAGTACCAGGCGGGCAAGGATCAGAATTCGATCCCGCTGAACTAGGCGGGCGACCCATCGATACATGGACGAGACGGGGTTTGCGCCCGTCTCGTCTGTTTTGGCTAACTGCTGCCGAGAAGTGGCAGTGTCCGCAGCGATTTTGCCAGCCGGATCGCGCTCCACGGCATGTATTCGGCGATCGCCAGCCCGACAATATCGGCTTCGGCATCCACGGCCCGCAGAATTCCGGCCACGTCCTCGAAGCGCATCCGGCCTTTCGCGACGCCGTCAAAGGCATCCGGACTGGCAGCGGGGTCCTGCGAAAGCAGGAAATCGTAGAAAGCGGGATCGAGCACATCGAGGTCGAAATGCACCGCCACCTTCCTGGCGCCGGACGCGCGCAGCCAGGCGAGGACGGGCTCGGCCGACCCGGCCAGGTCTTCCGGGCTGAGCCGTGCCAGCCCGTGCTTTGGAATGAAATCGGTTTCGAACGGGGTGGTTTCGGTCAGGCCGACATAGAGGATCTGGCTGGCCTTCACCGGCTTGGGCACGGCGGCCACGAAATCCGGATCGCCCATGCCCATCAGCATGGCAAGGACATGCGCATGGGCGTTGCGGAACTGCTGCGGTCCCATCACGTCGGGGTGGGCATCCACCCAGAGAATCGCGAGATCGTCGCCGTATCTTGCATTGAGATAGGCAATCGGCGCGAGGTCGATGAGGCAGTCGCCCCCAAGGGTGACAATGGCCTCGGGATCGTGCCGGGCGATGGATGCGCTGGTTGCGGCGATGAGATCGAGCAGCGGCTGGCGGGAGACGATGCCGCGCTCGACCGGCCGCACGGCGTCATCGGCCTCCGGCACGGCCACGGTCTCTTCCGGCCCCGGCGCCTGCGGGGCCAAAGCAGCGAGCACGCGGGCGCCGATTGCATAGTCGGGATGGTCGCCGCCCTGCCATTGCGGCAGGTTCAGGCGCAGAATTTTCATCGGATCGATGGTCATGGGTTCACTCTTTCCTGTGGGAGACGAGCAGCCGGACGGGCTCCGGCCGCGCTGAAAGCAGGAAATAGGTGATTGAAATCGGAAACAAAATGCCGCATTCATGGCATCACTGTCCACATTCATGGACAATAGTTCGCATGTGGAGAAACGCGGTGAATCAGCTGCTTGCGATGCGCGCCTTCATACGGGTCGTTGAATCCGGTTCCTTCCGGGGCGCTGCCAACCAGCTGCTGCTGCCGCGCTCGACGGTGAGCAAGCTCGTGACCGATCTGGAAAAGCATCTCGGCACCCGGCTGATGCACAGGACCACCCGCCACGTCGCGGTGACACCGGAGGGCGAGGAATATTACCGCCATGCGGCCCGTCTGGTGGCGGAGATCGACGAGGCCGACGGTGCGGTGCGCGGCAGCAAGCTGACACCGCGCGGGCATCTGCGCATCGAATCCACCGCCACGTTCGCGCAGAATATCCTGATCCCGCACCTGCCGGATTTCCATGCGCAATACCCGCACATCACCATCGCCTTGGGCACCAGCAACCGAACGGCGAACATCGTCGGCGAGGGCGTGGATTGTGCGATCAGGGCCGGGGACATTGGCGACCTGTCCCTCGTGGCACGGCACCTGTTCGATGCCGGGTTCGTGACGTGCGCGTCGCCCGCCTATCTCGAGCGCATGGGGACGCCTGCGGCCCCGCAGGAGCTTGAGGGCCGCCACTGCAAGGTTGGCTTCTTCTCGCATGCGGACGGCAAGGCCAAGCCGATGCTGTTCGTGAAACCCGGCGACAGGTACACCGTGAGCGAGCTGCAATTCTCCGCCAATGAGGACAATGGCCAGATCGCCATGATGCTGGCAGGGCTCGGTATCGGACAGAATCTCAGGCCATTCATCCAGCCTTACCTGGAGTCCGGGCAACTCGTTGAAATCCTCGGCGAATGGAGCCATCCGCCGCTGCCGTTCCATGTGGTGTATCCGCCCGGCAGGCATCAAAGCGCCCGGCTGAAGGCCTTGATCCAGTGGCTTATCGAGCGCTTCGGGAAAGCCGGCATGCCGCCGGCCAGGCTCAGCGGACGATGAACGGTTCGGGGTAAAAATGTTCCTCGAGATTGTTGCCGTCGCCGCCGCGATCCACGACGATAAAATCCGAGGTGCCGCCGAGGGGCGTGAGGATGCCATGCCAGATATTGCGATGGATGTTCACACCCTGTCCCGGTCCCGTCAGGAAGGCGATGGGATCGCCCGCCCCGCCGGGCAGGTCATGGGCGACCACGACCAGCAGGGGATGGGCGGACAGCGGGATGAAGGCCTGGCTGCCGAGCGGGTGCCGTTCCACCATCGTCAGCGTCAGCGGCAAATCATAGGGCTTGCCGCGCAGGAGGCTGATCAGCACGCGCGGGTTTTCCCCGGTTGTCTCGACCTTCGCCAGGTCGTGGTAGCGCGTGCACATGCCGTGATTGATGGGAAAGCTGGATGATCCCTCCACCTCGATCACGTCGCCGAAGGGCTGGAACGCTTCACGGGTAAGGGGCTGTATCCGAATCTCGCGCGTGGCTGTTGAACCTGACATGGTCATCCCTCAGTTTGGCAGCATGCCCTGCAGGCGCAGAAACGCGATCCGCTCCACCTGCCGGCAGGCGGTGTTGAATTCGGTTTCCCGGTCATTCTTGACGCGTGCCCTGAAGGCTTCAAGGATGCCATCCTTGCTGTGGTCCTTGACCGCGATGATGAAGGGGAAGCCGAAGGTTTCGACGTAGAGGCCGTTGAGCGCTTCGAACTGCGCTCGCTCCGCGTCGGTCAGGGCATCGAGACCGGCGGATGCCTGTTCCTGCGTGGAACTTTCCGTCAGCCGCTTGGCCTGCGCCAGTTTACCCGCCAGATCCGGGTGGGCGGTAAGCACGGCAAGCCGTTCCTCCGCCGACGCGCCGCGGAAAACGGTGGTGAGCAGGGCATGCAGCCCCGCTGCCGTGTCGTGCCCATAGGAAAGCTCGCAGGCAAAGGCGCGCTGCGCGATCCATTCGGAATGTTCGAACACGCCGCCAAAGCGCGTCACGAATGCCGCTTCCGCCAGTCCCGACGGGCGCGGTTCGCCGGATGGCTGCGGATGGGTTTCTGCCCAGTGCCGGGCAATGTCGATGCGCCGCGCCAGCCAGACATGGCTGTGGCTCTGCACATAGTCGATGAACCTTGCGACAGCGGCCGCACGCCCCGGCCTGCCGGCAAGGCGGCAATGCAGGCCGATGCTCATCATCTTGGGAGAACCCGCTTCGCCTTCGGCGTAGAGCGTGTCGAAACTGTCCTTGAGGTAGGAGAAGAACTGCTCGCCGGAATTGAAGCCCTGCGGCGTGGCGAAGCGCATGTCATTGGCATCCAGCGTATAGGGGATGATCAGCTGCTGCCGCCCGGCGGCCGCGTGCCAGTAGGGCAGGTCGTCGGCATAGGAATCCGACACATAGTCGAAGCCACCTTCCTCTGTTGCAAGGTCG
The DNA here is from genome assembly GCF_049896885.1 of Phyllobacterium sp. SL163. Classification (NCBI taxonomy): domain Bacteria; kingdom Pseudomonadati; phylum Pseudomonadota; class Alphaproteobacteria; order Hyphomicrobiales; family Phyllobacteriaceae; genus Phyllobacterium; species Phyllobacterium sp. SL163. The sequence goes on along the minus strand of NZ_JAFCVE010000006.1, from coordinate 170,913 downwards.
ACAGTGTTGACCGAGCAGCGGCCGGTGTACCAGCCCTTCGGCCGCTCGCCGGTGATATCCGTGTGGATGCGGATGGCCTCGCGCATGTGCTCGCGCTCCGCCTCCCTGGTGTAGTCCTTGTATTCGATCCACTTCAGCCCGTGCGAGGCGATCTCCCAGTCCGCATCCAGCATGGCGCGGACCTGTGCCGGCGAGCGTTGCAGGGCGGTTGCCACGCCATAGACGGTTACAGGCACCTTCCGGTCGGTGAACAGGCGATGCAGGCGCCAGAAACCGGCCCGCGCGCCATATTCGTAGATCGATTCCATGTTCCAGTGCCGCTGGCCCGGCCAGGCCTGCGCGCCGACGATTTCCGAGAGAAAGGCTTCCGATGTGGCATCCCCGTGCAGCACGCAGTTTTCGCCGCCTTCCTCATAGTTCACAACGAACTGGACAGCGATTTTTGCGCCGTCCGGCCAATGGGCCTGCGGCGGGGTTTCTCCATATCCATGCAAGTCTCTGGGATATCTCATGGCAGCGATCCGTCCTCCACTCTGCTGGTCCGATCCCATGAATAATCAAATAAGCGGAGATGCATTCCCCCAGAAAATTTTGAAAGTCCTGCAAGGAAGCGCCGCCTACTGCACCGGCGCCGCGCCGGGCAAACTGGGCGATGCAAAAGTGGAAAATCCGCCTTGGGAGGGAGGAACGCTCATGAGTTCTCAGAACGAAACGACAGGCCGTCTGACGACGCATGTGCTGGATACCGCCAGCGGCAAGCCTGCCGCCAACCTACGGGTCGATCTCCTGCGTCTTGACGGCGAGCAGTTCTCGGCACTGCGCAGCACGCGCACCAATGCGGACGGGCGCTGCGATGCGCCGCTTCTGGCCGGTGCGGAGATGCGTGCCGGCACCTACGAGCTGCGGTTTCATGTCGGCGCCTATCTCGGCGGGCAGGCCGATGGCGCCGTGCCGTTCCTCGATGTGGTGCCCATCCGCTTCGGCATTGGCGATGAGGCCGCGCACTACCACGTGCCGCTGCTCGTCGCGCCCTACGCCTATTCGACCTATCGCGGGAGCTGACCGGCCATGGATATCCAGACCCGCACCAGCCTCCGCTTCCTGCTCAATGACCGGCTTGTCGAACTGACCGATGTGGCGGCAACCCAGACGCTGCTCGATTTCCTGCGCCTCGATCGCCGGTTGCGCGGCACGAAAGAAGGCTGCGCCGAAGGCGATTGCGGTGCCTGCACCGTCCTGGTCGGCCGCCTGACCCATGGCCAGCTGACGTACGAGTCGGTCAATGCCTGCATCCGTTTTGTCGGCTCGCTCGATGCCTGCCATATCGTCACGGTGGAGGCGCTTGCCGCAGCCGATGGCACGCTGCATCCGGTGCAGCAGGCGATGGTCGACACCCACGCTTCCCAGTGCGGCTTCTGCACACCCGGTTTCGTCATGTCGCTCTACGGCCTGTGGATGCACAATCCGAGCCCGGCGGTGCGCGACATTGAAAAGGCGCTGCAGGGCAATCTGTGCCGCTGCACCGGCTATGCCGCCATCATCCGCGCGGCGCAAAGCGTGTCAGCGCGCAATGCCGGCAGTGATCCGCTTGTCGCCGAGCGCGCACGGGTCATCGAACAGCTGCAGGCGCTGAAGGACGGCAGGCGCGTCGATATCGGCGAAGGGAAGCAGCGTTTTATCCTGCCCGCCGATGTGGATGATTTTGCCACTGTTCTCGACGCCAATCCCGGTGCCACCATCGTTGCCGGTTCGACCGATGTCGGGCTGTGGGTGACGAAATTCATGCGGGAGATCGGTCCCGTCATCTTCACCGCGCATCTCGACGGGCTGCGCCTGATCACGACTGACGACAGCGGACTGACACTCGGTGCCGGTGTGAGCTACACCGATGCCTATCCGGTCATCTCGGAACATTTCCCGCAATTGTCCGAGCTGTGGAACCGCATCGGCGGCGAGCAGGTGCGCAACATGGGCACGATCGGCGGCAATGTCGCCAATGGTTCGCCCATCGGCGATACGCCGCCGGCGCTGATTGCGCTCGGCGCAAGCGTGCACCTGCGCAAGGGGCCGAACCGCCGGTCCGTGCCGATGGAAAAATACTTCATCGACTATGGCAAACAGGACCGCGTGCCGGGAGAATTCGTCGAGGCCATTCACATTCCCGCCCTCAAGCCGGGCGAATTGTTCGCCGTCTACAAGATATCGAAACGGCTCGACGAGGACATTTCGTCGGTGTGCGGTGCATTCAAGGTGCTGCTCGATACCGCGGGCAAGGTGCAGGCTGCCACCATTGCCTTCGGCGGCATGGCAGGGACGCCAAAGCGCGCTGCCGCCGTCGAGGAAGTGCTGACGGGCTCCTCATGGGATGAGGCGACCGTCGAGCGGGCCATGGCGGCCTTTACAGCGGATTTCACGCCGCTGACCGACTGGCGCGCCTCGGCGGACTACCGCCTTTTGACCGCCAGGAACCTGCTGCGCCGCTTCCATCTGGAGACGACGGGCGAAGAGACGATCCGGCTGAACCGTTATGCCGCGGTTGCGGGCTAGGAGGAGAGCATGAATTCGATCCAGCCGATGGCCCGCATCAAGGGCGGGGTGCACGAACAGCAGCCGCATGAATCCGGCCACAAGCACGTTTCCGGTTCCGCCGAATATATCGATGACATGCCGGAACCGGCCGACACGCTGCACGCCTATCTCGGCCTGTCGCAGCGTGCCCATGCGGAAATCCTGTCGATTGATTTCGAAGCGGTCAGGGCGTGTGCGGGTGTCATCGGCGTGCTGACAGTGGACGATATCCCCGGCCACAATGATGTGAGCCCGGCCGGCAAGCATGACGATCCGGTCTTTGCGGTGGGCAAGGTGGAGTTCCATGGCCAGCCCATGTTTGCCGTCATTGCCGAAACGCGGCAGATTGCCCGGAATGCGGCCGCGAAGGTCAAGGTGGAATACCGCGATCTCGATCACGCCATCGATGTGCTCGATGCTGAAAAAGCCGGCTATCCGCTGGTCATCGATCCACTCAAGCTCGAGCGCGGTGACATTGCCGAGGGGCTTGCCAAGGCAACGAACCGGCTGAGCGGTGAAATGCGCATCGGCGGGCAGGATCATTTCTATCTCGAAGGCCATATCGCCTTTGCCATGCCCGGCGAGGATGACGAGGTGACGGTGTATTCCTCGACCCAGCACCCGAGTGAGACCCAGCACATGGTCGGCCACGTTCTCGGCGTACCCGCCAATGCGGTCACGGTCAATGTGCGGCGCATGGGCGGCGGCTTCGGCGGCAAGGAAACGCAGGCCAACCTTTTCGCCGCCGTCGCTGCGGTTGCGGCGAAGAAATACAAGCGGGCGGTGAAAATCAGGCCGGACCGCGACGACGACATGGTTGCCACAGGCAAACGCCACGATTTCCATGTGGCCTATGAACTGGGTTTTGACGATGACGGCCGCATCGAAGCGGTGGACGCGACGTTTTCGGCGCGTTGCGGTTTCTCTGCCGATCTGTCCGGACCGGTCACCGACCGGGCGCTGTTCCACGCCGACAACTGCTATTTCTACCCGAATGTCCGCCTGCGTTCGCGGCCGCTCAAGACCAATACGGTGTCCAACACGGCGTTTCGCGGCTTCGGCGGCCCGCAGGGCATGGTCGGCGGCGAGCGGATGATCGAGGATATCGCCTATGCGCTGGGGAAGGACCCGCTGGAGATCCGCAAGGCCAATTTCTACGGCGATGCCGGCAGGAACGTCACGCCCTACCACCAGACCGTCGAAGACAATATCATTCCACAGATCGTCGCCGAACTGGAGGCATCGTCGGACTACGCGGCGCGGCGTGAGGCGGTTCTTGCCTTCAACCGCGACAGCCGGATCATCAAGCGCGGTATCGCGCTGACACCGGTCAAGTTCGGCATCTCCTTCACCAAGACCGAATACAACCAAGCGGGCGCGCTGGTGCATGTCTACAGCGACGGCTCGATCCATCTGAACCATGGCGGCACGGAAATGGGGCAGGGGCTCTACACCAAGGTGGCGCAGGTGGTGGCCGACGAGTTCCAGGTCGATCTCGACCGCGTCAAGGTGACCGCGACGACCACGGCGAAGGTGCCCAACACATCGGCGACGGCAGCATCGTCCGGGTCCGATCTCAACGGCATGGCCGCGGCCAATGCGGCGCAGCAGATCAAGGCGCGGCTGGTGGACTTCGCTGCCGAACATTATGCGGTCGCAAAGAGCGAGGTGTTCTTCGAACCCAACGCGGTTCGGGCCGGCGATCGCCTTATCCCGTTTGCCGACTTCATCCGAACGGCCTATGGCGCGCGCGTGCAGCTGTCGGCGGCGGGTTTCTACAAGACCCCGAAAATCCACTGGAACCGCGCGGAAGGCAGAGGCCGGCCGTTCTACTACTTCGCCTATGGCGCCTCGGTCTCGGAAGTCAGCATCGATACGCTGACCGGCGAATATCAGGTCGACCGGACGGATGTGCTGCATGATGTCGGGAAGTCGCTCAATCCGGCGCTCGATCTCGGGCAGGTCGAAGGCGCCTTCGTGCAGGGCATGGGGTGGCTGACCACCGAGGAACTCTGGTGGGACGCCAAGGGACGCCTGCGCACCCATGCGCCCTCCACCTACAAGATCCCGCTCGCCTCGGACCGTCCGCGCCAGTTCAACGTGGAGCTGGCCACATGGTCCATCAACCGCGAAGAGACGATCCGCCGTTCCAAGGCGGTCGGTGAGCCGCCGTTCATGCTGGCCATCTCCGTGCTCGAGGCAATCTCCATGGCAGTCGCCAGCGTTGCCGACTACCGGGTCGCGCCGCGCCTCGATGCCCCGGCAACGCCGGAACGCGTGCTGATGGCGGTCGAACGGCTGCGCGCTGCGCGAAACGGGAAGTGAGCGTCCCATGCCGTCGAACCGCGATGATATCAGGGATTTTCTCAACCGGCGCAAACATGTGGTGCTGGTCGAGGTGAAATCCGCCAGCGGCTCGACGCCGCGCGAAGCGGGCGCCTGGATGCTGGTTGCGGTCGATTGCATTTTCGGAACCATCGGCGGCGGCCAGCTCGAATTCATGGCCATCGACCATGCGCGGCGGCTGCTGAGCGAAGGCGGGGCGGATGCGGACGATATTTCCGTGCCACTCGGACCGGAGATCGGACAATGCTGCGGCGGGCGGGTTGGCCTCGATTTCAAGCGGGTGGACAGGCCCCTGCGCTCGGCGCTGGTGGAAAAGGTCGATCTGGAAATCGCCCAGCGCCCGCATGTCTACATCTTCGGGGCGGGGCATGTCGGCGACGCGCTGGCCATGGCCCTGTCGCTGGTGCCGCTGCGCATCGTTCTCGTCGACACGCGCGAGATCGAACTGTCCGCCACGCGGGTTCCCGGCATCGAAACCTGCCTGACGGCGATGCCGGAAATGGTGGTGCGCGATGCGCCGGCGGGCAGCGCCTTCGTTGTTCTCACCCATGACCATGCGCTGGATTTTCTCATCACGGCTGAAGCCCTGGCCCGGGGCGATGCCGCCTATGTCGGCATGATCGGTTCAAAGACCAAGAAGGCGACCTTCCGCAGCTGGCTGGAGCGGGAAGTTGGCCGCCCGGACATTTTTGACGGGCTTGTCTGCCCGGTGGGGGGAACCGCGGTCAAGGACAAGCGCCCGTGCGTCATTGCGGCGCTGGCGGCGGCCGAAATCATGACCTCAGCCCTCAACCACCGGATCGGCGAGGAGCGCCTGCCCAAGCAGAAGGCGCGCCTGCACGCCTGATGCCTATTCGAGCATGGCGCTGATCAGCCGCTGGCAGCGCTCGGTCATGAAATCGATCATCAACCGCACCTTCGGGTCCTGGAACCGCTTGTGCGGATAGATCGCCGCAAGCTGGATGCTGACTGGTGGCGTATTCTCAAGGATCGGCTGCAATGTCCCGTCATTGATGTGGTTTTTGACCTCGAAGAGCGGCTTGTTGATGATGCCGCGGCCATCGAGCGCCCAGCGGGTCAGAACATCCCCGTCATCGGAATCATAGGGGCCGCTGACCTCCAGCTTGCGCGGGCCTTCCGGCGTCTGCAGCGTCCAGTAATATTCCTTGGAGCCGGGATAGCGCAGAAGCAGGCAATCGTGATGCCCGGTTATGAGCTCGTCGGGGCTGGCGGGAATGCCGCGCTTGGCAAGATAGTCCGGCGAGGCGCAGATCACCCGCTCGCAGTTCATGATGCCGCGCATGCGCAGGTTGGAATCCTCGAGAATGCCGAGCTTGAAGGCGACGTCGACGCCCTCGCTCATGATGTCGATATTGTGGTCCGACAATCGCAGCCGCACCTCGATATCGGGATATTTGTCGTGGAATTCCGGCACGCCGGAGGCGATCAGCCGGCGGCCGATGCCGAGCGGCGCGGTGATGCGGATGGCGCCCTTCGGCTTTTGCGACAGGTCGGCAATCGCCGCTTCCGCCTCGTTGATCGCCTCGATGATCTTGACCGCCCCTTCATAGAAGACGCGGCCATGCTCGGTCGGTGTCAGCTTGCGCGTGGTGCGGTTGAAAAGGCGCACGCCGAGATAGCGCTCCAGCTCCTTGATGCGGTTGCTGGCGACAGCCGGGGACGCCCGCTGGTCCCGGCCGGCGGCAGAAAGGTTTCCCAGTTCGACGACGCGAACGAAAACACGAAGATTATCGAAATATGACATGGTTCCCACCCCTGTCTTACACCGTTCCATGCTGTAGCATTTTATAGTTTTTTTTGAAAGAGATGGGCGATTTATGGCGTTTTCCTGCGGCTCAGGCTTTGGCACATACTCTTTCGTATAAAAGGGAGAGCCGCATGTATGAATATGCCATAGCCTGGGAATGGCTGAATTTTGCCGTCCGCTGGTTGCACGTGATCACCGGCATTGCGTGGATCGGCTCGTCATTCTATTTCGTGGCGCTTGATCTTGGCCTGCGGCAGCGTCCGGACCTTCCGGTCGGCGCCCATGGCGAGGAATGGCAGGTGCATGGCGGCGGTTTCTATCACATCCAGAAATATCTGGTGGCTCCGGCGCAGATGCCCGAACACCTCACCTGGTTCAAATGGGAATCCTATGCGACGTGGCTGTCCGGCTTCGCCATGCTGTGCATCGTCTATTATGCCGGCGCCGACCTCTACCTGATCGATCCGCATGTGCTCGACGTGTCGCGCCCGGTGGCCATCGCGATCTCGCTGGCCTCGATCTTCGGCGGCTGGGTGGTCTATGACACGATCTGCAAGTCGCCGCTGGGCCGCAACGATACGCGGCTGATGGTGCTGCTCTATTTCATTCTGGTGGGCATGGCCTGGGGCTATACCCAGCTGTTTACTGGACGTGCCGCCTTCCTGCATCTCGGCGCCTTCACGGCGACAATCATGTCGGCAAACGTGTTCATGATCATCATTCCCAACCAGAAGAAGGTGGTTGCGGACCTCATTGCCGGCAAGACGCCGGACCCCAAGCTCGGCAAGCAGGCCAAGCAGCGCTCCACTCACAACAATTACCTGACGCTGCCGGTGCTGTTCCTGATGCTGTCGAACCATTATCCGCTGGCATTCGGCACCCAGTACAACTGGATCATCGCCTCGCTGGTCTTCCTGATGGGCGTCACCATCCGCCACTGGTTCAACACGCGCCATGCCCGCAAGGGCGATCCGACCTGGACATGGCTGGTCACCGCCATCCTGTTCATCGTCATCATGTGGCTGTCGACGGTGCCCAAAATCCTGTCGGGAGGCCCGGCCGCCGACAAGGTATCGGCCGTGCAGCAGCCCTTCATCGCCTCGGCGGAATTTCCCAAGGTGCGCGATACGGTCCTCGGCCGCTGCTCCATGTGCCATGCGAAGGAGCCGGGCTGGGAAGGGCTTATCGCCCCGCCCAAGGGTGTCATGCTGGAAACCGATGGCCAGATCGCAGCGCATGCCCGCGAGATTTATCTCCAGGCCGGGCGCTCGCACGCCATGCCGCCGGCCAACGTGACCGCTATCTCCAACGAGGAGCGGCAATTGCTGGCCAAATGGTATGAGAACACAGTCAAGGGAGGAACAATCCAATGAGCCAACTGCTGCTGCGCGGCCGGGTGCTGACCTTTACCGATGCGCCGAAGGCCATCGATGACACCGCGTCCTATTCCTATTTCGAAGATGGTGCCGTTCTCATCGAAAACGGCAGGGTTGCCCGCGTGGGTGACCATGCAACGCTTGCGCCTCTGGCCGGGCCGCAGGCGCAGATCGTCGATCACCGCCCGCATCTGATCCTGCCGGGCTTCATCGACACGCATCTGCACTTCCCGCAGACGCAGGCCATCGCCTCCTATGGGGCGCAGCTGCTGGAATGGCTCAACACCTACATTTTCGTCGAGGAGCAGAAGTTCGCGTCTTCCGCCCATGCCGATTTCATCGCCGGGCGCTTCATGGATGAGCTGCTGCGCAACGGCACCACTTCGGCGGTTGCCTATTGCTCGGTGCATCCGGAAAGCGTCGACGCCTATTTTGCGGCAGCGGAAAAGCGCAACATGCTGATGATCGGCGGCAAGGTCATGATGGACCGCAATGCGCCGGAAGGGCTGCGCGACACGGCGCAGACCGGTTACGACGAGACCAAGGCGCTCATTGCAAAATGGCACGGCCGCGGCCGAGCGCACTATGCCATCAGCCCGCGCTTTGCCATCACCTCGACGCCCGAGCAGATGGAGATGAGCCGGGTTCTCGTGCGCGAACATCCCGAATGCTACGTGCAGACGCACCTGTCGGAAAACCGCGACGAGGTTGCCTATGCAACCTCGCTTTACCCCGCCGCCAAGGATTATACCGACATCTATGCCGGCTATGACCTTCTGGGCAAAAAGATGCTGCTCGGGCACTGCATCTACCTCTCCGACCGCGAAATTGCGGTGCTGGCCGAAACCGGGTCAGTGGCGGTCTTCTGCCCGACCTCCAATCTGTTCCTCGGCAGCGGCCTGTTCGACCGCGACCGGTTCCAGAAGCTCGGCGCGCGGTTTTCGGTGGCGACGGACGTCGGCGGCGGCACCAGCTTCTCCATGCTGGAGACGATGGCCGAGGCCTACAAGGTGTTGCACGTGCAGGGCCAGCGCCTCTCGCCCTTCGCGTCCTATTACATGATGACGCTCGGCAATGCGCGGGCGCTCGGCCTTGAAGACCGGATCGGATCGCTGCATGCGGGCGCCGATGCCGATATCACGGTTCTCGACAGCCGCGCCAAGCCGGCGATGGAACTGCGCATGCGCACGGCAACCACGCTGGCCGAAGAGCTGTTCATCCTGCAGACCATGGGGGACGACCGTTCGGTGGCCGAGGTCTACGTGGGGGGCAAGCCGATGAAGAGCAGGCTCGACAAACATCCGGCGGCGGATCCCGCCCGGTCGGCGGCCGATCTGCAGATCGCCTGAGAATGACGAAAAAGGGGCCAGCGGCCCCTTTTTTTGCATTTCCCGCTAGAGTTCGTGCGGTTTGCGGCCACCCATGGCCTGCGTCAGTTCATCGGCGGTCTGGCGGATGACCGGTCCAAACACATCCAGCTTGTTCTTGGGCAGGCGCACGGCCGGGCCTGAAATCGAAATCCCGGCGATGGCCTCGCCATGTTCATTGAAAACGGGTGCTGCGATGCAGCGCATGCCGAGCGTGTGCTCCTCGTCGTCGACCGACCAGCCGCGTGCGCGGATCTGCTGAATGTCCTTCAGGAGGGCGGGCAGCGTATCGAGCGTGCGGTCGGTGAAATGCGCCAGCGTCTTGCCGCTGAGCATCTGGCCGATATCGGTGTCGGACCAGGTCGACAGGATGGCCTTGCCGATGCCGGATGCATGGATGGGGCCGCGCCGTCCCGGCCGGAAGAAGGCGCGCATCGGCGCATGGCTCTCGATCTGCGAGATGAACACCACATCGCCTTCATCCTCGATGGCGACATTGGCGGTCTCGCCGCAGGCGTCCATCAGCTTTTTCAGGAATGGCCGGCTGATGCTGCCGAGCTTGCGGTAGCGCAGGAAGGCATTGCCGATTTCAAAGGCGCGCACACCCACCGTCCATTCGCCGGATTCCGGGTCATGCGCGAGCATGCCGTGATTGGCAAGCGAAGTCAGCAGCCGGTGAACGGTCGATGGCGCCATGCCCGTGTGGTCGGCGAGGTCCGTCAGCGTCGATCCGTCATTGTCGGCGACGATGCTGAGAAGATGAAGGCTGCGGTCAAGCACCTGAACCGAGGAGGGCACGGCATTCTCCCCCGCCTTGCGTCCCCGCCTGCCTTTCGCTGCTGTCGACTGTGAGGCCATGCTGCCGTCTTTCCCCTTGCATTACGATGCATTGGCATAATCCGGCGCGGTTGATTTTACCAGTTTTATTGAAAATCTTTATTTCCATATAATGAGAATGATTTCCAGAAATGCATTGTGCGATTTATGAAACGGATTATGATCCCACTAAATCTGGAGGAATGATCATGACCAAAATGCGTGCTGTCGATGCTGCGGTTCTTATCCTGGAAAAGGAGGGGATCGATTGCGCTTTCGGTGTGCCGGGCGCGGCCATCAACCCGTTCTATTCGGCGCTGCGCGCCCGCGGTTCGGTTCGCCATATCCTGGCGCGCCACGTGGAAGGCGCTTCGCACATGGCGGAGGGCTATACCCGCGCCAATCACGGCAATATCGGCGTGTGCATCGGCACATCGGGCCCGGCCGGTACCGATATGATCACCGGTCTTTACTCGGCCTCGGCCGATTCCATCCCCATTCTGTGCATCACCGGGCAGGCGCCGCGCGCCCGTCTCGACAAGGAGGATTTTCAGGCCGTCGATATCGCTTCCATCGCCAAGCCGGTGACCAAATGGGCGGTGACCGTGATGGAACCCGGCCTGGTGCCTTACGTCTTCCAGAAGGCCTTTCACATCATGCGCTCGGGCCGTCCGGGTCCGGTGCTGATCGACCTGCCGCTGGATGTGCAGCTGGCGGAAATCGAATTCGACGCCGACACCTATGAACCGCTCGAGCCGTACAAGCCTGCCGCAACGCGCGCGCAGGTGGAAAAGGCGCTTGTTATGCTTAATGCGGCGGAACGGCCGCTGATCGTGGCGGGCGGCGGCATCATCAATGCCGATGCCTCCGATCTCCTGGTGGAGTTCGCCGAAATCACCGGCGTTCCCGTCATCCCGACATTGATGGGCTGGGGAACGATCCCGGACGATCACCGGCTGATGGCGGGCATGTGCGGCCTGCAGACCTCGCACCGCTACGGCAATGCCACGCTGCTGGCTTCGGACTTCGTGCTGGGGATCGGCAACCGCTGGGCCAACCGCCATACGGGCAATGTCGCGACCTATACGGAAGGGCGCACATTCGTGCATGTCGACATCGAGCCGACCCAGATCGGCCGCGTCTTCGCGCCGGATTTCGGCATTGTCTCGGATGCGGGCAAGGCGCTGAAGCTGTTCCTCGACGTGGCCACCGAATGGAAGGCCGCAGGCAAACTGCGTGACTGGTCGGCATGGGCGCGGGAATGCCAGGAGCGCAAGCGCACCCTGCTGCGCAAGACGCATTTCGACCAGACGCCGCTCAAGCCGCAGCGCGTCTACGAGGAGATGAACAAGGCGTTCGGCCGCGATACCTGCTATGTCACGACCATCGGCCTCAGCCAGATCGCCGGGGCGCAGTTCCTGCATGTCTATCGCCCGCGCAACTGGATCAATTGCGGTCAGGCCGGGCCTCTCGGCTGGACCTTGCCCGCCGCCCTCGGCGTGCGTGCCGCCGATCCCCACCGGCCGATCGTGGCGCTCTCCGGCGACTATGATTTCCAGTTCATGATCGAGGAACTGGCCGTCGGCGCTCAGCACAAGCTGCCCTATCTGCACGTGGTCGTGAACAATTCCTATCTCGGGCTGATCCGGCAGGCGCAGCGCGGCTTCAACATGGATTTCGAAGTGTCGCTTGCTTTCGACAACATCAATGCGTCTGATGATGCGGAGAAGGGCTACGGCGTCGACCATGTGGCGGTGGCCGAGGGTCTCGGCTGCAAGGCCATCCGGGTGCGCAGCCCCAACCAGTTTGCCGACGCCTTTGCGCAGGCGCAGGCGCTGATGGACGAACACCAGGTGCCGGTGGTCATCGAGTTCATCCTCGAGCGGGTGACCAATATCTCCATGGGCGCCGACATCAATGCGGTGGTCGAGTTCGAGGAGCTGGCCGAGCAGAAGCAGGATGCACCGACCGCCGTCGCGGCATTCCTTGACTGACATTCACTGACTTTCCGGAGGTCTCATGCCCAAATTTGCAGCCAATCTGACGATGCTCTTCAACGAGGTTCCGTTTCTCGACCGCTTTGCGCTGGCCAGCCAGGCGGGTTTCGATGCGGTGGAATATCTCTTCCCCTATGAATTTGATGCCGCCGTTCTCAAACAGAAACTCGGGCAGCACCGGCTGGTGCAGGTGCTGCACAATCTTCCGGCCGGCAACTGGGCGGGCGGCGAGCGCGGCATCGCGGTGCTGCCGGACCGCATCGATGAGTTCCGGCGCGGCGTTGCCACGGCCATCGACTATGCCACCGAGCTGGGATGCAGGCAGATCAACTGCCTTGCCGGCATCGCGCCGGTCGGGCTGGCGGCCGATGTGCTGCGCACGACATTCGTGCACAATCTGCGTCTGGCGGCGCAGGAGCTTGCCAGGCACAAGATCCGCCTGCTGATCGAGCCGATCAACGCCTATGATATTCCCGGTTTCTACCTGAATACCGTCGAACAGGCCGCATCGATCATCGACGAGGTCGGCAGCGACAATCTCTTCATCCAGTACGATCTCTATCACCAGCAGCGCACGCGCGGCGAACTGGTGGCGACCTACCAGCGCCACAAGGACCGGATTGCCCATATCCAGCTGGCCGACAATCCCGGCCGGAATGAGCCGGGCACAGGCGAAATCAACTATCCCTTCGTGTTCGAGGCACTGGACGAGGCCGGTTACACCGGCTGGGTCGGCTGCGAATACAAACCAAAGACTGAAACGCAACGCGGACTGGGCTGGCTGAAGGATTTTTCCGACGCGCAGAAATCCGCCGACATCTTGAGAATGAGGAGCTGAGGATATGGCTGACATAGGTTTCATCGGACTGGGCATCATGGGCACGCCCATGGCACGTCACCTGCAGGATGCGGGGCATGACGTCTACACCTCGAAATTCTTCATCGAGCCGCGCCCGGAACTGGTCGAGAACGGCCTGAAGATCGTTGAAAGCCCCAAGGCTCTCGCCGAAAAGACGGATATCATCATCCTGATGCTGCCGGATACGCCCGAGGTCAAGGACGTGCTCTTCGGCGAAAACGGCGTGGTCTTCGGCTTGAAGCCTGGCAAGCTCGTCATCGACATGAGCTCGATCTCGCCGATTGAAACGAAGGAATTCGCCAAAAGGGTTCGCGAGACCGGCAGCGAATATATCGATGCGCCGGTGTCCGGCGGCGAGGTGGGCGCCAAGAACGCCACGCTCAGCATCATGGCGGGCGGCGAGCAAAGCGCCTTCGATCGGGCCCTGCCGCTGTTCAAGCTGATGGGCAAGAACATCACGCTTGTCGGCGATTGCGGCGACGGCCAGGTGACCAAGGTTGCCAACCAGATCATCGTTGCCCTGACCATCGAAGCCATTTCGGAAGCGCTGGTGCTGGCGTCGAAGGCGGGTGCCGATCCGGCGCGGGTGCGCGAGGCCCTGATGGGCGGCTTTGCCTCCTCGCGCATTCTCGAACTGCATGGCGAGCGGATGATCAAGCGGACATTCGAACCGGGTTTCCGCATCTCGCTGCACCAGAAGGACCTCAACCTTGCCTTGCAGAGCGCCAAGACGCTGGGCGTCTCGCTGCCCAACACGGCATCGACGCAGGAACTGTTCAACAGCTGCGCGGCGAACGGTGACAGCGGTCTCGACCACTCCGGACTGGTCAAGGCGCTGGAGCGCATCGCCAACCACGCGGTCGCCTGAGTTCGACAGACAAGGCCATGGGGGCGGACAATAATGACATTGAAAAGCGCCCCCAGGGCATTGCTGACATCCCTGTTTGACGCCGCCGTGGCGGCGGCGCAGGCCGAGCGCACCGTTGCCGCCAACCTGCCGGACCGCCCGAAAGGGCGTACCATCGTCATCGGCGCCGGCAAGGGCTCGGCGCAGATGGCGCGCGCCTTCGAACAGGCCTGGGATGGCCCGCTGCAAGGGGTTGTCGTCACCCGTTACGGTTTCGGCGTGCCATGCGAGCGGATCGAGATCATCGAGGCAGCGCATCCGGTGCCCGACGCGGCGGGTCTGAAGGCCACGGCAAGACTGTTTGACGCGGTTGCCAATCTGACAGAGGACGATCTTGTGGTGGCGCTGATATCGGGCGGCGGTTCTGCGCTGCTGCCGGCACCGCCGGAAGGCATGACGCTCGATGACGAGATTGCGGTCAACAAGGCATTACTGGCATCCGGCGCACCAATTTCGGCGATGAATACGGTGCGCAAGCATGTTTCGATGATCAAGGGCGGACGTCTGGCTGCCGCCGCCTATCCGGCTAGGGTCGTTACGCTTGTGATATCCGATATTCCCGGTGACAACCCCGCTCTGGTCGCGTCGGGTCCGACCGTGCCGGATGAAGCATCGCTCGACGATGCACGGGCGATCGTGCGCCAGTACAATCTTGCATTGCCGTCCGCGGCCTTGCGGCATCTGTCGCTGGATGCGGCCCGCGCACCCAATCCCGGCGATCCCGGTTTTGCCCGCAACACGGTCCGCATCATCGCTTCAGCGGCGGTCTCGCTCGAGGCGGCCGCAGCGGCGGCGCGGCGTCAAGGCGTCGACGCGGTCATCCTGTCCGATGCCATCGAGGGGGAGGCGCGGGAAGTGGCGCATGTGCATACCGCGCTTGCCCGCGAAGTTTTGACCAGAAACCGGCCGTTCACGGCGCCGGTGGTTCTCCTGTCCGGGGGAGAAACCACGGTCACCGTGCGCGGGAAGGGCAAGGGCGGGCGTAACACGGAGTTTCTTCTGTCTTTTGCGCTTGGCATTGCCGGGGCCGGGGGCATCTCGGCGCTGGCCGCCGATACCGACGGCATCGATGGTTCGGAGGACAATGCCGGGGCCTTTGCCGATGGCAGCACCGCCGCGCGGCTGGCGGGTCTTGGGAGGGACGCGCGCAGCCTGTTGAATGCCAATGATGCGTGGTCGGCGTTCGATGCTCTTGGTGATCTTTTCGTGCCGGGCCCGACGGGCACCAATGTCAATGATTTCCGGGCTATTTATATAGATGGCGACAGCTAGTTTCTTTCGCGTTGGTTGCCCGAATAGGAGCGGACGGGGATGCCAAGGACATGGCTGAGGGGATCAATGCCGAGGTCGGCCAGCTGATCCAGCGGCAGGCTGTTGAGTTCGGCAATGGTGCGGCGCGCATTGCGCCAGGCAATATAATTCCGGTAAATGTTCATTTTCATACCTCGTCTTTGTTCGTCAAATAGACCTGTGAACACGACGGAGTATGCGCGGCCATGTCAAAAACCGGTATCCCGTTTGGCCGAAGAGATTGCCTGATCCTCCGAGAGTGAATCCGGCCGGCGGTTATTCTCCCGCGTCGCCGCCCATCCGGTCGATGTCGCGGCGCAGAATGATCGATGTGGTGACGTCATCCACTTCCTCCAGCAGCGCCACCGTGTTGCGGATCGTGTTGAGATGATTCATCGACGGCACCTCGACCTCGACAATCAGATCGAGCTGCCCGCTGACTGAGGAAACGCGCCGGACTTCCGGACGGGCCGCGAGCTGGTCCAGCACGCCGAGCGCCGGGGTGCGCACCAGGCTGATCAGCAGGAATGCGCAGATCACCCCCTCGTTCAGCTGTCCGATATCGGCCCGGTAACCGCGGATGACCCCCGACCGTTCGAGAAAAAGAATGCGCTCGCTGGTTGCGCTGCGTGACAGACCGATCTTTCCGGCGAGCGTCTTCAGCGGAATCTTGGCATCGCGCGACAGGATGCTCAGAATGTTCCGGTCCTTTTCATCGAGTTCCTTCATTGCCCTCTTCTCTTCCCCCGACCAAATGCCGGTTCAGGCCGTCCTTCTGACGGTCAAACCGGCGGATTAACGGATGCCCCATTTTGAGGCCCGTGCCAAGCTCTGGCGAAAAGGAGTTGATGCATGATCAATCTGTCCCATCCGGCACCGGCATTTTCGAATGCGGAAGCGCTCGCCATCGCCAAGGAGCATTTTGGCGTGGAGGGCCGGATCAGTTCGCTCGCCAGCGAACGCGACCAGAATTTCCGGATCGATGCATCGGATGGCTCCATCTGGATTCTCAAAGCCGTCAATTCCAGCGAGCCGAAGGACCAGAGCGATTTCCAGACGGCGCTGCTGCATCATCTCGAAGCCAATGCCTCCGATCTGCCGGTGCCAAGATTGCGTCGGTCGCTGGACGGGCAGGTGCTGGTGCAGGTTCAATCCTCGACCGGCGATCAGCATTGCATCCGCATGGTGTCCTGGCAGGACGGCGATCCCCTGGCCGAACGCGAACGCACGCCGGCGGTGCTGCAAAGCCTCGGCGGGATGCTCGGGCGGCTGGACAGGGCCATGCAGGGCTTCATGCATCCCGGCGCGCTCAGGACATTCGACTGGGACATGCGGGCGGCGGGCCTGTCGCGCCAGCGCCTGAAATATATCGACAATGCCGAGGATCGTGCGCTGCTCGGCCGCTTCCTCGACCGGTTCGAGGCGCGGGTGGCGCCGCGTCTGCCATCCCTTCGTGCCGCCGTCATCCACAATGACGCCAATGACTGGAACGTGCTGGTCGACGCGGACAATCCGGGGAAAATTGCCGGCCTGATCGATTTCGGCGATGCGCTGCACAGCGTGCTGATCGCGGAAGTGGCGGTGGCATGCGCCTATTCCATTCTCGATCTCGACGATCCCATCGGCGCGGCAGTCGCCATCGTTGCGGGCTTCCATGCGGAATATCCTCTGCAGGAACAGGAGCTGGATCTGCTGTTCGACCTGATCGCCATGCGGCTCGTCACCAGCGTCACGCTGTCGGCGCAGCGCAAGGACAAGACGGATGATAATCCCTATCTCGCCATCAGCGAGGCCCCCGCATGGGCATTGCTGCGGCGGCTCGATGCGATCAATCCGGGCTTTGCCACGGCGATTTTCCGCCATGCCTGCGGATATGATGCGTCTGCCGGGGCCAAGGCGGTTGCCGGCTGGATCAAGCGCAACAACCGGACTTTTGCTCCGGTTCTCGCGCAGCATCCGGCCACCGCGGCCAAGGCGCTGGTTCCCTATGGCGATCCCGAAAATGCCATGACCGTCTGGTCCGCGGCGCAGCAGCCGGACAAGGCAACCGCGTGGTGGGATGGCTATTGTGCGGAAAACGGTATTGCGCTTGGCATCGGGCCGTGGGGCGAGGAACGCTCCGTCTATACCGGCGTGATGTTCGAATCGCGTTTCATTGCCGGCGAGCGGCGCACCCGGCATCTCGGCCTCGACCTCTTCATGGCTGCAGGCACGAAACTGTTCACGCCCATCGCGGCAACTGTCGCAGAAGTCGTCATCGAGCCAGATCCGCTCGGCTATGGCTGCCTCGTCAAGCTCGAACATGCGCCGGACGGCTGCCCGCCCTTTGCGACGCTGTGGGGGCATCTTGCGCATGAGGCCCTGACGCGGCTGCGTCCGGGCGACCTGCTTCAAGCGGGCGATCTCGTCGGCCAAATGGGGACGCCCACGGAAAATGGCGGCTGGGCACCGCATCTGCATCTGCAATTGTCGGTTGATACATCCCTGTCCGCAACCGCCATCCTCGGCGTCGGCGAAGCGCGCTATCTCCCGGTCTGGGGCGAGCTGTTCCCGGATCCGGCCAATTTCATCGGCCTGCCACGCGAGACATTCCAGCAGACGGGGCGCAGCCGGGAGGCCATTGTTGCGGCGCGCCGCACGTCGCTCCTGCCCAATCTCTCCATTTCCTATGCGGAGCCGATCAAGTTCGTGCGCGGCGAGGGTGTCTGGCTGATCGACGATCGCGGTCGGGCCTATCTCGACTGCTTCAACAATGTCTGCCATCTCGGCCATGCCCATCCGGATGTGGTGAGGGCCCTGTCATGGCAGGCGGGCCTGCTCAACACCAACACACGCTATCTCCATGACAACATCGTCACCTATGCGGAGCGGCTGACCGCAACGCTGCCCGGTGACCTGACGGTCGCGACCTTTGCCTGTTCGGGCAGCGAGGCCAACAGCCTGATGTTGCGGATGATGCGGGCGCATACGGGCCGCGAGGAGGCGATTGTGCTCGATTGGGCCTATCACGGCACGACGCAGGAACTGATCGAGCTCAGCCCCTACAAATACAAGCGTCGAGGCGGCAAGGGCCGCAAGCCGCATGTCTATGAAGCCGCCATTCCCGATCCTTACCGGGCGCCGTCCGACTGGCCGCAGGCGGAGATTGCCAGCCGCTATGCGGAAAGCGTTGCCGAACAGATCGAACAGATGCGCCGGGCAGGCAAGGCGCCGGGCCTGTTCTTTGCCGAGTCCATTCCCAGCGTTGCCGGTCAGGTGTTCCTGCCGGATGGTTACCTCAAAGAGGTCTACGCGATGGTGCGTGCCGCTGGCGGTATCTGTGCGGCGGATGAAGTGCAGGTCGGTTTCGGCCGCGTCGGCAGCCATTGGTGGGCGTTCGAGACGCAAGGCGTCGTGCCGGATATCGTCACCATGGGCAAGCCCATCGGCAATGGCCACCCCATGGCGGCGGTGGTGACAACGCGCGAGATCGCCGCCTCGTTCAACAACGGCATGGAATATTTCAACACATTCGGCGGCAATCCGGTGTCCTGTGCTGTGGGCCTTGCGGTGCTCGATGTGATCGAGCGCGACAATCTGCGGCAGAATGCGCTGGAGACAGGCAATTACCTGCTGCAGCGCTTCGAGGAGATGAAAGCCCGCCATGCCGTCATCGGCGATGTGCGCGGACAGGGCCTGTTTCTCGGCATCGAGCTGGTGACGGACCGCAGCACCAAACATCCGGCCACGGAGATAGCCCGCGCCATCAACAACGGTGCCAGGGAGCGCGGTATCCTGATGGGAACGGAGGGACCGCACGACAACATCCTGAAGCTGCGCCCGCCGATGATTTTCAGCCGGGCCAATGCGGATTATCTGATCGACGTGTTGGAGGACACGTTCACGGCCGTCCTGGCGAACCAGTGATCTAAACACCGAAGAAAGAACGAACCGTCGGGCAGCTGTCCGGCGGACGGGAAAGATTTATTCAATCACAATGAGGGAGAACATCATGAAACGGACTGCACTTCTCGCCCTGCTGCTGGCATCGGCAGCCTTTACCGCCACCCCCGCCAAGGCCGACACGCTGTCGGTGATCAAGGAACGCGGCCGCGTCAATTGCGGCGTCAGCCAGGGCGTCCTCGGCTTTTCCAATGCGGACAGTGCGGGCAAATGGACCGGCTTCGACGTTGATTTCTGCCATGCGGTGTCAGCGGCAATCTTCGGCGACCCGGACAAGGTCAACTTCATTCCGCTTTCCACCAAGGACCGCTTCACCGCGCTGCAGTCCGGCGAAGCCGATCTGCTGTCGCGCCAGACCACGTGGACCCTGTCGCGCGATACCACCATGGGCCTCAAATTCGTCGGCACCGCCTATTATGACGGGCAGGGCTTCATGGTGAAGAAGTCGCTGGGCGTGAAGAGCGCAAAGGAGCTTTCCGGCGCCTCGCTGTGCACGGAGACCGGCACGACAACCGAACTCAACGTTGCCGATTATTTCAAGGCGAACAACATCACCTACGAGATCGTCTCGTTCGAACGCCCGGATGAAACCATTGTCGCGCTGAACAACGGCCGCTGCGATGTCTACACGACGGATGCCTCCGCACTCTACGCGCAAAGACTGACCCTGTCCGACCCCGAGGGGTTCATGGTGCTGCCCGAGATCATTTCCAAGGAGCCGCTGGGACCGGCGGTGCGCCAGGGCGATGACCGCTGGTTCAACATCGTCCGCTGGACGCTGTTCTCGATGATCGAAGCGGAAGAGCTGGGCATTACCAGGGAGAACATCGCCAAGCAGGTTGAATCCGGCAATCCGTCGATCAAGCGCTTTCTGGGCGCCGAGGGGGATACGGGCGCGCCGCTGGGCCTCGACAAGGGCTGGATCTACAACATCGTGTCGACAACCGGCAATTACGGCGAAATGTTCGACCGCAATCTCGGCAAGGGCAGCCCCCTGAAGATCGACCGGGGCATCAACGCCCTGTGGAATGCCGGCGGCCTGATGTATGCGCCGCCAGCGCGGTAAGATGCGTTACCATGATAAAAGGGCGGGCGGTCCGATGGACCGCCCGCCCTTGTTTCATTCCATCACCGCATGTTCCGGCGGCGTGGCGCTGGGTGCCGGCTTGCGCAGCAGGAACACCAGCGGGATGGCCGCCAGCGACATCAGCATCAGCAGCTTGAAATCGTCCATATAGGCGATGATCGTGGCCTGCAGGGTGATGATGCCGTCAAGCGAAGCACGGCCCGCCGCCTTCAGCGGGTCGAGATGCTGCATCACGGCAGGCGCATTGAAGGCGTGGTTGAACGGCGTGACATAGGCGGCGATCGAGGCGTGGTTGGTCTGCACATTCTCGGTGATCAGCGCCGTGACGATGGAAATGCCGACGCTGGAACCGATGTTGCGCGACAGATTGTACAGGCCCGTGCCTTCGCCGCGCATGCTGGCGGGCAGGGTGGCAAAGGCAATCGTCGTCAGCGGCACGAAGAGGAAGCCGAGGCCCGCACCCTGGATGAAGCCCACCGAAACGATGGTCCACTGCGATACGTCAGGCGTCCAGCCGGTCATGTCGTACATGGCCCATGCGGTCAGCCCGAGGCCGAGCACCAGGAGGAAGCGCGTGTCGACCTTGCCGATGAGGCGGCCGACGATGAACATGCACACCATCGTGCCGACACCGCGCGGGCCCATGACGATACCTGCCGTGGTGACGGGATAGCCCATGAGCGTCTGCAGATACGGCGTCATCAGGGCAAGCGAGGCGAGATAGGTCACGCCGACGATGAAGATGAAGAACATGCTGACGGCAAAGTTCCGGTCAAGGAACAGCCTTGGATTGACGAAGGACCGTTCGGCCGTGAAGGTGTGGCTGAGGAACAGGTAGAAGGCGCTGACGCAGACCAGCGCTTCCAGCTGGATCTCGCCGGAGGAAAACCAGTCGAGCTGTTCGCCGCGGTCGAGAAAAAGCTGAAGGGCGGCGATGGCAAGGCTGAGCGTGCCGAAGCCGAACCAGTCGAGCTTGGCCTTCAGCTCCCGCCCGGTTTCGGTGACGAAGGCAACAATGCCGACAAAGGCGAGAAGGCCGATGGGAACGTTGATGTAAAACACCCAGCGCCAGCTGATATTGTCGGTCAGCCAGCCGCCGATGACAGGGCCGAGCACGGGACCGACCATGACGGAAACGCCGAACAGCGCCATGGCCGAGCCGCGCTCCTCGACGGAATAGATGTCGAGAAGAATGCCTTGCGACAGGGGGACGAGCGAGGCGCCGAACAGGCCCTGCAACAGCCGGAAAGCCACGATCTGCGGCAGCGACTGGGCGATGCCGCACAGCACCGACGCCACGACGAACCCGGCGATGGCGGTGAGCAGCACGCGCTTGCGGCCGAAGCGGGCGGCGAGAAAGCCCGACGGCGGCGTCATGATGGCAGCAGCGACGATGTAGGAGGTCAGGACCCAGTTGATCTGGTCGGCGCTCGCCGCAACGCTGCCCTGGAT
The DNA here is from genome assembly GCF_049896885.1 of Phyllobacterium sp. SL163. NCBI lineage: Bacteria > Pseudomonadati > Pseudomonadota > Alphaproteobacteria > Hyphomicrobiales > Phyllobacteriaceae > Phyllobacterium > Phyllobacterium sp. SL163. Next base: position 149,138 of record NZ_JAFCVE010000006.1, on the reverse strand, counting down.
ATAGGGCAGCGCCACGTTGGCGATGGTCGTATCGAGCGCCTGCATGATCACGGCGAGAATGACACAGGCCGTGATCGCGCCGCGATTGGCAACCGGCGCGGTGCCCGGCAGTGCGACGGTGCTAGACATGATCCTTGCTGCCCAGGAGCGATTGCACGAACTGCGGCAGGCCGCGTGCATGACCGGTATCGACTTCGGCCGTCACGCTCATGCCGACGCGCAGGGGCGGCTTGCCAGCCATATCGTTAATGCTGACGAGCATGGGGATGCGCTGAACAACCTTAACCCAATTGCCGGTTGTATTCTGCGCGGGCAGCAGCGAGAAGCTCGAGCCGGAGGCCGGGCTGATGCTGGCAACCGTGCCCTTCCATTCGACGCCCGGATAGGTGTCGACGGTCACTGTCACGGGCTGGCCGGGCTTCACATAGGTCAGCTCGGTTTCCTTGGGGCTGGCGGCGACCCACATATGGGTTGTCGAGACCAGGCTGAAACCGGCCTGCGAGGCCTGGAGATAGGCGCCGACCTGCAGCGAACTGACATTGGTCACGATCCCATCGAAGGGCGCACGCACCGTGGTCGCGTCAAAATCGTGCTGGGCCTTGTCGACGGTTGCCTTTGCCGCGAGATAGGACGGGTTCTGCTCGACGGGCTGGTCGGCATTGTTGCCCAATTGGGCGAGCGTGGTGGCAGCCTGTGCCCTGGCGACATCGACCTTCTGCTGCGCGGCGTCGAGATCATGCTTGGCCTGATCATAGGTGGCCTTGGAGACGGCGGCGGTGTTGGTCAGGTCCGCCTGGCGCTGCAGGGTCTTCTGATAGAAGGGAATGTCGGATTCCGCCTGGGCGATTTCCGCCAGCGTCTGCTTGTAGCTCGCCTGCAGGTTGAGAATCTGGTTGCGAACGGTGCCGAGCTGCGCCTGCGCACCCTCCAGAGCGATGCGGTAGACGTCGGGGTTGATGCGGAACAGGATCTGTCCCTGCTTGACGACCTCGTTGTCATGCACGTCGATGGCGCTGACCAGCCCCGATATATCGGTGGAAACGCCGACCATGTCCGCCTGCACATAGGCGTTGTCGGTGGACATGACCTGCCCGCCGGTGACGTAGAAATAGCCGCCGACCACGAGGGCAAGCGGCAGCGCGGCGAAGAGCACGGGGCGCAGACGGTTGCGGCGGGTTTTCGGCGGCGTGATATCGGGCAGCGGCACCGGTTCGTTGACGCGGGCGGTTACCGGCGCTTCGCCGGGTGCTTCGGTCTTTTCCAGAACGGGCGCGGCATGCCCCGGCGCGGCGGGGTGATCGGTATTGGCGGGAATGCGGGAGTTGAGAGATCCGTCAGCCATGGTGTGTCTTCCTGTCATCGACCGGTGTCTGACAGGCATCGATCAAATTGGACTTCATAAGGGTTAGAGTGCGGATGAGATGTTCGCGGTCTTCCGCCGGCACATTTTCGAGGGCTTCGGACCGGGTGACTTCGCCGATGACGCGCATATCCGCCAGATGCGGGCGCGCTTCATCGCGCAGGAACAGCAGCCAGATGCGGCGGTCGGTCGGGTGCCGGCGCCGCTCGATCAGGTTGCGCTCCTGCAGCTTGTCGAGGATGCGCACCAGCGTGATCGGCTCGATTTCGAGGATTTCCGCGAGGCCAGCCTGATGAATCCCCTCGTTCTTGGACAGATAGGCCAGCGTCTGCCACTGCGACCGGGTCAGGCCGAGGCATTTCGCCCGCTGTTCAAACCGCTTGCGCAGCAACCGCGCAACATCGTGCAGCAGAAAGCCAAGAGTGGGTGTGTCGTCCATGATGTGGGGTTTTGAAACTCATAAGGGTGCTTATAACATTCACACATATAGCATGTGGACTCATGTTTTAGAAGAGACAAGGTGTCACAAGTCAGTGAGGCAAGCCGCATAACAAAATGCCCGGCCTCAAGGAGGCCGGGCACGATATTCCAGATGTTTCTGCAGGCAGGTTTCAGCCGACGAAGGCCCGCTCGACCACATAGGTCGCCGGTTTGTTGTTGGCGCCTTCGACCAGGCCGAAGGATTCCAGAATGGCCTTGGTGTCGTGGATCATGTGCATCGAGCCGCAGATCATGCCGCGGTCGGTTTCGGGATCGAGCGGCGGCAGGCCGAGATCGTTGAACAGCTTGCCGCTCTGCATCAGGTCGGTGATGCGGCCCATATGGGTGAATGGTTCACGCGTGGTCGTGGTGTAGAGCCGCAGGCTGTCGGCGGCGAATTCACCGATCAGCGGGTCATCCTTGATGCCCTCGACCATTTCGGTGATGTATTTCAGCTCGGCGATATCCCGGCAGGTCTGGATCAGGATGACCTCTTCGAATTTTTCGTAGGTCTCGGGGTCGCGGATCAGGCTGGCGAAGGGGGCGACGCCGGTTCCCGTCGACAGCATGTAGAGCCGCTTGCCGGGAAGAAGTGCATCGAGAACCAGCGTTCCCGTCGACTTCTTGCGCAGGAGGACCGTATCGCCGCGCTTGATCTTTTGCAGATGTTCGGTCAGCGGGCCGTTGTCGACCTTGATCGAGAAGAATTCGATTTCCTCGTCCCAGGACGGGCTGGCGATGGAATAGGCGCGATAGACAGGCTTTTCCGCATTGGGCAGGCCGATCATGACGAATTCGCCGGAACGGAAGCGGAAGCTTGTGGGCCGCGTGATACGGAAACGGAACAGGCGATCGGTATAGTGGCGCACCTCGGTGACCGTTTCCGCGAACACATTGTCGGGAATCGCAAATGCAACCGGTGCCGAAAGGTCATCCGTTGCATGAATAGGTGCCGCCGTGACGGTCGCTGACGAAGATGCAGTCATCCCTGGGTCTCTCGCTCAATACTTCGTGTCAACACATGAAAGAGAGCCGGGCGTTGCTCCATTCATTGCCTGATTTCCGGCCGCCGCATATGCCAGCCGGGCGCGCTGAACGAAGTCAGCGAGCCCTTATGTAATCAGATGAGCGGAATATGCAATGGCTGATATTGCAAGGCAGATCAGCAAATTAGCGGTTGCTGCCACCCGATGAAACCCATGCCGATACTAATCCGGAGCGATCTTTTAGAAGAATTTAGCGAAGGACGAAACGTTCGCAGTCGGTGTATACAGATTCCGGGACTTTCGTGGATAAAATTTCCAGATTGCGGGTCAGGCTCGAGGGCTTGGCGGTGCCGATCAAAACATTCGCCACAACCGGTTCACGGAACGGAAACTGGATGGCGGCGGCTGCCAGCGGCACATTTTCAGCTTCCGCGACGGCCTGCATGGCGCGGACGCGCTCGAGAATATCCGCGGATGCCGGGCCATAATCGAAGTGCGCGCCGGGCACCGGCCCCGTCGCCAGAATGCCGGAATTGAACACGCCGCCAATGACGAGGGAGGTGTTCTGCGTCCGGCAGAGGTCCAGCAGGCCGCGTTCGGCCGCGCGGTCGAGCAGGGAATAGCGCCCGGCGAGAAGAATGCAGTCGAGCGGATGCCGGGCCAGCACATCGAGGCAGACCTCGACCTCGTTCACCCCCAACCCATAGGCGGCAATCGCCCCGGCCGACTTGAGTTCGTCCAGCGCCTTCAGCCCGCTGCCGAGCAGCTGGTCCATATAGACGGCGTTTTGTTCGGTGCCGTGGGTGTAGGCACCGATATCGTGCACGTAAAGGATGTCGGTCCGGTTCAGGCCGAGGCGCGCCAGGCTGAATTCGAAGGACCGCATGATGCCGTCATAGCTGTAGTCATAGTCGACGGCGAAGGGCAGGGGATTGACGTAGGAATGATCGGGGACCTGATCCTCCGGCACCGGGCGCATGAGGCGACCGACCTTTGTCGAAAGCACGTAGCTGTCGCGCGGCTTGTCGCGCAGGAAGTCGCCGGTGCGGCGCTCCGACAGGCCGAAACCGTAAAACGGCGCCGTGTCGAAATAGCGTATGCCGGCATCCCATGCGGTCTGCAGGGTTTCCATTGCGGCGTCGCGCGTGCATTCACGATACAGCCCGCCAATCGCCGCCCCGCCGAAGCCGATTTCAGTGACGGCCAGCGGCGTTTTACCAATCTTGCGAATGTCCAATTGTCTCTCCCGGAATCTGTCCCATGGTGGAAGCGGCAAAACGGGATGTCAACCGGTCAGACGATGGATATGCCGCAGGAATGACTATACGCCGGACGATATTGATGGCAGCTATAGGCAGGTCGCCGCATGCCGCCAAGGTTTCGGCTGTATGAGGGGCAAGGGGAGTTTGCGGGCGTGAGCAGGGGATACAGACGGGCTGTCGGCGCAGGCGCGGCGTGGTTGGCATCCGCCATTGCGCTGCTTGCCACGGTCGATTCCACGTCGGCCGAAGCACCGGGGCGTGTCGTCTCCATGAACCTTTGCACTGATCAGCTGGCGATGCTGCTGGCATCGGGCGGGCAGCTCGTTTCCGTGTCCTATCTCGCCGCGGATGCGACCGTATCGGTTCTGGCCGGGGAGGCGGGGGCGTTTGCGCTCAATCATGGTCAGGCGGAAGAGATATTCCTGATGCAGCCGGATCTCGTCCTGACCAGCACCTACACCACGCGGGCCACGACCGCTATTCTCAGGCGGCTGGGATTTCGCGTCGAGGAATTCCCGCCGGAAGCCTCCTTCGACGATATCCGCGCCAATGTGCGGCGGATGGGTGCCCTGCTCGGGCGCGAAGCCAGGGCGGAAGAACTGCTGGGCGCCATGGACACGGCCCTGGCAAGCATTCCGGCACGCAGCGCCGATGCACCCACCGTCGCGCTCTATTATGCCAACCAGATTACCGCGGGCCGCAGCACCCTGGCCGGTGAGGTCGTCAACCGGGCGGGGCTGATCAATATGGGCGAAAAGCTGGGCCTCGACGGCACGCAAAAATTGTCGCTGGAACAACTGGTCATGGCCAAGCCGGACCTGATTGCCACCCACAACGCCTATCCGGCGCCTGCCCTTGCCTATGACGCGCAGCTCCATCCGGCGTTCCGGGCGGCGCTGCAGGGGCGGCAGCCCGTCGATATCCCCGACAAGTACTGGATATGCGGCGGACCGTTCACGGCAGAGGCCGTCAAGCTGCTGTCGGATGCGGCACGGCGGGAGGGCTCCAGATGAAGGATCATTACCGTCTTCTCCTGTCCGGGCTTGCGCTGTTGACCCTTGTCCTGTTCGTGCTGTCGCTGCTCGCCGGTCCGGCCGCACTGGGCATGTCGGACAGTATCCGCGCCCTGCTGACGGGACAGGGCGATGCCATCGTCATCGTCATGCGGGAAATACGGCTGCCGCGCGCGCTGCTCGGCCTGATGATCGGGGCGACCCTCGGGCTCTCCGGCGCGGTGCTGCAGGGCTATCTGCGCAATCCGCTGGCGGAACCGGGCCTTCTCGGGGTGAGTGCGTCGGCATCGCTCGGCGCGGTGATCGCCATCTATACCGGCCTGTCCCTGGCTTTTCCGCTTGCCCTGCCGCTGATGGCGCTGGCAGGCGCCGTTCTCGCGGTCTTCCTGGTGCAGGCGCTGGCCGGCCGCGGCGCGGGCACGCTGACCATCATTCTCGCCGGTGTCGCCGTCTCGAGCTTTGCCGGGGCGATGACCACGCTGGCGCTGAACCTGTCACCCAACCCGTTTGCCGCGATGGAGATCGTCTACTGGATGCTGGGATCCCTCACCGACCGCTCCATGCTGCATGTGCAGCTTGCCGCCCCGTTCATCCTTGCGGGCTGGGCGCTGCTGTTCAGCCTCGGCCGCGCGCTCGACGCCCTGACACTCGGCCCCGATGCCGCTGCCAGCATGGGCATCAACATCCGGCGGGTACAGTTCTTCGCCATTCTGGGCACGGCCGCATCCGTCGGGGCGGCCACCGCCGTTGCCGGTGCCATCGGCTTTGTCGGCCTGATCGTGCCGCATGTGCTGCGGCCGCTGGTGGGTGCCCGGCCGTCGCGCCTGCTGCCGGCCAGCGCGCTTGGCGGCGCATCGATGCTGCTGGCAGCCGATATTCTCGTGCGCCTGATCGCGCCGGGCCGGGATTTGAAGCTCGGCGTGCTGACGGCCATGATCGGCGCGCCCTTCTTCCTCTGGCTGGTGTTCCGCACGCGAAGGACGCTGATATGACGATCCTCAGCCTGTCCCATGTCCATGCCTCGCTCGGTTCCAGGGCCGTCCTGCACGATGTATCGCTCGACGTTCGCGCCGGTGAATTTGTCGGGCTGATCGGCCCGAACGGTGCGGGCAAGTCAACTCTTCTGCGCAGCATCCTCGGCCTGGTGCCGTCGAGCGGCGACATCGGCATTGCCGGAAAACCGGCGCGGCGGATGAACGTCGGGGAGCGGGCAAAGCACGTCGCCTATCTGCCGCAGGACCGCGAAATCGCCTGGGCCGTGTCAGTGGAACATCTCGTCTCGCTCGGCCGCACGCCCTACCGCCGCGGATTTTCCCGGCCGAGCGCGCATGATGCGGCGCTGGTCGAACAGGCGATGCAGCGGATGGATGTCCAGCAGCTGCGCCATCGTTCGGCTCTCGACCTTTCCGGCGGCGAGCGGGCGCGGGTGCTGATCGCCCGTGCCCTGGCGCAGGATGCGGCGCTCCTGCTTGCGGACGAACCGGCGGCGGGGCTCGATCCGGCGCATCAGATCGGCCTGATGCAGTCGCTCGCCGATCTGGCCGGCAAGGGCTCGGCGGTGGTTGCATCCCTGCACGATCTCAGCCTTGCCGCGCACTGGTGCAGCCGGCTGGTTCTCATCCACGCAGGCAGGATCGTCGCCGACGGCAGGCCCGCGGAGGTGCTGACGGCGGATCACATGCGCCGGATCTATGGTGTTGAGGCCTATCTCCAGGCAACGGAGCAGGGGCTGATCGTCCAGCCCGTCGCGCTTGCCGGCACGCCGGAGTGGCACTAGAGCCTTTCCTGTTTAAATAGAACCAGTTCTGTTTCCCGGATGGCGAGACAATCCACGCGGAAGGTAGCGAGGCCGATGTTTACCCATCGGACGAAGCTGCCTGACAAAGTGGGTGTCCGCCAGCCGGAAACCCGAAGGGCCGGGCGAATTTGGCCCAATGCCATCGGGCTTCGGCTTCGCCCGATGGAAAGACATCGGTCTCGCCAAATCCCTCACCCTTGAACCAAATTCCCTCCGGCAGAACGATTCTATTTAAGCAGGAAAGGCTCTAGCCCGGCTTGGCCGCCTGCGTCGACGCGAGTTCGGCGGCCTTCTCCAGGGCGATCTGGGTTGCCGCACCGGCACCGGCCGCGTCGTTGGTCCCCGACCGCACGGTCACCGCATTGGATGCCAGCAGGAGACCGGCTTCGCGGAAGGCCACGAGCAGCCGCTTCATCGCCTCACGCTGGATAAGCGACGGGTTGCCCGGTTTGGCAGTGAATTTGAGCCGGACGATCATCGAATTCTCGGTGATGTCCTGAATGCCCTGGAATTTCAGCGGAACCAGAAATTCCGGGCCGAATTCCGGATCCTCGAGCATGTCCTGGCCGACCTTCTTGACCGTCTTGCGGATCTTTTCCGGATCGGTGTCGCGATCGAAGCGCAGCTCGAACTTGATCGTGCTCCAGTCCCGGCTGTAATTCGTCACCGACTGGATCTGTCCGAAGGGGATGGTGTGCACCGGGCCGTTCTGATGGCGCAGCTGCAGGGAGCGCAGCGTGATGCGCTCGACGGTGCCCTTGAGCTTGCCGGTATCGATATATTCACCCGTGCGGAATGCGTCGTCGGCAATGAAGAATATGCCCGAGACCACATCCTTCACCAGCGTTTGCGAGCCGAAGGAAATGGCCAGCCCGAGAACGCCGAAGCCGGCAAGCAGCGGTCCGATATCCATGCCGAGGGATGAAAGCACCACGAGTGCCGTGATCGCAACGATGGCGCCAAAGGCGAGATCGCGCACCAGCGGCAGGATCGTCGAGAGGCGTCCGGCGGCGGTGCGCGTTGGACCGTCCGTGTCCTCCTGTCCCGGCAGCAGCGGCCGCGAGGAAGGAGAGAGGGCGGTGAAATAGTGCCGCAGGAAACTCCAGATGGCCCAGCCGACGACCACGGCAACGCTGATCCTGAGCAGGCCGGTGATGAGCGACAGCGCCATGGCGTAGGCGCTGTCCATATAGCTGGTCCACAGACGGATAATGAGGAAGAGACCGAGAAGCCAGATGCCCCCGGTCGCCAGTGTCTGGATGGCCGCGATGAAAGCCTGCGCCAGCGGCGGCAGCGGCTTGTCATTCTTGTGCCGCTCCTGCATGGCCGCAATCAGCGCATGCATGCCAAGGGCGATGATGGGTATCAGCAGGATGATGACCTGGGTTGCGCCCGCCGCTTCCCCCCAATGGGCGCGCTGCGGAGCACTGGCTGCCATGCAGCCGACAATCCAGATCAGGATGGCAACCAAAGACAGGAATGCCGGAAGCGCGCTTGCGATGACCTGCCGGGTCATGCTCGGTGCCGGTCCGGCAAACACCGCGGTGATGTCCTTGCGCCCGCCTATGAACCACCAGAGCTTCAGAACCGTAACCACGGTCGCTGCAATCAGGAACCAGCCTTCGGTGACGCCGCGGCTGACACCGCTTTCCAGGGACAGGCGGACGAGCTGGCCGACCAGGGCGCCGGTGAGGCCATAGGCAACCAGCATGCGGAAGTGCCATTGAGGATTGTTGATGGGCAGAAGCCTTGCCTGGGGATCGCCGGGCGAAAGGAACAGCCGTCCGACCGCCGCGTAGACCAGGGTCAGCGCTGCGGCGTGCAGCAGCCTCAACGTCAGGGTGGAGGCCATCGGCGCGTCCGCCGTCAGGATGTTGATGACGATGTGCCCGACGGCAATGAAGGCGCAAATGCCGGCGATGTCGCGCACCGTGCGGGCGAGCGAGCCGCGGGCGCGATGGACGAGATCGGCATCCTCGCCGAGCGGGCGGACGATCAGGGCCGTGCCAAGCCGGAAGACGATCCAGCCTGCGGCGGCGGCGGCAAGCAGCGCACCCAGCGTAACGAGGGAAACCTGACTCCAGTCGCCGCCCTGGCTTTGCAGCCCCTTGTCCATCATGAAGGGCAGTTCGACGATGTGGCCGATGCCCGTGAGCCCGACGGAGAGACCGGTGCCGAATGAATCCAGCGCATTCTCGGCCAGGGCTTCGGCCTGATCGAGCGGGCTATCGCCCGGCTGCGCGGCGGGCAAGGCCTTGGCTTTTGCCGGTGCGGGCGCGGGTGCCGGATCCTCCCAACGCACGACAACGTTGCGGCCGCTGGCATAGGCGGCCCGCAGCGTGTTGTTGATGTCGGCTTCGCTTTGGCCCCGCTGCAGCACGATGGTGACGGTTTCCGGCGCCGCGGTCTGCGCGCAAGCGGTTGTGGCCGCTGCGAAAACGCCGGAAAGTGCCGTGCACAGACACAAAAGGACCACGCGCATTGCCGATGGAATGTTCAGGTGTTTCAGCATCGCGGTCCCCTTCGTTCTCCTGATAGGAGTACGCGCATTGCTTGGTCGGCTTCAAGTGCTGATTGCATTGCCCGATCCGGGCGATTGCCGCCCTGTGCATTGCAGCGAACATGACAAAATGGTCATTCGACAAGATGCCGGGAAGGTGAGAGAGTCAATAGCCGATACATTGTTGGCTAACGGGCGGTGCCCTGGAGGTAGCGTGCAGTGAAACGTCTGGGTCTTTTGATCGCGTTCGTTGTATTGGCCGGACTCGGCTACATCTTTCTCTCTCCCCATCTGAACGCGCCGCCTGCCGGCAAGGGGCCGACGACGGTTGCCGCGACAGCGCCGGCCGCAGGGTCCGGCAAGGGACGGTCTGCCGCCGTTCCATCGATTGTTGCCGCCACGGCCAAGACCGAAGACGTGCCCATCACCAAGACGGTTGTCGGCAATATCGAGCCAATCAACACGGTTGTCATCCGGCCGCAAGCCGATGGCGTGGTGATGGCGACCAATGTCAAGGACGGGCAGATGGTCAAAGCCGGAGACGTGCTTTTTCAACTGGATGACCGGACGATCCGAGCGACGATCGAGAAGGACAAGGCGGCACTGGCCAAGGACCAGGCCAATCTCGATTCCGCCAATCAGGACCTGATCGCGGCGCAGGCCCTGTCGAGCCAGAAAATCAATACGCAGCAGCAGACCTATCAGGCGCTTGCCGTTGTCAATGCGTTGAAAGCGTCGATTGCTATGGATACGGCGCAGATCCAGGCCGACGAGGTCCTTCTCTCCTACATGACCATCAAGGCACCCATCGATGGCCGTGTCGGGGTGGTCAACACATCCGTCGGCAATTTCGTGCGCACTGCGGATACCGGCGGCGGTCTTTTGACCATCACGCGCATGGCGCCGCTGCGTGTGTCGTTCACGGTTGCGGAAAGCGATCTGCCGACATTGCGCGATGCGATGAAGGAACGTCAGCTCGACGTTCTGGTCAAGGTTCCCGGCAGCAAGGAAGTGATTGCGTCAGGCCCGCTCAACTTTGTCGATTCCAGCGTCGACACGGCCTCCGGGACGATTGTCCTGAAGGCGGATGTGGCCAATGATGACGGCGCGCTGTGGCCCGGCCAGTACATCAACGCAACGGTCGAAATCGGCACGCACAAGGACGCGGTGACCGTACCGCTGATCGCCATTCAGCAGGGCAATGACGGGACATTCGCCTTTGTCGTCGGCCCCGACAAGAAGGTGATCAAGCAGGCGGTGACCGTGGTTGAAACGGTCGGCGATACCGCCGTCACCACCGCGGGCCTCAAATCCGGCGACCATGTGGTCATCGACGGGCAGCTGCATCTGCAGGACGGCTCGAGCGTCATTGAAACGGTGGCCGATGTGGACACTGCGGCGCCCGCGCTGTCGGCGGCCGATGCGGTTGCACCGGATCCGATCAAGACGGACACGGTGCAATGAACATCTCCGCCATATTCATCCGCCGGCCCATCGCAACAATCCTCCTCTCCGTCGCGCTGGCCGCATCGGGCCTGTTTGCCTATCAGTTCCTCCCTGTGGCCGCCCTGCCGCAGGTCGATTTCCCTGTCATATCGGTTTCCGCCCAGCTGCCGGGTGCCGCGCCCGACACCATGGCCAATGCCGTGGCAACGCCGCTGATCAAGCAGTTCGCAACGATACCTTCCGTTTCGACGATCAGCGCCACGAGCACGCAGGGACAGACCCGCGTCACCATCGAATTCGAGCTCGACAGGAACATCGATCAGGCCGCCGCCGACGTCCAAGCGGCCATCGCACGGACGCTGCGGCAACTGCCGGCGAGCATGACAACGCCGCCGAGCTACCGCAAGACCAATCCCGCCGACGCTCCCATCCTGCTGATCGCGCTGCAAAGCGATATGGCGCAATTGTCGAAGCTCGACGATTATGCCGAGCAGGTCATCTCACCGTCGCTGTCGACCGTGGATGGCGTCGGCGAGGTCCAGGTGTTCGGTGCCAAGCAGTTCGCCGTGCGCATCGAGGTCGATCCCAATGCGATGAAGGCACGCGGAATCGGCATCGATGAACTGACGAGCGCCGTGGCCGACAACAATTCGATTGCGCCGGTGGGAACGCTCACCAGCCCCACCCAGCAGATGGCAATCGAGGCCGACACGCAGTCGAAGAACGCCGACACATTCCGCCAGATTCTGATCGCGTCGCCCAATGGCAAGCCGGTGCGCCTGGGCGACGTGGCGCGTGTTGTGGATTCGGTTGCCAATACCCAGACCGAGAGCCGCTATGACGGCAAGAAGGCGCTGGTGCTGGCCGTCTTCCGCCAGCCCGGCGCCAATACGGTCGATGTGGTGGACCGCGTGCGCACCATGCTGCCGAAATTCGCTGAAGAGCTCGGCGCGTCCACCAGCCTCAACGTGCTCAACGACCGCTCGACGTCGATCCGGCAGGCCGTATCGGATGTGCAATTCACGCTCATCCTGATCATCGCGCTGGTCGTGATGGTGATCTTCGTGTTCCTGCGGCGGATCGCGGCCACGCTTATCCCGACGATTGCCGTGCCGCTGTCGCTGATCGCCACGCTGGGCGTGATGTATGTGTTCGGCTTTTCCATCGACAATATCTCGCTGCTGGGCCTGACGCTTTCCGTCGGGCTGGTGGTGGACGATGCCATCGTCATGCTGGAGAACATATCCCGGCATATCGAGGAGGGCATGCCGCCGCGCGAGGCGGCGCTCAAGGGCAGCGAGGAAATCGGTTTCACCATCGTGTCCATCACCGCATCGCTCGTGGCGGTCTTCATCCCCGTCCTGCTGATGGGCGGCGTGGTCGGGCGCATCTTCAACGAATTTGCCGTCGTGGTGACCGTGGCGATCGTGGCGTCGGCGCTGATATCGCTGACCTTGACCCCGATGCTGTGCAGCCACATGCCGGCCATTCCGCATGACGATGGAAAGGGCCGCAAACCCCTGACGGAGCGGGTTTTCGATGCGGTCCTTGGCGGTTACCGCTGGATGCTCGATGTCTGCCTGCGCTTCCGTATCGTTGTCTTCGGAATCTTTCTTCTGACGGTTGTCGCAACGCTTTATCTCTTCTCGTCCATCGACAAGGGCTTTCTGCCGACCGAGGATATCGGCCAGCTTTCCATCTCGACCGAAGCGCGGCAGGACATTTCATTCGATGCCATGGTGGCGCTGCAGAAGCAGGTGGCCGATGTCCTGAGGAGCAAGCCCTATGTGGCCCATGTGGCGTCAACCATCGGCGGCGGCTTCAATTCATCGAGCCTTAATCAGGGCAGTTTCTTCGTTGAGCTCAAACCCAAATCCCAGCGCCTGGCGCTCGACCCGCTGCTGACGGACCTGCGCCAGTCGCTGGCCAAGGTGCCTGGCATCAACAGCTATCCCATCGCCATCCAGAACCTGCGCATCGGCAGCACGTCGTCGCGTGCACAGTACCAGTTCGTGCTGCAGGGCATCAATGCCGACGATCTCTATCCATGGTCGCAGAAATTCCTGCTGGCGCTGCAGCAGGACCGGCAATATTTTGCCGATGTGACCAGCGACCTGCAGAACAATGCGCTGCAGGCCAATCTGGTGATCGATGCGGACAAGGCGCGGCTCCTCGGCATTTCATCGACGCAGCTGCGCAATTCGCTCTATTACGCCTTCGGTACCAATCAGGCCTCGACCATCTTTTCCACCGGCGACAGCTACGAGGTGATCCTCGAGCTCGATCCGTCCATCCCCTGGACGACCGACAAGCTCGACCAGATGCAGATCCGCTCGACCACCACCAACAAGCTCATCCCGCTGTCTTCCTTCGCCCATGTGGAGCGGCGTGCCGGACTGCTGGCCGTCAGCCAGTTGAGCCAGCTGCCGGCGGTGACCATCTCCTTCAACCTGCCGCAGGGCATTGCCTTGGGCAGGGCGGTGGAAGAAATCAACAAGATCAAGGCGGAACTGAATGTTCCCGACTCGATTTCCTCGACATTCACCGGCACCGCCAAAGTGTTCCAGCAGGCGCTGTCCAATCAGGGTCTGCTGATCGGCGCGGCGATCCTGACGATCTATATCGTGCTCGGCATTCTCTATGAGAGCTTCATCCATCCGCTGACCATCCTGACCGGCCTGCCGGCGGCGGCGGCCGGGGCGCTGGCGACGCTGCAACTGTTCGGCTTTGACCTCAGCGTGATCGCCATCATCGGCATGCTGATGCTGATCGGCATCGTCAAGAAGAACGCCATCATGATGGTCGACTTTGCGCTCGTCCGGCAGCGGGCGGGTGACACGCCGCATGATGCGATCCGCGAAGCCTGTCTGGTGCGGTTCCGGCCGATCATGATGACGACACTGGCCGCGCTGATGGGAACCCTGCCGATTGCCATCGGTGCGGGTGCCAGTTCGGAATTGCGCCAGCCGCTTGGTGTGGCCGTGGTCGGCGGCCTGTTCGCCTCGCAAATCCTTACGCTGTTCATCACGCCGGTGATCTTCCTCTACATGGAAGACATGTCGCGCGGATCGACGCAGCTGTGGCGCAGGCTCTTCGGCAAACGCGGCACAGCTGCGGCGCCGCACGCGGCGGAATAGGCGCCACCGACACTCAGGCGGTTTTTGCCTCCATGAGGCCCAGTTCGTCGATCATGGCCTGCCGCATGATGAATTTCTGGATCTTGCCCGTCACGGTCATCGGATAGTCCTCGACGAAGCGGATATGGGCCGGCACCTTGTAATGGGCGATCCTGCCCTTGCAGAACAGCAGCACCTCCTGCTCGCTGAGACTGGCGCCGGGCCGCACCTTGATCCAGGCGCACAGGCACTCGCCATACTTGCTGTCCGGGATGCCGAACACCTGCACGTCGGCGATGCCGGGATGAGTGTAGAGAAACTCCTCGATCTCGCGCGGATAGATGTTCTCGCCGCCCCGGATCACCAGGTCCTTGATACGCCCGACGATGTTGCAATAGCCCTCCGCATCGATGGTTGCGAGATCGCCGGTGTGCATCCAGCGGGCGGCGTCGATGGTGGCTGCGGTATTGGCATCATCGCCCCAATAGCCGCGCATGACGCTGTAGCCGCGCGTCAAAAGCTCACCGGTAACACCAGGCGCGACAATGGCGCCCTCCGCATCGATGATCTTGACCTCGACATGCGGATGAATGCGCCCGACCGTCGAAACGCGCCGTTCCAGCGGGTCGGTGGCGGAGCTCTGGAAGCTGACCGGACTGGTCTCCGTCATCCCGTAGGCGATGGTGATTTCGCCCTGGTGCATGTCGTGGATGACTTTCCGCATCACCTCTATCGGGCAGGGCGAGCCCGCCATGATGCCGGTGCGCAGGCTGCTGAGATCGAATGTCTTGAAATCGGCATGGCCAAGTATTGCGATGAACATGGTTGGCACACCGTGCAGTCCGGTGCACTTCTCGGCCTCCACCGTCTGCAGCACCGCGAGCGGATCGAATGCCTCGCCCGGTATGACCATGCAGGCGCCGTGGGTCAGGCAGGCGAGGTTGCCGAGAACCATGCCGAAGCAATGGTAGAACGGCACCGGGATGCACAGGCGGTCGTTTTCGGTAAGGCGCATCGCCTCGCCGATGAAGAAGCCGTTGTTGAGAATATTGTGGTGACTGAGCGTCGCGCCCTTTGGGCTGCCGGTGGTGCCGCTGGTGAACTGGATGTTGATCGGGTCGTCGAACTGCAGCACAGACGCCAGGGCGTGCAGCTGTTCGATGGCTTGCGCTGTGGCTGCCTGTTCGAGATCGGCGAAGTTGAGCATCCCCGGCGTCTTGTCCGCGCCCAGACGAATGACGGTTCGCAGCGTCGGCAGCTTCGCTGACCGCAGTTCGCCGGGCGCGCAGCTGTCGAGTTCCGGGGCGATCTCGCGCAATATGTCGAGGTAATTGCTGGTCTTCAGGGCGGGCGACAGGATCAGCGCGGCACAGCCGACCTTGTTGACGGCATATTCAAGCTCGTGTGAGCGGTAGGCCGGATTGATGTTGACGAGGATGAGCCCGGCCTTGGCGGTGGCGAACTGGGTCAGCACCCATTCCAGATTGTTGGGTGACCAGATGCCGATGCGGTCACCGGGTTTCAGGCCGAGGGCGATGAGGCCCGCTGCGACGGCGTCAACGCGCTGCTTCAGTTCGGCATAGCTCAGGCGCACATTCTGGTGGCGGACCACAAGGGCGGGACGGTCGGGAAACCGCCCGGCGATATGGTCAAAATGCCGCCCGATCGTTTCGCCGATCAGCGGCTGGCTGCTTGCACCGTGAACGTAGCTTTCCCTGATCATCGATTGCTCCTCCCAAAGCGTTCAGCAGATGGAGCATACGTTTCTGACCGGCGCTGTAAAGTTCAGGCTTTCCCGTTCACCCGGTCAAGCAGGATTTCCGCGCCCGCATCGCCGAACTGCACCTGATAGAGCCGCTTGTAGGCGCCGCCTGCGGCAAGCAGTTCGCTGTGGCTGCCCTGTTCCAGAATCCGGGCATCATCGACCACGACGATACGGTCGGCGTTGCGGATCGTCGCCAGCCGGTGCGCGATGACCAGGGTCGTGCGGCCCTGTGCCAGTTCGGCGAGGGATGCCTGGATTTCGCGCTCGGTCTGCGTGTCGAGCGCCGATGTCGCTTCATCGAGAATGAGGATGGGCGGGTTTTTCAGGAACATGCGGGCGATGGCAAGCCGCTGCTTCTGGCCGCCCGACAGCTTGACGCCGCGCTCGCCGACAATGGTCTCAAGCCCGGCAGGCAGACCGGCTATCATTTCGTCGAGCCGGGCGCGGCGGGCCGCAAGCGCAATGTCTTCGTCCGATGCATCGAGGCGGCCATAGGCGATGTTCTCGCGAATGGAACCGCCGAACAGGAAGACATCCTGCTGCACAACGCCGATCTGGCTGCGCAGCGAGGCGAGCGTCATGTCGCGGATGTCGATGCCGTCAACGGTGATCGCGCCGGAGTCGACCTCGTAGAAGCGCGGAAGCAGCGAACAGAGGGTGGTTTTCCCCGCACCGGAGGAGCCGACAAAGGCAACGGTCTCACCGGCCCTGATCTCCAGATCGATATCGCGCAGCGCAGTCCGGTCGGCGGTGTAGCCGAAATTCACCTTGTCGTAGCGGATATTGCCCTTGAGGCCGCTGACATCGGCGGCACCGGGCCGGTCGGCGATATCGGGCTCGGTGTCGAGAAGCTCGGTGTAGCGCTTGAACCCGGCGATGCCCTTTGGATAGGTCTCGATAACCGAGTTGATCTTTTCGATCGGCCGCACGAACACCGTCACCAGAAGCAGGAAGCTGACGAAGCCGCCGTTGGAAAGGCTGCCGGTGATGACGAAATAGCTGCCGGCGATCATCACGATCAACTGGATCAGCCGCATGCTCATATAGTTCAGCGAAGTGCTTGCCGCCATGATGCGGTAGGCGCTCAGCTTGGTTTCCCGGTAGCGGGCATTGTCATGGGCAAAGAGATCGCGCTCATGGTCCTCGTTGGCGAAGGCCTGCACGACGCGCATGCCGCCGACATTCTCCTCGATGCGGACATTGAAATCGCCGACACGCCGATAGAGGCTCTGCCAGTTGCGGGTCATGCGCCCGCCATAGCGGCTGGCGACCCATGCAACGAAGGGAACGATGGCCAGCGTCAGCAGGGCCAGATGCGGGTTGATGAGGAACATCAGCAGGAATGCGCCGATGAAGGTCATGATGGCGATGAACAGATCTTCCGGGCCGTGATGCGCCACTTCGCCGATCTCCTCGAGATCCTTGGTCACGCGGGCGACGAGATGGCCCGTCTTGTGGTTGTCGTAGAAGCGGAAGGAGAGCTTTTGCAAATGATCGAAGCTCTTGCGGCGCATCTCGGTTTCAATGTTGATGCCGAGCTTGTGCCCCCAATAGACAACGACCGCCGTGAGGCCGGAATTGAGGAGATAGACAGCAAGCAGTCCGGCCGCCGCCAGAAGAATGTAGCTCCAGTTTTCGCTCGGCAACAGCACATCGATGAAGGCACGCACGGCCATGGGAAAGCCGAGTTCCAGCAGGCCGGACAGGACGGCGCAGGAGAAGTCCAGCGCGAACAGCCCTTTGTAGGGCGCGTAATAGGCGAAAAAACGTTTGATCATGGGCACGTATGGCGAGAACCGGAAGCTCTCTGGCTTGAATGGAACTGTTTGGGAAGCGTTAGCACGCCGCTCCCCCATAAGCGAACATGTTTTGCGGGCGCTGAATGCCGGGCAGGCCGATTTGGGGCCGGAATTCAAGCCGTTGCAGCCGATACGATCAATTTCGCGCGACAAAAATCGCGATGGCCAAGCTTTCCGGTTGACAACCCGCATCAAGCAGGCGTATCGCGGTTTTGCTTGGGTTACCCAGGTCATTTTTCAAATCACAAAGAAGACGATGGACAGCAAATCTAGCTGCGCCCTGACTGCCGTTGATGCGGGAGGCCGGGCGCTTGAAACAACTAACGAGCAGGACTCGATCCGGTACACCGGATGAGCAACGTTAGGGCCTAGGGCTCCACCGTCGCTCACCCCGGCCGGATCGCTTCCGGTCAATGAGGTGAGCCATGAACATCACGTTCGCAACTCTTCCAGGCGTTCGCGCCTTCGCCAACCGCGCCCGCGGGCGGCTTGCCGTGCAACGGAACAGCATTTCCGCAGCACCCCAGAAACAGCACCTTTTTTCCAATCTGCAGGCGGATTGGCGCGTCAATCCGGTCAATGGCCGGCTTGAAATGCGCTGGCATGCCGATAATGAGCCGCCCGCACCCGTTTTGGACCCGGTTGAAAAACTCGGGCTGGTGCTGGCGGTCTATCAGTCGGGCCGCATGATCTGACCGCTGTTTTGCCAAACGCCGCGCACGCGCCTTCTGGCCATAGGGCGCGGCATGAAGGAGTATCCCATGGACGACTATCCTAGTAGGCCCGCCGTGCTGCCGGTGACCGGCAAGCATGGCGGGCGATCCCAAAGAGCAAATTCCCCAAAACCGACCGTGGACGTGACGGCTCGGCACGGCTTGTTGCGCCTGAATTTCAGGTGATCCGGAGCTGGTGTCGCTGTCGCGCAAAGCGGCAGGAGACCAGAAAATGAACGTCATTCTCAAGAATTCCGCATTGAATGCGGAGAAGAAGGACAGCCGCAAGCTGTCCATGCGGGCTGTACGCGAAGCCCAGAACGATATCGACATCACCCTCGCCAACGTCAAAAGCCACCGGGACGGCCTGACGATCCGCGATGCGACGGAACGCCTGATCAAGGACGGGGCAAACGAGGTCGCCCATGACCGGCGCCCGCATGCGCTCGTCCAGTTCATGTCGGCTTTCCAGAACCCTTTCATCATGGTGCTGATCGTCCTTGGCCTGATCAGCGCTTTCACCGATTGCTGGCTGCCTATGCAGAACGGCGATGCGCCGGACCCGACCAAGGTGATCATCCTCACCGTCATGATCCTGGCCAGCGGCATCATGCGCTTCGTGCAGGAATACCGCTCCGGCAAGGCGGCCGAAGCCTTGAAGGCGATGGTGCGCACGACGGCCACGGTGCTGCGCCGGAACCGTGCGACAACCCCGTCCGAAATGCTCGAAATTCCGATGCGGGAACTCGTGGCGGGCGATGTGGTGCGCCTGTCCGCTGGTGATATGATCCCGGCCGACGTGCGTCTGATCGAATCGCGCGATCTCTATGTCAGCCAGGCGGTCCTGACGGGCGAAGCCATTCCCGTCGAAAAATACGACACGCTCGGCGCGGTTGCCGAGAAGTCGGCACTGGGCATTGCCTCGGATCAGACCGACATGCTTGACGTTCCCAATATCTGCTTCATGGGCACCAATGTGGTCAGTGGCACGGCGACGGCTGTCGTCGTGGCGACGGGATCGCGCACCTATTTCGGTTCGCTTGCCAAATCCATCGTCGGTTCGCGGGCGCAAACCGCCTTCGACCGCGGCATCAACAGTGTCAGCTGGCTGCTTATCCGCTTCATGCTGGTGATGGTGCCGGTCGTCTTCCTGATCAACGGTTTCGTCAAGGGTGACTGGCTGGAAGCCCTGCTGTTCGCGCTTGCGGTTGCCGTCGGCCTGACGCCGGAAATGCTGCCGATGATCGTCTCGTCCAATCTGGCCAAGGGCGCCGTTGCCATGGCCCGGCGCAAGGTCGTGGTCAAGCGTCTCAACGCCATCCAGAACTTTGGTGCCATGGACATCCTGTGCACGGACAAAACAGGCACGCTGACCCAGGACAAGATTATCCTGGAGCATCATGTCGATGTCTACGGCAAGCGCGACGAGACGGTGCTGCGCCTTGCATGGCTCAACAGCCATCATCAGAGCGGCGTGAAGAACCTGATGGATCAGGCTGTGCTGCGCTTTACCGATGCATCGGCCGATAACATGCGGACCGCCGCCTTCTATCGCAAGGTGGACGAGATGCCGTTTGATTTCATCCGCCGGCGGCTGTCGGTGGTGGTCGAAGGCGTGGCCGGCGAGCACCTGCTGGTCTGCAAGGGTGCCGTGGAGGAAATGCTTGGTATTGCCACCCGCATGCGCGACGGGAACGATGTCCGCGTGCTCGACGACACCAGCCGCAAGGCACTGGTTGCCATCGCCCGCGCCTACAATGAGGACGGATTCCGTGTTCTGGTGGTCGCCACCCGGGAAATCCCGGCCGGGGACACCAAGGCACAATACGGCATCGCGGATGAAAACGAGCTGATCGTCGAAGGTTTCCTGACCTTCCTCGACCCGCCCAAGGAAACCGCCGGACCGGCGATTGCGGCGCTGGCCGAACACGGCGTCGCGGTCAAGCTGCTGACCGGTGACAATGAGGTGGTCAGCCTCAAGATCTGCCGTGAGGTCGGGCTTGAAGCCGGGATACCGCTGCTCGGCCGAGACATTGAGAAGCTGGACGACAGTGCACTGCGGCAACTGGTGGAGGAGCGCGTCGTCTTCGCCAAGCTGACGCCCCTGCAGAAATCGCGGGTGCTCAAGGCCCTGCAGGCCAATGGCCACACGGTCGGCTTCCTCGGCGACGGGATCAACGATGCCCCGGCGCTGCGCGATGCGGATGTCGGCATTTCCGTCGACAGCGGTGCGGATATCGCCAAGGAATCGGCCGATATCATCCTTCTGGAAAAGAGCCTGATGGTGCTCGAAGAGGGCGTCATCAAGGGTCGCGAGACCTTCGGCAACATCATGAAGTACCTGAACATGACGGCCAGCTCCAACTTCGGCAACGTGTTCTCGGTGCTCGTGGCCAGCGCCTTCATCCCGTTCCTGCCGATGCTGGCGATCCATCTGCTCATCCAGAACCTGATGTACGATATCTCGCAGCTGGCATTGCCGTGGGACAAGATGGACAAGGAATTCCTCAGCAAGCCGCGCAAGTGGGATGCGAGGAACATCGGCCGCTTCATGCTGTGGATCGGACCGACCTCGTCGATCTTCGACATGACCACCTTCGCCCTGATGTGGTTCGTCTTTGCCGCCAATGCGCCCGAACATCAGTCGCTGTTCCAGTCCGGCTGGTTCATCGAGGGGCTTCTGTCGCAGACGCTGGTCGTGCACATGCTGCGCACGCAGAAGATCCCCTTCATCCAGAGCACGGCGGCCCTGCCGGTCATGCTGATGTCGATCCTGGTGATGGGCCTCGGAATCTATGTGCCGTTCTCGCCGCTCGGCGCGCTGGTCGGATTGCAGCCTCTGCCCTGGAGCTACTTCCCCTGGCTGGTGGCTACCCTGTTCAGCTACTGCGTCGTCGCCCAGACGATGAAGGCGATCTACATCCGCCGCTTCGGCCAGTGGTTCTGAACCGTCAAACAGCGGGCGGCATTGGCCGCCCGTCATCCTCCCGTTCCGCAAGACCGCCAGAGGAGATCTGATATGGTCATGACCGATTTCATCCTGCACTTTCAGGCAAGCACGCCGCCCCATGGTTCATGGGGTGGTTTGCCCAAACGCGGCTCGCTTTCGAAGCGCCCGGAACCGCGCCGTTCCCGGATAAGGGATCAGTTCCTGCGATGGCTCTGCTGGCTTTTGGCCGTGACAGGACAGGGATTGTTCTGGCTTGCCACGCGGCTGCACCGCCGGGGCGTTCTCAATCGCAGGCGCAGCTGGCGCCTCATCCAGTGGTCGTCCTCCCTGAACCAGAGCGCCATCCGCATCATGCGGCGGGCACGCTGGTAGCACGCCTCCCATTTCAACACAGACTGCAAGGAGCACATCATGCGCCTTTTGATTTCCGGTGGCCGGCATTTCGATGTCGCCGAAGCCATTCTCGACGAACTGAACCGCATTCATGCGGCC
This sequence comes from Phyllobacterium sp. SL163, assembly GCF_049896885.1. Taxonomy (NCBI): domain Bacteria; kingdom Pseudomonadati; phylum Pseudomonadota; class Alphaproteobacteria; order Hyphomicrobiales; family Phyllobacteriaceae; genus Phyllobacterium; species Phyllobacterium sp. SL163. The sequence goes on along the minus strand of NZ_JAFCVE010000006.1, from coordinate 127,458 downwards.
TGCCCGGTGACGGTTCTCATCCATGGCGGTCTTCCCGCCCTGGGATCGGTGGCCGAGGACTGGGCCCGGCAGAACGATGTCCATATCATCCGCTATCCCGCCAACTGGTCGCTGCTGGGCAAGCAGGCCGACACGAAGCGCAACCGCTTCATGCTGGAAGACAGCTGCCCCGATGCGCTGCTGGCCTTTCCCGGCGGCAGGCATCTGCAGGAACTGGTGCAGCAGGCCCATGCCAGGCATATTCCGGTGATCACGGCCCGAAGCCTGGAGCGATCTTCCGACGGCGAGGCGGGGGCGCCTGCGGATCATTGCGCCGACAGTCCGGAGGGCGACATGCCGCGCCAAGCCGCCCATCTGGCGATGACAGGGACTGTCATCATTGTTAACCGGAGAAATGCTAGCCTCGCATGACGAGCCAGCTGCGGTGACCCCATGAAGTTCATACAGACATTCGACCTCTATCCCTTTCTCGATACGACCATCAGCTTCGTCGCCGCCTTCATCTTCGGCACGCTGATTGGCGCGGAGCGCCAGTACCGGCAGCGGACGGCCGGGCTGCGCACCAATGTACTTGTCGCCATTGGTTCGGCGGCCTTCGTCGATCTGGCGCAGCGGATTGCCGGGACGACGGAAGCCGTCCGGGTGATTTCCTACGTGGTTTCCGGCATCGGCTTTCTCGGTGCGGGCGTGATCATGAAGGAAGGGATGAATGTGCGGGGGCTGAACACCGCGGCAACGCTCTGGTGTTCGGCGGCGGTGGGTGCCTGTGCCGGCACGGACATGCTCGCCGAAGCGGCGCTGCTGACGGTGTTTGTGCTTGCCGGCAATACGCTGCTGCGCCCGCTGGTCAATGCCATCAACCGCATCCCGATCAGCGAGCAGGCGGCGGAAGCGACCTATGAGGTCAAGCTGATATCGACCCGCGCGGCCATGCCGACCATGCGCGACCTTCTGGTCGAACGGCTTGAAGAGGCGGATTATCCCGTCAGCGACGTCGAAATCACCGATCAGGGCGATGACGAGACCGTGGAAATCGTGGCCACGCTGGTCAGCACGGCGATCGATCCGGATGAGATCGACGCGGTGATTGCCCATATGGAAAAGCAGCACGGCATTTCCCACGGAACGTGGGAGGGCAGCACAAAGGACTAGGATAATGTTGCATTATCACGCAAGTTTACAGTCTGATATATACTGTGATCATAATGCAACAGTGCCACAGACATTACGTTCTGCCTTGTTTTTGACACACGGTTGCCGCGATCCGTTTTAAAAGGATAGGGGCAAGCGGTGACCACGACCGCCTGTCCGCCCCGCCTGTCCCATCGTTTGAAAGCATACAGAATGTCATCCCTCGTTTCGCGCCGGTCATTCCTGACCGGCCTGTCGCTCCTTGGCGTTTCAGCCGTCGCTGCCTGTGCCCAGTTGCCCAAACAGTCGCTCGATCTTGCCGGTTCGCAGGATGCCGTGCCGGCGGACAAGCCGGCACCCGTCGAGGTTGCCGCACCGGCACCGGTAAAGCCCGATTACATCAGCATGTATCAGGCGGTCGAAGAGGAGGGCTACAGGCTGCCGGCGATACCCTTTGCCAAGGTCAATGAAAAATTCCTGCGGCAGGTCGTCGACGATCCGACAGGGGAGAAACCCGGCACGATCGTCGTCAACACCGTCGACAAGTTTCTTTATCTGGTTCTGAAGAACGGCAAAGCGATGCGCTATGGCGTCGGGCTCGGCCGGCAGGGCTATTCCTGGAAGGGCCGCGCCATTGTCCAGTGGAAGCGCAAGTGGCCGACCTGGACACCGCCATCGACCATGATTGCACGCGATCCGAAGCTGGAAAAATGGCGCCAGGGCATGCCGCCGGGTGTCAACAATCCCCTGGGTTCGCGAGCCCTCTACATCTTTCAGGGCGGTGTCGATACGCTGTACCGCATTCACGGTTCGCCGGACTGGAACTCCATCGGCAAATCCGCATCGTCGGGCTGCGTGCGCATGTTCAATCAGGACGTGATGGATCTCTATGAGCGCGTCCCCGGCAAGGCCCCGCTGCTGGTTATTTAGGACCAGGACTTATGAGTACGGCCGCGCCGGTTGTGACTGCGGCCTAGTGTTGCGCATGCGCGCATTTGCCGTGATCGGCCAGAATTTCGATAACGCGGCATTCGGCAACACGGCCGTGCCGGCATCCCTCCACCATCAGTTCCAGCTCGGCCTTCAGCGCATTCAGGCTGCGAATGCGCTGCTCGACCTCGATGAGGCGCGCATTGGCAATGCCGTCGGCGGTTTCGCAGGGCTGGTTGGGATCATCCTGCAGGTGCAGCAGGGTGCGGATGGAGTCGATCTCGAAGCCGAGCTCGCGCGCATGGCGGATGAATGCCAGCCTGCGGATATCCGTGTCTTCATAGTGCCGCCGGTTGCCATCGGTGCGCGCCGGCGCCGCCAACAGCCCGATCTGTTCGTAATAGCGGATGGTCGGCACTTTGACGCCGCTGCGCTTTGCTGCTTCGCCGATCGAAATTTCTTTCAACATTTCGCTTGCTCCTCTAGTCGCTAGAGCATGTAGCCTTGCCGGCAACAGAGTCAAGAGAGGTTGAATCATGACAGCAGCGCCAACGCAAACCCGCTTCCGGGTCGAGGGCATGGACTGTGCAAGCTGTGCGGCCAAGATCGATACGGCGGTGCGCCGGTTGCCTGGCGTGGCCGACATTTCCGTGTCGGTGACGGCGGGCACGATGACGGTCAAACACGACGACACCGCCGATCTCGGTGTTCTCGAGAAAAAGGTGAATGGTCTTGGCTACAAGGTTTCGCCGCTGACAGCCAAGAGCCCGGCGCCGGTGGCGGCTCCGTCATGCAGCGGGCATGACCATGCCAACCACAACCACGCGGATCATGATCACCACGACCATGACCATGCGGGCCACGATCATGCCGGGCATGCCCACGCGGACACAAACGCGGCTGTGGCCGCTCCAGTGCAAAGCGCTGGGCCGGCCCGCTGGTGGCAGAGCCGCAAGGGCTTTCTGACCATCATCAGCGGTGTCGCCCTTGTCGCGGCCTATGCCGTCGGCAAGCTTTTTCCGGATATCGCCAACGGAGCCTTTGTCGTGGCGATGCTGGTCGGGCTTGTGCCCATTGCCCGCCGTGCGCTGATGGCGGCGCGTTCCGGCACACCATTTTCCATCGAAATGCTGATGACGGTCGCAGCCATCGGCGCGGTGATCATTGGCGCGGGTGAAGAAGCCGCCGCCGTGGTCTTTCTGTTCCTGATCGGCGAAATGCTTGAGGGCGTTGCCGCCGGCCGTGCCCGCGCCAGCATCCAGGGCCTCGCCGATCTCGTCCCCAAAACCGCGCTGGTGGAGCGTGGCGGCAACACCGTCTCGGTTCCTGCCGATGCGCTTGCCATTGGCGACATCATTCTGGTGCGGCCGGGTGACCGCATTCCCGCCGACGGCGACATCACCGAGGGAACCAGCGAGATCGACGAAGCGCCGGTCACGGGCGAAAGCACGCCCAAGCGCAAGAATGCCGGTGATCCGGTTTTCGCCGGAACCATCAATACAGATGGCGTCCTGCGCATCGCCGTCACCGCGACGGCAAGCGACAACACAATCGCCCGGGTGATCCGTCTCGTGGAAGAAGCACAGGAAAGCAAGGCGCCGACGGAACGCTTCATCGACGGTTTCTCGCGCTATTACACACCGGGCATCATGGTTGTCGCGGCGCTTGTCGCCGTCGTCCCGCCCTTGTTCATGGGCGGCATCTGGAGCGAATGGGTCTATAAGGGCCTTGCCATTCTCCTGATCGGCTGCCCCTGCGCTCTGGTGATTTCAACACCGGCCGCCATTGCCGCCGGCCTCTCCGCCGGTGCGCGGCGCGGGCTGCTGATGAAGGGCGGTGCCGTGCTTGAAACTTTCCGTAAGGTGACGGCCGTCGCCTTTGACAAGACCGGCACCCTGACCGAAGGCAAGCCCGTGGTCACGGATATCGTGTCATTCGGCCTGCCGGAACAAGAAATCCTGTCGCTGGCCGCGGCGCTGGAAACCGGTTCGAGCCATCCTCTGGCGGTGGCCATTCTCGACCGGGCCAAGGCGGATGCGGTTGCCATTCTTTCGTCCACCGCGGCAAAGGCCGTTTCCGGCAAGGGCGTCGAGGGAACCGTTGGTGGCAAGGACGTGTTCCTCGGTTCGCCGCAGGCCGTCGCCGCAACGGCGCCGCTCAGCGCGGAACAGACGGCGTCCATCGCCGCGCTGAACGACCAGGGTAAAACGGTTTCCCTCGTGGTTGTCGATGGCAAACTTGCGGGCTTGCTGGCCATGCGCGACGAGCCGAGGGCCGATGCGGAGCGCGGCCTTGCCGTTTTGAAAGAGCAGGGCATCAAGGCCGTCATGCTGACCGGCGACAACAGCCGTACGGCGAAGGCCATTGCCTCCAAGCTCGGTATCGAGCCGAGAGCAGAACTGCTGCCGCAGGACAAGCAGCGGATCGTCGGCGAGATGCAGCGCGCTGGCATGACCGTGGCCAAGGTCGGCGACGGCATCAATGATGCTCCGGCGCTTGCCGCGGCCGACATCGGCATTGCCATGGGCGGCGGCACGGATGTGGCGCTTGAAACCGCCGATGCGGCAATCCTGCACGGCCGGGTGATCGATGTCGCCAACATGATCGACCTGTCGAAAACGGTGATGAGCAATATCCGCCAGAACATCGGCGTTGCGCTCGGCCTGAAGGCGGTCTTCCTGGTGACGACGATCATCGGTCTGACCGGTCTGTGGCCGGCAATCCTTGCCGATACCGGCGCGACGGTGCTGGTTACCGCCAATGCCATGCGGCTTCTCGGCTGGAAGGGCCGCGCGTAAGACATGATATGTGGCGGCCTCCTGTTGGAGGCCGTCAGACGCCGAGATAACGATCCTGAATCGCGCCGGTCAATTCGGCCGGCACACCGCTCCAGACAGTGCGGCCCCGCTCAAGCACAAAGCAGCGGTCGGCCACCGGAAGCAGTTCGGACAGGGTCTTGTCGACAACCAGAATGGACTGACCCTGCTGTTTCAATGCGGCGATGGCTTTCCAGATTTCCTGCCGGATAACCGGCGCAAGGCCCTCCGTCGCCTCATCGAGAACGATCAGCTTAGGGTTGGTCATCAGGGCGCGCCCTACGGCAAGCATCTGCTGCTCGCCGCCCGACAGCGTGTTGGCATATTGCCCGGACCGCTCCGCCAGGCGCGGGAAGAGGGCATTGACCTCCTTGATGGTCCAGAATCCCTTTCGCGCCGAAGCCAGCAGATTTTCCGCCACCGTCAGGTTGGGAAAGCAGCGCCGTCCTTCCGGCACCAGTCCCAGCCCGAGCCGGGCAATGCGATAGGGTTTTGCCGACGAGATATCATGGCCGGCGAAACGCACCGTGCCATGGCGCAGCGGCGAGAGCCCGAAGATCGAGCGGATGGTGGTGGTCTTGCCCATGCCGTTGCGGCCCATCAGCGCCACGGCTTCGCCTTCCGCCATCGCAAGATTGACGCCGAAAAGCGCCTGCGACGCGCCGTAGAATGTCTCGACTCCGGCAAGTTCCAGCAGCATCAGACGCTCTCCCCGAGATAGGCTTCACGCACCAGCGGGTTTCGACGGATGTCGTCGACCGTGCCGGTGGCAATGATGCGGCCATAGACCAGCACCGAAATGCGGTCGGCGAGGGCAAAGACGGCATCCATGTCGTGTTCGATCAAGAGGATCGGTGCCTCGTGCCGTAGTGTGTCGAGAAAGGCGGTGAGGCGTTTCGAGCCTTCCGGTCCCATGCCCGCCATCGGCTCATCGAGCAGGAAGGCTTTCGGACCGAGCGCCAGCGCAATGGCAATTTCCAGCTGCCGCCGTTCGCCATGGGAAAGTTCGGCGCTGGGTATATCGGCCCGCTCAAGCAGTCCCACCCGGCCGAGCATGTCGCGCGCGGTGTCCTTGAGCGATGCATCCGCCATGACAGGCTTCCAGAAACGGAAACTCGACCCCTGATTGGCCTGTACGGCCAGCATGACATTGCGCAGTGCCGAAAACTCGGGCGTCAGCGACGAGATCTGGAAGGTGCGGCCGAGCCCCAGTTGCGCGCGGTGTGAGACGCCAAGCGCCGAGACATCCCGGCCCATGAAGTGGATGGAGCCGCTATTGTGCTTCAGCGTTCCGGCGATCTGGTGGATCAGTGTCGATTTACCCGCACCGTTCGGGCCGATCAGCGCGTGGATTTCGCCGGGATGAAGATCAAGACTGACATCGTCGGTGGCCTTCAGCGCGCCGAAGGATTTGCACAGGTTCCGGATGCTGAGAACGGGTTCAGCCATGACGCACCTTCCCGGCCAGAAGCCCGATGAGACCGCCACGCCCGAACAGCACGACAGCAAGCAGAATGAGGCCGAGGAACAGCTGCCAATGCTCTGTCAGCCCGCCGAGGGCAAATTCGAACAACACGAACAGGATGGCGCCGGCGACGGGCCCGAAGAGACGGCCGGTACCGCCCAATATGATCAGCACGATGAGTTCGCCCGACATGCTCCACGACAGCATGGAGGGGCCGACAAAGCGGTTGAGATCGGCAAACAGCGCACCGGCAATCGCGGTGATCATGCCCGACAGGATGAAGGCGACGAGGCGGATGCGCAGCGGCCGGATGCCGATGGACGCCACCCGCACCTCGTTCTGCCGCGTGGCCTGCAGCGCCGCACCGAAACGCGAGTCCCTGAGCCGGGAGAAGGCGAACAGCGCCAGCAGGAGCAGGCAATAGGCGATCAGGAAGAAGCTGAGGGGATTGAGCGTGTTCACCCCGGGAAAGCCGTTGCGCATGGTGATCGACAGGCCGTCCTCGCCGCCATAGGCGGGCCACGAGATGGCGAAGTAGTAGATCATCTGGGCAAAGGCGAGGGTGATCATGATGAAATAGACGCCGGAGGTGCGCAGGCTGATCAGGCCGATCAGCAACGCGGCCAGACCGGCGACGGCAGCACTCACCAGCCAGATCACCGGCATCTGGTTTGTCGCCATGAGCACGACGGGGGCGGTGAGCAGCGGGGTCTGGTTGAAGGCATGGGTGGCAAAGATACCGGCGGCATAGCCGCCGATGCCGAAAAAGGCGGCATGGCCGAAGGAGACAAGGCCGCCAAGGCCAAGGGCGAGGTTCAGCCCCACCGCCGCAAGCGCAAGAATGGCAATGCGGGTGGCAAGGGTCACGTAGAAGGGCTCGCCCATGCCATGGGCGGCAATAGCGCAGGCCGGCACGACCAAGGCCAGGGCGATATTCACAAGGCGTTCGCGATCAGCCATCCCGCCCCTCACGCATTGACCGCAAAGAGGCCCTTCGGCCTCACTGCCAGAATGAAGGCCATGACGATGTAGATGAGCATCGAGGCGATGGCCGCGCCTGCCGTGGCCGCCTGTGACGGCTGCATGAACAGGGCAAAAAGCTGCGGCAGCAGGAACCGGCCCATGGTATCGACCACGCCGACAAGAATGGCGCCGGCCAGCGCGCCCTTGATGGAGCCGATGCCGCCGATGACGATGACGACGAAGGCGAGGATGAGCACCGGTTCGCCCATGCCGACCTGCACCGATTGCAGTGCACCGACAAGCGCGCCGGCGAGGCCAGCCAGCGCAGCGCCAAGGGCAAAGACGATGGTGTTGAGAGAAGCGATGTCGACGCCGAGCGCGCCGATCATTTCCCGGTCGGATTCACCGGCGCGGATGCGCATGCCGAGCCTTGTCTTTGCGATCAGCAGATAAAGCCCGATGGCGACGATGAGACCGGCGCCGATGATGGCAAGCCGGTAAAGCTGGTACTGCCCGCCGCCCGGCAGGCTGATCGCGCCCTGCAGCACCTTCGGGATGTCGAGATAGAGCGGAAAGGAGCCGAACACCCAGCGCGTGCCCTCGGAAAAGATCAGGATGAGAGCGAAGGTGGCAAGAACCTGATCCAGATGATCGCGGTTGTAGAGACGGCGGATCACCGTGACTTCGACGATGGCGCCTGCGGCGGCAGCGGCAATGAGACTTGCCACCAGGCCGAGCCAGAACGAGCCGGTATAGGCGGCAACCGCCGCGCAGGCGAAGGCCCCGACCATGTAGAGCGAACCGTGGGCAAGGTTGATCACGCCCATGACGCCGAAGATCAGCGTCAATCCGGCGGCCATCAGAAACAGCATGACGCCGAACTGCAGGCCGTTGAGGGCTTGTTCGATGAGGAGGGCCGAAGACAAGGTTCAATCCAATCCGATGAGACGATCACAGGTGTAAAGGGCACGCGAATTTTTCGCCCGCGCGCCCGTCTATCGTTCACATCTTGCAGCTGGCCGCGTAGGCATCCTGGTGATCGGTGAAGCTGGTGGCGACGATCTTGTTGGTGAGAACGCCGTCTTCCTTGATCACTTCACGCACATAGATGTCCTGGATCGGGTGGTTGTTGTTGCCGAACTTGAATTTGCCGCGCACGGAATCGAACTTGGCTTCCTTGAGGGCGGCGCGGAACGCATCCTTGTCCTTGACGCTGGCCTTGGCGACGGCCGAAAGGATCAGGTTCGCTGTGTCGTAGCCCTGTGTCGCATAGAGCGACGGCAGGCGCTTGTACTCGGCCTTGAACGCAGCGACATATTTCTTGTTGGCGGTGTTATCGAGATCCTTCGACCAGTGCGACGAGTTCTTCACGCCGATGGCCGCATCGCCGATGGCGCCGAGCACGTCCTGATCGAAGGAGAAGCCGGGACCCATGACCGGCGTGGAAATGCCGGACTGCGAATACTGCTTCATGAAGGCGATGCCCATGCCACCGGGCAGGAAGAAGTAGACGGAATCGGCACCCGAAGCGCGGATCTGCGCGATCTCGGTGGCATAGTCGGTCTGGCCGACCTTGGTGTAGAGCTCGCCTGCCAGCGCACCCTTGTAGAAGCGCTTGAAGCCGGTGAGCGCATCGGTGCCAGCGGGATAGTTCGGCGCAAGAATGAAGGTCTTCTTGTAGTTTGCCGTGTTGGCGTAATTGCCCATGGCCTCATGCAGATTGTCGTTCTGGTAGGCGACGTTGAAATAGTTCGGATTGCAGTTGGCGCCGGCCAGTGCGGAGGGGCCGGCATTGGTCGACAGGTAGAAGGTGCCCTGGCCGACAACACCCGGCACGACCGCCATGGCGAGGTTGGACCAGACGATACCGGTCAGGATGTCGACTTTTTCGCTCTGGACCATCTTGTCGGCGATCTGCACGGCAAGTTCCGGCTTCTGCGCATCGTCCTCGACGATGACCTTGATGTCCTTGTTGCCGGACTCCTTGATGGCGAGAAGGAAGCCGTCGCGTATATCGATGCCAAGGCCTGCACCGCCGCCGGACAATGTCGTGATCATGCCGATCTTCACGGGTTCGGCCATGGCCTGACCGGCAAAAGTCAAACCCGCCATCAATGCCGCTGCTGCTATTCGTTTCATTGCGTCGTTCCCCTTATTTTATGGTTCATCTCAATTCTAAATTGATTCGCGATGCAAGTGCCCGTGCTGACTAACTCTGGGTTGATTTCTCCTGCGCAAAGCTGGTCAAAGCCGGGCACGCATCATACCGCCCGGAAGGGTGGATCTGGCCGCAACGCTCCAGCGTGTTGGTGATCGCCGCGATCCCGAGCGCCTCCAGCATCTCGTGCGGGCCGTGGCGGAAATTCAGGCCGAGTTTCAGCGCGGTATCGATTCCCGCCGTCGTGGCCAGTCCCTGTCCGAAGGCGAAGGCGGCTTCATTGACCAGCATGGCCGCCACGCGCAGGAATATGAGGCCGGGCGTGTCCGTCACCTCGTGCAGTTCAATGCCCAGCGATTTGGCCTGCAGTGCTATGGACTGGATATCGGCATCGCGCAGATCATGCTGGGCGAAGGCGAGGGAAACGGGACCGCGCCAATGGCCGATCTGCCGGTCAAGCACGATGACCGGCTGGCGGCTGTCCGTGGACAGTTCGCGGGCCGTCCGCCCGTCGCTCAGATGCACGGCAACACCGGTGCGTGTTTCCAGTTGCCGCTTCAACTCGTCGACAGTGGATATGGAACTGTCACCGGGCAGCACATTGTCCTGACGCGGATAGGTGAAAAATCCGCTTCCGGTTTTGCGGCCGAGCCTGCCCCCGGCCTTCATATTCTCGAGGAGCGGTGACGGCTTGAAGCGTGGCGACCGGTCGAATCCCTGCCATACGGAGGCTGTTGCGGCGAGGTTGATATCCACGCCGACAAGATCGATCAGCTCGAACGGTCCGAGCGGAAAGCCGCCTGACGATGTGAGGCACATGTCGATGGTTGCGGCATCGGTAACGCGATCTTCCAGAAGTTGCAGCGCTTCGCCGTAGAAGGGCCGGGCACAGCGATTGACGAGAAAGCCGGGGCTGTCGCGCACCTCGACGGGCTGCTTGCCCAAGATATTGACGAGACCGGACAGCCGCTCCGTCACGCCTGCTTCCGTTTGTGGCCCAGCGACGACCTCCACCAGCTTCATCAGCGGGGCGGGGTTGAAGAAGTGCAGCCCGGCAAAGCGCTGGGGATGCCGGATCGTGCGGGCAATGGCTTCGACGGAAAGGGAAGAGGTGTTGGTGGCAAGGAGGCAATCCGTGGCGCAGACCTTCTCCAGTGCCTGAAACAGGTCTGCCTTGGCGTCCAGCGTCTCGATGATCGCTTCGATGACGAGATGCGCCGGCGCCATGTCCTGCAAGGTGTCGGCGATGACGATGTTCCCGGCGCAGGCGTCGCGCTCGCCTTCCGTCGATTTGCCGCGAGCGATGCGCTGGCCGATATCGGCAAGGATCGCAGCCTTCGCCTTGGCGGCCATGCCGTCCTGCGTGTCATAGAGGATTGTCTTTATTCCGGATCGTGCCAGCAGATGCGCGATGCCCCGGCCCATGGTGCCTGCACCGGCAACGCCAACAATGTTGACCGGCTTGCCCACGCTAGCGCCCCCGGAATTCGGGTTGGCGCTTGGCGCGGAAGGCGGCAATGCCCTCGGCCTTGTCGTCAGTCGAGAGCAGCAATTCGAACGACCGGCGCTCCAGCGCCAGGGCATTCTGATCGTCCAGTGCTGTCAGCACCGCCTGCTTGACGAACTGCTGGGCCAGCGGTGCGCCCTTGGCGAGTTTCGCGGCAAGGTCTTCAGCCGTCGCGAGGCTTTCCCCGGCCGGGGTGCCGTGCGACGCAATACCCCAGTCGAACGCATCGGTGCCGCTGATGGTTTCACCGGTCAGCAGCAGCCGCATTGCCCGGGATTTTCCCAGAAGCGCTGTCAGCCGCTGAATGCCGCCCGCACCGGGAATAAGGCCGAGCCGGATTTCCGGCTGCCCGAAGGTGGCATTGCCGGCAGCAACGATCAGGTCGCAGCGCTGCGCCAGTTCAAATCCGCCGCCGAGACAATAGCCCTCTACCGCCGCGATCAGCGGCTTGCGCACCCTGGCGATGGCGTCCCATGCATGCAGGCGCAGATCGTGCACGCCATCGACGGATGTTTTGTCGGCGATTTCGCCGACGTCAGCGCCAGAAGCAAAATTGCCCTCGGCGCCGGTGAGGATGATGGTGCGGATTTCGGGGTCGCGGTCGAAACGCGCGAGGCTCTCGGCCAGCTGCTTGAGCATGCTGGTGTTCAGCGCATTGCGCGCCTCGGGGCGTGTCAATGTCAGGATGGCGTAACCATCCTTCACGTCGGTTTGGATATAGTTTTCCATATCGCATCCCCCCTGCAGTTTGCTCTGCTTGACCAGACTATCCCTATAAATCGGAAATTATTCAAGCTTGAAATTTCATGCTTGAAATTATTTTGATGCGGTGACACGATGAGCAAGGTCAAACGGGAGTGTGCCTGATGAAGATCGCCTGTCTTGGAGGAGGGCCCGCCGGTCTCTATTTCGCGATCAGCATGAAGCTGCGCGATCCCGGCCACGACATCACGGTGATCGAGCGTAACAGGGCCGATGACACCTTCGGCTGGGGCGTGGTGCTGTCAAGCGAAACCCTGTCCAATCTCGCCGCCAACGATCCCGTCAGTGCCGATGCGATCCGCGACCATTTCGCCTATTGGGACGATATTGCCGTTCATTTCAAGCAGACCGAGACGGTGTCGACCGGCCACGGCTTTTGCGGCATCGGGCGCAAGACGCTGCTGATGCTGCTGCAGGAGCGGGCGCGCGAACTCGGCGTCAAGCTGCAGTTTGAAACACCTGTCGAAGACATCGCCGCCCTTGCCAAGAATTACGATCTGGTCGTTGCCGCCGACGGGTTGAATTCCCGCGCCCGCTCGACCTTTGCCGCGCATTTCAAGCCGGAAATCGACACGCGCAAATGCAAGTTCGTCTGGCTTGGCACACACCAGAAATTCGACGATGCCTTCACCTTCATCTTTGAGGAAACCGAGCATGGCTGGGTCTGGGCGCATGCCTACCAGTTCGATGCGGATACGGCGACCTTCATCGTCGAATGCAGCCAGCAGACCTGGGACAAGTTCGGCTTTGGCGCAATGAGCCAGCAGGAGTCGATTGCGGTCTGCGAGCGGATTTTCGCCAAATATCTTGGCGGCCATGCGCTGATGACCAATGCCAACCATATCCGCGGTTCGGCCTGGATCAGTTTTCCGCGCGTGCTGTGCGAAAAGTGGTCCCACGACAATGTGGTCCTGCTGGGCGATGCGGCGGCGACAGCGCATTTCTCCATCGGTTCCGGTACCAAGCTGGCGCTGGAAAGCGCGATTGCGTTGGCTGGCTATCTGCATTCGGAAAAGTCCGTTGCGGACGCCTTTGCCAAATACGAGGACGAGCGGCGGCTGCAGGTGCTGCGGTTGCAATCGGCAGCGCGCAATTCGCTCGAATGGTTCGAGGAGGTCGAGCGCTATTTCGATCTCGATCCGGTCCAATTCAACTATTCGCTTCTGACCCGTTCGCAGCGCATCAGCCATGAAAACCTGCGGCTGCGTGACAGGGCGTGGCTGGGAAGCGCCGAAGCGTGGTTTCAGGAAAAGGCCGGGGCGAAGCGGGGAACGCAGCGCGCGCCGATGTTTGCGCCATTCAGACTGCGTGATCTGACCCTGAAGAACCGCATCGTGGTCTCGCCGATGGCGCAGTACAAGGCCGTCGACGGGACGCCCACCGACTGGCATCTCGTCCATTACGGGGAGCGCGCCAAGGGCGGGGCGGGACTGGTGACCATCGAGATGACCTGCGTCAGTCCGGAAGGGCGGATCACACCCGGCTGCACCGGCATGTATGCGCCGGAGCATGAGGTGGCGTGGAAGCGCATTGTCGATTTCATCCATGCGGAGACCGGTGCCAAGGTCAGCTGCCAGCTTGGGCATTCCGGTGCGAAGGGCTCGACGCGCCTTGGCTGGGAGGGAACGGATGTGCCGCTGCCTGACGGCAACTGGCCGGTTCTGTCCGCCTCCGACCTGCCATGGTCAGCGGACAACCAGACACCTACCGCCATGACCCGGGCCGATATGGACCGGGTGCGTGACCAGTTCGTTGCCTCGGCCGAAATGGCTGACCGGGCCGGGTTCGACATGCTGGAAATCCATGCGGCGCATGGCTATCTCCTGTCGTCGTTCATAACGCCGGTCATGAACAACCGCACCGACGCCTATGGTGGCTCCCTGGAAAACCGCATGCGCTATCCCTTGGAGATTTTCCGTGCGGTGCGTCTCGTCTGGCCGTCGGGAAAACCGATCTCCATGCGCATTTCCGCCAATGACTGGGTGGGCGACAAGGGCATAACCCCGCAGGATGCCGTCGATATCGCACGGATGCTGCAGGAGGCGGGTGTCGATATCTGCGACGTGTCGGCTGGACAGACCTCGATAGACGCCAAGCCGGTGTATGGCCGCATGTTCCAGACGCCGTTCTCCGACCGCATCCGCAACGAGACGGGCATGGCAACCATGGCCGTCGGCAATATCTACGAGCCGGATCACGCCAATTCCATCCTGCTTGCCGGCCGTGCCGATCTGGTGTGCCTTGCACGCCCGCATCTCGCCGATCCCTACTGGACCCTGCATGCGGCCGTGGCGCTGGGTGACAAGGGCGTGGACTGGCCGAAACCCTATTATCCCGGGCGGGATCAGATGTACCGGCTGGCGGAGCGTGCCGAAGTCATTGCTCCCATCGAGGGCGCATAGATGACGCAATCACTCCAGGGCAAGGTCGCATTGGTCACCGGCGGCGGCTCCGGCGTCGGCGCCGCCATCGCGCTTGCCCTGGCGGGCGAGGGGGCAAGGGTGGTGATCGCGGGCCGCCGGATGGATGCCTTGAATGAGATCGCGGCACAGTCGGAACGCATTGTTCCCATCGCTGCCGATGTCACGGATGAGGGTTCCTCCCGCCAGCTGTTCGAACGCATCCGCAGCGAAGCTGGTCCGCTCGACATCGCCATTGCCAATGCCGGGTCGGCTGCCAGCACGCCATTCCAGAAACTTGACCTTGCGACATGGCAAAGCCAGATCGATCTCAACCTGACCGGCGTGTTCCTGACCTTCCAGCAGGGATTGACCGATATGCTGGCGAAAAATGACGGACGGCTGATTGCCATTGCCTCGACGGCGGGGCTGAAGGGCTATCCCTATGTCTCAGCCTATGCCGCGGCGAAACACGGCGTGATCGGGCTGGTGCAGTCGCTGGCGCTGGAACTGGCGAAGACCGGGGTGACAGTCAATGCCGTCTGTCCCGGCTTCACCGAAACGCCGATGCTTGAACGCGCCATCGAAACGATCATGCAGAAGACCGGCAAGAGCCATGCGGACGCCGTTGCAGCGCTTGTTGCATCCAATCCGCAGAAACGCCTGATCCAGCCTGCGGAGATCGCGCAGACGGTGCTCTGGCTGTGCGGCGCGCATTCCGGCTCCGTCACCGGGCAGGCCATATCCATTTCAGGAGGCGAAGTATGAGCAGCAAGACCAGCCCGTCCGCCGCCCGCAAAGCCGGGCCCGAGCAGGTGAAGCAGAGCCTGCGCGTCTGGCTGAAAATGCTCAAGGCGACCAAGCATGTCGAGGCGGTGGTGCGCGAAAACCTGCGGGTCGAGTTCGATACGACCCTGCCGCGTTTTGATGTCATGGCCGCGCTCTACCGGTTCGAGGAGGGGCTGAAAATGAGCGAGCTCTCCTCGGCGCTGCGGGTTTCCAACGGCAATGTCACCGGCATCATCGAGCGGCTCGTGTTGGATGGGGCGGTGTTGCGGGTGCCGGTTGCGGGTGACAAACGCGCCATGCTGGTCCGGCTAACCCAGCGGGGCCGGGATGAGTTCGCCCGGATGGCCGCCGCGCATGAGCTTTGGATCAACGAGATTTTCGGCAGCCTGCCGGTGGATGTGACAGCCGGGCTGCTCGCCACGCTGGACACGATTGAACATGCGCAAGGACTGCACAGCGAGGGGGAACACGATGCGTGAGATGGCAAATTACACGGCGACCCATTTCAAATGGCATGTCACCGACGGCATCGCGGTTATCTCGCTTGATCGGCCGGAGCGCAAGAACCCGCTGACATTCGACAGCTATGCCGAACTGCGCGACTGTTTTCGCGCGCTCGTCTATGCCGACGACATCAAGGCCGTGGTTTTCGGCTCCAATGGCGGCAATTTCTGCTCGGGCGGCGATGTGCACGATATCATCGGCCCGCTTCTGCAGATGGACATGAAGAGCCTGCTGGAATTCACCCGCATGACGGGCGATCTGGTCAAAGCCATCATGCATTGCGGCAAGACGGTTATAGCCGCCGTGGACGGCGTGTGCGTGGGTGCAGGCGCGATCATCGCCATGGCGTCCGATCTGCGTCTGGCGACACCGGCCGCCAAAACCGCCTTCCTGTTCACGCGTGTCGGACTTGCCGGCTGCGATATGGGCGCATGTGCCATCCTGCCAAGGATCATCGGCCAGGGCCGGGCGGCCGAACTGCTCTATACCGGGCGCAGCATGTCCGCCGAAGAGGGCGAGCGCTGGGGCTTCTACAACCGCATTGTCGATGCGGAAACGCTGGACGCTGAGGCACTGAAACTGGCAAGACGCCTCGCCGAAGGCCCGACATTCGGCCATATGATGACCAAGACCATGCTGAACCAGGAATGGTCCATGTCTATCGATCAGGCCATCGAGGCGGAGGCGCAGGCGCAGGCCCTGTGCATGCAGACGCAGGATTTCCAGCGGGCCTATGATGCCTTCGTTGCGCATCAGACCCCAGTGTTCAAGGGCGACTGAGATGATGGACCGCAGCTTCCTGTCATGGCCTTTCTTCGACGATGTGCATCGCCGGCTCGCCGATGCGGTGGAGCAGTGGGCCACGGACAACACCGGCCATATCGATCATGAAAAGGTCGATGACGCCTGCCGCGAACTGGTTGCCAGGCTTGGAGCGGCCGGCCTTCTCAAACACACGGCAATTGATCCGGCAGCCGGTGGCAAGCTTGACGTGCGCAGCCTTTGCATCATCCGCGAGACGCTGGCGCGGCACGATGGTCTGGCGGATTTCGCCTTTGCCATGCAGGGGCTCGGCACCGGCGCACTCTCCCTGTTCGGGACCGATGCGCAGAAGCGGGAATGGCTGACGCGGACGCGGGCGGGCAAGGCGCTCTCGGCCTTCGCCCTCAGTGAACCGCAGTCGGGATCCGACGTTGCCAATCTTGAACTGTCAGCCGTGCGCGATGGCGACGGATTTGTCCTCAACGGCGAAAAGACCTGGATTTCCAATGGCGGTATTGCCGACGTCTATACGGTGTTTGCCCGCACCGGCGAGGGGGAGGGTGCCAAGGGAATCTCGGCATTCGTCGTACCTGCAGATACGCCGGGCCTGATCATTGCCGAACGTCTTGAAGTGATCGCGCCGCATCCGCTGGCGCGGCTGGTCTTCGATAATTGCCGGATACCGGCATCCGCGCTGATCGGTTCACCGGGGCAGGGCTTCCGCATTGCCATGTCGGTGCTTGACGTCTTCCGCTCGACGGTGGCGGCAGCCGCGCTGGGCTTTGCCCGCCGGGCGCTGGAGGAAGCGGTCAAGCGCGCCAATGGCCGCCAACTCTTCGGCGCGCCGATGTCCGAGCTGCAGATGGTGCAGGGGCATATTGCCGACATGGCGCTCGACATCGATGCAGCGGCGCTGCTGGTCTACCGGGCGGCGTGGCTGAAGGACAGCGGTGCCGAGCGGGTCAGCCGGGAAGCCGCAATGGCCAAACTCTATGCCACCGACCGCGCGCAGAGCGTGATCGACAAGGCGGTTCAGATTCACGGCGGCGACGGCGTGCGCAAAGGCAGTGTCGTCGAGCGCCTCTACCGGGAAATCAGGGCATTGCGCATCTATGAAGGTGCGTCGGACGTACAAAAAATAATCATCGCAAGGCATGAACTTGCAAGGGGATAAAGAGAATGTTGGGACCATCGGCGCATACGGATCACTTTACCCGGGATAATCTTCCTCCGCTTGAGGAATGGCCGGAATTGCTGATGGAAAATTTCCAGTATCCGGAATGGCTGAATGCCGCCGTGGAACTGACCGACGCGATGGTGGCCAAGGGGTTCGGTGACAATACGGCGCTGATCGGCAATGGCCGCCGCCGCACCTACAAGGAACTGACCGACTGGACCAACCGCATCGCCCATGCGCTGGTGGAGAACTACGGCGTCGAGCCGGGCAACCGCATCCTCATCCGCTCCGCCAACAATCCGGCCATGGTCGCCTGCTGGCTGGCGGCAACCAAGGTGGGTGCCGTCGTCGTCAATACCATGCCGATGCTGCGGGCCGGCGAACTCACCCAGATCGTCGACAAGGCGCAGATATCCCTGGCGCTGTGCGATACGCGGCTGCTCGAAGACATGGAAACCTGTGCCAAAACGAGCAGGTTCCTGAAGCGCGTTGTCGGCTTTGACGGCACGGCCAATCACGAGGCGGAACTGGACCGGATCGCGCTCGACAAATCCGTGCGTTTTGAGGCGGTGAAGACCGGCCGCGACGATGTTGCGCTGCTCGGCTTCACATCGGGCACCACGGGCGAGCCGAAGGCGACGATGCACTTTCATCGGGATCTTCTCATCATCGCCGACGGCTATGCGAAGGAAGTGCTTGATGTGCGGCCCGACGATGTATTCGTGGGCTCGCCGCCGCTTGCCTTCACCTTCGGTCTTGGCGGGCTGGCGATCTTCCCCCTGCGGTTCGGCGCGGCGGCAACCCTGCTGGAACAGGCGACACCGCCGAAAATGATCGACATCATCGAGACCTACAAGGCAACGATCAGCTTTACCGCACCGACCGCCTACCGGGTCATGTTGCAGGCGATGAACGAGGGGGCGGATCTTTCCTCGCTGCGCATCGCGGTTTCGGCGGGCGAGACGCTGCCGGCGCCGATCTATGAAGCCTGGATGCAGAAGACCGGCAAGCCGCTGCTCGACGGTATCGGCGCCACGGAAATGCTGCACATCTTCATCAGCAACCGGCTGGAGGATTCCGGGCCGGGCAAGACGGGCAAGCCCGTCAGCGGCTACCAGGCCATTATAGTCGACGAGGCGATGCGCGAAGTGCCGCGCGGCGAGATCGGCAGGCTGGCGGTGCGCGGGCCGATCGGCTGCCGCTATCTCGCCGACAAGCGCCAGAAGAATTATGTGCGCGACGGCTGGAACCTGACCGGCGATTCCTTCTTTCAGGACGCGGATGGCTATTTCCATTTTGCCGCGCGCTCCGACGACATGATCATCTCCGCCGGTTACAACATTGCCGGTCCCGAGGTGGAAGCGGCACTGCTCGCCCATCCCGATGTCAGCGAATGCGCCGTCATCGGCGCCCCCGATGCGGAGCGCGGCCAGATCGTGCAGGCGCATGTGGTGCTGCAGGCGGGTGTTGCGGCCAGTGAGGAAACGGTCAAGCGCTTGCAGGACCATGTCAAACAGGTCATAGCGCCGTACAAATATCCGCGTTCGATCAAATTCCTCGATGCGCTGCCCAAGACGGCGACCGGGAAAATACAGCGCTTTCAATTGCGCAAGGCATATCAGCAATAACCCATTTAATAATCAGGCAGGAAACTCGAATGGCAGAGATCATACACCCGCAGGGCTGGCCGGCGGCAAAGGGATACTCCAACGGCATGGCAGCCGAGGGGAAGGTCATTTTTGTCGGCGGCCAGATCGGCTGGACCAAGGACCAGACATTCGAGACCGATGATTTCGTCGAGCAGGCCGAGCAGGCGATGCACAACATTGTCGACATCCTGGCAAGTGCGGGTGCCGAGACAACCGATCTCGTGCGGCTGACCTGGTTCATCACCGACAAGAAGGTCTATGTCGCCGAACAGAAACGGCTGGGCGAAGCCTATCGCCGCGTTTTCGGCCGGCACTATCCGGCGATGACCCTGGTACAGGTCGTGGCCCTCCTGGAAGATCGCGCTTTGGTTGAAATCGAGGCGACAGCCGTCATTCCTGCCCGCTGATTGCACGGGCAGGAGCGCACTGGCTAGGCGGCTTTGCTGGCCGCCAGAAACGCCAGCTTGGCCGGAATGGCCAGCAGTTTGGAGCACTCGACCCGCTCCGGCGTGTAGTGGTGCTCGACATCGAGGCAATTGACCGTGCCGAGCAGCTCGCCCGCAATCACCACGGGAATGTTGATGACCGAGCCGCAGCCGAGCGCCCAGATCGTTTCATGGTCGGAAAACACCGTCGCGATATCGGCGATGGTGTTGGCAACGAAGGACTGCCTGTCTTTATGCACGGTGTCGAACCAACGGTCGTAATGGATCGGCTTGGTGCCGGACACCGGATAGCTTTCGGCGTCGGATGTGTATTCACGGCGGGCGAGCTCGTTCTTCATGTCGACGGTCATGATGGTGAACAGCTTGGCGCCGATGATCTTTTGCGACAGCGTCTGCAATGCCTGCCACGGCGCTTCGGCATGGGTGCCCACGGCAATGGCGGCGTCAAATTCGGCCAAAGCCGTTGTTACTTCATCCTGTGTCATTTTCATTTCCTTGGGGTCATTGTTCAACCGGCATGCGCGACGCTGATATCCATCAGTTCACGCGAATAGGTTTCCTGGAGCGCACCGCGCTTGAGGTCGGCCACAGCGGCGATCTCGACAATCCGCCCATGGCGCATCACGGCCAGACGGTCGCAGAGGAAGGACACGACGGGCAGGTTGTGGGTCACCATGAGGAAGGTGAGGTTCTGTTCGCGGCGCAGGCGCTTCAGCAGATTGAGAATCTCGGCCTGCACCGAGACATCGAGCGCCGAAGTCGGCTCGTCCAAAAGCAGGAGCTTGGGTTCAAGCATCAGGGCGCGGGCGATGGCGACGCGCTGGCGCTGACCGCCGGACAATTGATGGGGATAGCGGAAACGGAACTTGCGGTCGAGCCCGACCGCAACCAGCATATCCTCGACCCGGCCGTTCTGATTGCCGATGCCATGGATGGCCAGCGGTTCGCTCAGGATGGCATCGATGGTTTTACGCGGATGCAGCGAACCGTAGGGGTCCTGGAACACCATCTGGCAATGCCGGGCGAAATGCTGGTCGATACCATGCGTGCGCGCCTGGCCGAAAGCGGTGATCGATCCGGTCCATTGCGGTGCGAGACCGGCAACCGCTTTCAGCACCGTCGATTTGCCGGAGCCGCTTTCGCCGACCAGCGCAAAGCTTTCACCCTCCGCGATATCGAGGGTGATGCCGTGGGTGATCTGGGTCTCGCCATAGGAGATGTCGAGCTGTTTCAGGGAAAGCGCGGTCATTTGGCCACCCATGCGCTGCGGTCGAGAACAGGCAGCTCCTCACGCGTTTCATCGAGCCGCGGAATGGCGGCAATCAGTCCCCGCGTATAGGGATGCACGGCGTTGCGCAATTCGCCCGCCTGGCATTCCTCGACGATCTCGCCGGTGTTCATCACCAGTATGCGGTCGCAATAGCTGGAGACGAGGTTGAGGTCATGGCTGATGAAGATCAGGCCCATGCCTTTGCGTTTGACCTGCTCGTCGATGATATCGAGAACCTGTGCCTGCACCGAAACGTCGAGCGCCGAGGTCGGCTCGTCGGCAATCAGGAGATCGGGCTCGGGGATGAGCATCATGGCGATCATCACCCGCTGGCCCATGCCGCCGGATATCTCGTGCGGATAAAGGCTGGCGACCCGTTCGGGATCATCGATGCGCACCGCTTCGAGCATGGTGAGTACACGCTGACGGGTTTCCCGGCGGGGCAGGCGCTGGTGGGTTTGCAGGGCTTCGGCAATCTGCTCGCCCACGGTCATGACGGGGTTGAGCGAGAATTTGGGGTCCTGCATCACCATGGAAATGCGGGCGCCGCGAATGCCGCGCATTGCCCTCTCTGACTGTTGCAGCAGGTCGATACCATCGAAGCGGAACCTGTCAGCACGGATCGTTCCCGGCGCGCGGATGAGTTTGAGGATGGCGCGCCCGGTCATCGATTTGCCCGAGCCGCTTTCGCCGACAATGCCCAGCCGTTCGCGGCCAAGCGTGAAGGAGACACCGCGCACCACGTCGATCATGCCCTTGTGCGTGGGGAAGGAGACCCGCAGGTTTTCAATCTCAAGCAGGGGCTTACTCACCGCTGTTCTCCGCTCTTGGGATCGAGGACATCGCGCAGGCCGTCGCCGAGAAAGCAGAAGCCGAGGCTGACAATGATGATGGCAAAGCCCGGCATGGTGGCGACCCACCACTGGTCGAGAATGAACGAGCGGCCGCGCGCAATCATGGCTCCCCATTCGGGCAGCGGAGGCTGCGCTCCGAGGCCGATGAAGCCGAGACCGGCGGCGGTCAGGATGATGCCGGCCATGTCGAGCGTGACACGCACGATCATCGAGGAGGTGCACAGCGGCAGGACATGGCCGAGAATGACGCGCAGCGACGATGCGCCCTGCAGGCGGATGGCGGCAATGAACTCCGCATTCTTGAAGGTGAGTGTCTCCGCCCGGGCGATGCGGGCGTAGCCAGGCCATGAGGTGATGGCGATGGCGATGATGGCGTTCTCGATGCCGGGCCCCAATGCCGCGACGAGGGCGAGCGCCAGGATGAGTTTCGGCATGGACAGGAAAATATCGGTGACACCCATGAGGACGCGGTCAATCCATCCACCGAAATATCCTGATATGGCGCCGATGATCAGGCCGGCAGGCGCTGCCAGCACCGCGACCAGCACGACGATCACAAGGGTGATGCGCGCGCCGTAGACGACGCGGGACCAGATGTCCCGCCCCAGCTCATCGGTGCCCATCCAGTTGCTGCTGCCGGGCGGCAGCAGGCGCTGCGCCAGATCCTGCTTCAGCGGATCATGGGTTGCGATCAGCGGCGCGAAGATCGCCGTGAGGATCAGCACCAGAATGATGATCGCGCCGACGGCTGCCAGCGGATTGCGCGACAGGGCGCCACATATCCGGTAGAGGCGGCCGAGCCGGGCCTGCAGGCGGGAGGCGGGGCTGTCGTCGATCAGCCAGCTGTGGACGTTTGCCATCAGGAGCTCCTAACGCGCACGGGGATCGAGGACGCGGTAGAGCACGTCGGAAATCTTGTTAATGCCGATGAACACCGCGCCGATCACCAGCGTGGCACCGAGAACGGCGGACATGTCGGCATTGAGCAGCGCCACGGTGAGATAATTGCCGATGCCCGGCCAGGAGAAGATCGTCTCGATCATCACCGAGCCCTCCAGCAAGCCCGCATAGGAAAGGCCGATCACGGTGATCAGGGGAACCAGAATGGGCCGGAAGGCATGGCGCCAGATGACCAGCCGCTCCGAAACGCCCTTGACGCGCGCGGTCGTCACATATTCCTGCGACAACTGGTCGAGCATGAAGGAGCGCGTCATGCGCGCGATATAGGCAAGGCTGAAGAAGCCGAGCACCGAGGCGGGCAGTGCGAGGTGCCAGAGCGCATTGACAAAAATCTCGGTTTCACCGGCAAGCAGGCTGTCGATCAGCACGATGCCGGTGACGGGATCGACGAGGCCATCATAGAAGATGTCGAGGCGGCCGGGTCCGGCGACCCATTTCAACCGTGCATAGAAGACGGCAAGGCCGACAAGGCCGAGCCAGAAGGCAGGCACGGCATAGCCCAAAAGCCCGATCACCCGGATGACCTGATCAACGAGGCTGCCCCGGCGGCTCGCCGCATAGACACCCATGGGAACGCCGAGCAGGACGCCGATGATGATGCCGAGCGTTGCCATTTCGAGCGTTGCCGGAAAGACGCGCTTCAGGTCATCGAGAACGAGTTTGCCCGTCGACACGGATGTGCCGAGGTCGCCCGACAGGACTGAGCCAACATAGCGGATGAACTGGATGGGAGCGGGCTGGTCCAGGCCCATCTGTAGCCGTGCCGCCTCGTAGACAGCACGCGGCGCCCGGTCGCCCACGACGGCCAGAACCGGGTCAATGGGAACAACGCGGCCGATAAAGAAGGTGATTGCCAGAAGTCCGAGAAAGGTGATGAGCACCGATACGATGAACCCGGCCAGCCCAAGCAGCAGGCGGGCGCCACGGCTCCTGTGCAAGCCCGGCCGTCTGACCGGCTTGGCGGCAATATCTGCCACTGTTTCGGATTCGAATGCCAAACCCAGAGCCTTCCCCATTTTGGGCCATTGGGTTGGCCCATGTGTGTCGATTGTTCCCGTTGATCCCGGTCTGAAAGTCGCAGGTGTGATGACACTTTCCCTGACCTCGCCGAAGATTCTGCTTGGACCATACAAAAATTTTTGCTTAGATCAAAGAAATTTTACTGGGATTGGAATCGCCCATGACGTCCGAACTTCGCAACGCTGCGCCACAGCCCAAGGTCGGGGCCATGATCCGGGCACGCCGGCGGCAACTGCAGCTGACATTGCAGGAAATCTGCGACGCTGCAGGTATTTCTGTCGGCTATCTCAGCCAGGTCGAGCGCGATCATGCCACACCGTCGCTGGGAACGCTTGCACAGATTGCGCGCAGTCTCGACGTCGGAGTGGATTATTTCATTGCCACGCCCACGGCGGAAGATGCGCTGACCCGTCAGGGCGAGCGGCAGAAGTTTTCGGTCGACGGTTCCTCCATTGTCTACGAGCAGATCGCTGCGGATTTTGCCGGGAACGTCCTCTCGTCCGTCATCATGCACATACCGGCGGGTTATCGTTCCGAAACGGTCAGCCACGAAGGCGAAGAAATCCTCTACGTGCTGGAGGGTGCCATCACCCACAGGCTCGATGACGAGGAAGTGGTGATCTCGGCGGGGGACAGCCTGCATTTTCGCGGCAACCGGCCCCATGCCTGGTGGAATGACACCGGCAAGACGGCGCGGGTTCTGTGGACGGGGACATTGCCCGTGTTCCGGCCCCGGCTCTAAAACCTTCAACAAAAAACCCAACAACAAGAACAATCCAGAGGAGAATGAAGAATGAAACTGTTCAAGGCGGCACTGCTGGCCGCTTCCATGATCGTATCGGCAACGCCGCTTGCCCATGCGGCAACGCCCGGCAATGCGCTTGTCGTGGCCCAGAATATCGACGACATCGTCAGCATCGATCCGGCCGAGGCCTATGAGTTCACCTCGGGCGAATATGTGACCCAGACCTATGACCGTCTGGTGCAGTATGATGCGCCCGATGTGAAGACGCTGGCGCCAGGTCTGGCGACGGCATGGACGGCGGATGATGCCGCCAGGACCATCACCTTCACCCTGCGGGACGGCGTGAAATTCACATCCGGCAACCCACTGCGCGCGGAAGATGTGGTCTATTCCTGGAAGCGCGTCATCGCGCTGAACAAGGCGCCTGCCTTCATCCTGGCGCAGCTGGGCTGGACCCCTGCAAACTATGACAAGATGGTCACGGCTTCAGGCAATAAGATCGTCGTCAAATATGATGGCGATTTCTCATCCGCCTTTGTGCTCAATGTTCTCGCTGCCCGCCCGGCCTCGATCATCGATGCGGTGACAGTGCAGGGCCACGAAGCCAATGGCGACATGGGCAATGCCTGGCTCAAGGCGAATTCCGCCGGGACAGGCCCCTTCGTCCTGAAGGCTTTCCGTCCGGCCGAGATCATCAACCTTTCCGGCAATCCCAACTATTTCGGCGGCGCACCGGCAATGAAGTCGGTCATCATCCGCCACGTGGCGGAAGCGGCGACACAGCAATTGCTGCTCGAATCCGGCGATGTGGACATTGCCAAGAACCTGACGCCGGATCAGGTCGCCAGCCTTTCGACCAAGGGTACGGTCAATGTGGAAACCTATCCGCAGGCCGCCGTGCATTTCCTCAGCCTGAACCAGAAGGACGAGGCGCTGACCAATCCGGCCATCTGGGAGGCCGCACGTTATCTCGTCAACTACAAGGGCATGACGGACTCGTTCCTCAAGGGCCAGATGCAGGTGCATCAGGCATTCTGGCCGGCGGGTTTCCCCGGATCGCTCGATGAGACGCCCTATACCTATGATCCGGCCAAGGCGAAGAAGATCCTTGCCGATGCCGGCGTGAAAACCCCGATCAAGGTGACGCTGGATGTGATCAATTCAACGCCGTTTACCGATATGGCGCAGTCGCTGCAGGCGGGTTTTGCCGAAGCCGGGATCAACTTCAACATCATTCCGGGAACGGGCAGCCAGGTCATCACCAAATACCGTGCCCGCACCCACGAAGCCATGCTGCTCTATTGGGGCCCGGATTTCATGGACCCGGATTCGAACGCCAAGGCATTTGCCTTCAACGAGGACAATTCGGACGGCAACTACCAGTCGACCACCACATGGCGCAATGGCTGGGCGGTGCCTGCCGAACTCAATGCTAAAACGAAGGCGGCGCGTGCTGAGGCGGACCAGTCCAAGCGCAATCAGATGTATGTCGACCTGCAGAAGCAGGTGCAGGCGAAATCACCGATCATCGTCATGTTCCAGGCGGCCACACAGGTTGCGCTCGCCAAGACTGTTTCGGGCTATGTGAACGGTGCAACATCGGACTTCGTCTTCTACCGCCTCGTGAAGAAGAACTGACCAGAAACTTTAAAGGCCGTCCGGATCATCGGGCGGCCTTGCCACGGCATCCATAACAACGGGAATAGAAAAATGTCTGAACTTCGGATGGCGCGCCTGCGGGAGCGCATGGCTGAAACCGGAACCGACCTTGTCGTCGTCGGTCCGTCCTCGCACATGGTCTGGCTTGCCGGGCTCTCGCCGCATGGCGACGAGCGGCCGGTCATGCTGTTTGTCGGCAGGGATCACGCCGGGATACTGATGCCGGCACTCAATGCCGACAGCTCGCGCCAGCATACCGACCTGCCGTTCTACCCATGGACGGACGGCGAGGGTCCCGATGCGGCGCTGGCCGCTGTTTTGAAAGACGTTGTCGGGACAAAACAGGATATCAGGATCGCGCTGGATGAAACGATGCGGGCGGATTTCGCCCTGCTGGTGATCGATGCGCTGCCGGGTGCCAGGCGCACCTTCCTCAACGACACCGTCGGCTATCTGCGCGCCCGCAAGGATGAGGCGGAATATGCCGCGCTCAAGGCCAATGCGCTCATCAATGACGGCGCGATGCGTGCAGCTTTTGCCGCGTTGAAGCCCGGCGTGACCGAGCTCGAGATTGCCGGTGTTGTCCGGGACTACTACAAGGCAAACAATGCGAAGCCGGAATTCACCAGCGTCTGCTTCGGTGAAAATGGCGCATATCCGCACCATCACACGGGCGAGCGCGTGCTGAAGGCCAATGAAGCGGTGCTGATCGACATTGGCGGGCGCAGTGACGGCTATCCCAGCGACATGACCCGTGTTGCCGTGTGCGGTGAAACGCCCGCGGATTTCGACAAGGTGCACGCGGTTCTCGATGCCGCCGTCAAGGCGGCGCTGGCTGCGGCCAAGCCGGGGGTTGCCGCCAAGGAAGTTGACAAGGCGGCACGCGATGTCATCACCCAGGCGGGTTACGGTGAATATTTCCTGCACCGCACCGGCCATGGCATGGGTATCGACATCCACGAGCCGCCCTATATCACCGCGACTTCCGAGGCCATTCTCGAGGACGGGCATGTGTTCTCGATCGAGCCGGGCATTTACCTCAGCGGTAAATTCGGCGTCCGCCTCGAGGAGATCGTCATTATGCGCGGCAACAGGGCGGAAGTGCTGTCCGAACTGCCGCGGGCTGCCTTCAAGGCCTGATCCATTGCGCTGAAGGCGGCCGTTTCGGGTGTGAAGCGGCCGCCCGCACTACTTTTGTTGATGTGCGCTAATGTAGCATTGCACAATTTGAGGGCATGCGCAAAATTAAGGCATGTCTACACCGCTATCGATCATGGTCTTCGACGAAAACCGTATCCGCGCTTCCATTATCGAAGAGGGATTGCGGGAGGCCGGGCATGATCACGTCGTTGTTCTGCACGACATCGTCGGTCTTGCCCGGCAGATCGAGCGGATCGCGCCCGATGTCATCGTCATCGATATCGAAACCCCCAATCGCGACATGCTGGAGCATCTGTTCCAGCTCAGCCGTTCCGTGCGCAAGCCGATCGCCATGTTTGTCGACAGCTCCGATACGGCGTCGATCGAAGCGGCGGTGGATGCCGGTGTGTCCGCCTATGTGGTCGATGGCCTGAAGAAGGAGCGCGTCAAACCCATTCTCGACATGGCGGTCAGCCGCTTCAAGGCTTTCAGCCGGCTGCAGCAGGAACTGGCGGAGGCAAAAAGCGCCCTGGAAGAGCGCAAGGTTGTCGAGCGCGCCAAGGGTATTTTGATGAAATCGCGCACAATATCGGAAGACGAGGCTTATGCGCTGCTGCGGCAGGCCGCCATGAACGAGAAGAAGAAGCTCGCCGATATTGCACAGAGCGTCGTCATGGCGGCAGCCATGCTCGGAAGCTAGAAAGAGAGGTTGGCCGTGAGTTTTATCCGGATGGACAATGGCCAGGGCTTGGGCGGCGGCCTCGCGGCGCCGGCAGCGGTCCGCCGTGACGGCGTCTCCGTCGTTCGCGCGGGCTTCATTCCGCTTGTCGATGCTTCCGTTCTCATCGCGGCGGCCGAATTCGGATTTGCCACGCGCGAAGGCATTCAACTTGAACTTGTGAAAGACGTGTCCTGGGCCAATATCCGGGATCGGCTGGCGTTCCGGCAGTTTGATATCGCGCACATGCTGGCGCCCATGCCGGTCGCCTCCGCCTTGGGGCTCGGTTCCAATCCGTCAGCGGTCATCACGCCGTTCACGCTGGGGCGGGGCGGCAATGCCATTACCCTGTCGGTGAAGCTGTATCGCCGCATGCAGGCGCTGGCGGATCTGGCCGGAGACGAGGGCGCGCTTGCCAATGCCGAAGCCCTCAAGTGCGTCATTGACGACATAAAGGTTCGCGGCGAGCCATTGCCGGTGCTTGGCACGACCTATCCGTTTTCATCGCACAATTATGAGCTGCGCTATTGGCTCGCGGCCGGCGGCATCCATCCGGACCGCGACGTCAAACTGGTGGTCGTGCCGCCACCCATGACATCCGATGCCCTGTCGGCGGGGGCCATTGACGGCTTCTGCGTCGGCGCGCCCTGGAATATGGTGGCCGTCGCCCGTGAGGTCGGACGGATTGTTGCGGTCAAGGAGGATATCTGGCCGTCCAGTCCCGAGAAGGTCGTCGGCGTGCGGCCGGAATGGGCGGATACCAATCCTGAAACGTTGGCGAGGCTGATCGTCGCGCTGGATCGCGCCGCCGCATGGTGCGATGTGCCGGACAACCGGCGCGTCCTTGCCGATGTTCTGGCCGAGCCGCGTTATATCGATGCGCCGGAGGACATTCTGCACCGGGTTCTCATGGGCAGGTTCACCACCGACCCCGACGGGCACGAGCGGACGGTCTCCGACTACTTCACCTTCCATCGCGATGGCGCGAATTTTCCGTGGATCAGCCAGGCGCAATGGATATTCAGCCAGATGGTGCGGTGGGGGCAGGTTGATCACTCCAAGGAAAAGCAGGAAAAGGTTGCGACCGCCTTTCGTCCCGATCTCTACCGCCATGCGCTGGGACCCCGCGCCGACATACCGTCGGCGGATGTGCGCGTGGAGGGCGGCCAGCGCCAGGACGGGTTCATCGATGGGGCTGTCTTCGACCCCCAGGACATTCCCGCCTATCTCAAGGGCTTCAATGTCCACAATCTTGAAAACCCCGTTGCAACCCGGGATGAAACCTGATGGGTAGAATTTGTGCTCTGCACAATAAATGAGCGGGTTTGATGGCCGTTCTGCCCATTTCGCCTGCGCCGCTCTTCGTCTGCGGTTAGTGAAAAATAACTGAACTATAATAATATATATCAATTACAATGGCTTATAAATATAATTTCCGGTTGGCACGCTTATTGCTTTTATAAAACCGTTCCGTCAACGAGGACAGGAACCGCGAGCATCGCCATCGGATGCTTTCAAAGACACAGACGTCGCTTGGGCGAGTTCATTCACCGGATCGGGTGAATGCACTTCATCCGGCGGCGTTTTTTTATGGCTCAAGCTGCACCAGAAGCAGCGCTGCGAAGGGGAATTGCGATGAAGGTGATTTTGCCGACAGGCTTGACAAGACGAACGCTTTTGCAGGCAGGCGGCACGCTGGCGCTGCTGGCGGCGGCAAAGGCTGCGCTTCCCGGCGGCGCCCATGCGGCCGCTGCCGGACCCGAGACCACCAAGGCGACGCTCGGTTTCATTGCGCTGACGGATGCATCGCCGCTGATCGTTGCCAAGGAAAGAGGCCTTTTTGCCAAACACGGCATGCCCGATGTCGAGGTCGTCAAGCAGGCATCGTGGGGCACGACGCGGGACAATCTGGTGCTCGGCTCGGCGGGCAACGGCATTGACGGCGCGCATATCCTGACGCCGATGCCGTATCTCATCAGCACCGGCAAGGTCACCCAGAACAATCAGCCCCTGCCGATGGTCATCCTTGCGCGCCTCAATCTGGATGCGCAGGGTATTTCGGTTGGTTCGGCCTATGCCGGTCTGAAAGCCGGGGTCAATTCGGGCGTGCTCAGGGAAGCCTTTGCCAAGAAGAAGGCGGAAGGCAATGCGGCAAAGGCGGCGATGACCTTTCCCGGCGGCACGCATGATCTGTGGATCCGCTATTGGCTGGCCGCCGGCGGGATCGACCCGGACAAGGACGTGGAAACCATCGTGGTTCCGCCGCCGCAGATGGTTGCCAACATGAAGGTCGGCACCATGGACTGCTTCTGTGTCGGTGAACCGTGGAATGCGCAACTCGTCAATCAGGGCATAGGCTATACCGCGGTCAACACAGCTGAAATCTGGGCCAAGCATCCGGAAAAATCCTTCGCTATGCGGGCGGACTGGGTGGAGAAAAATCCTAATGCCACCAAGGCCCTGCTGATGGCTGTCATGGAGGCGCAGCAATGGGCGGATGATCTCGCCAACAAGGATGAACTGGCGGCAATCGTCGGCAAGCGCGCGTGGTTCAATGTGCCTGCAAGCGATATCGCGGGGCGGTTGAAGGGCGACTACGACTATGGTTCGGGACGCGTCGAGACAGCCAGCCCGCATCTGATGAAGTTCTGGCGCGATCACACATCCTATCCCTTCCAGAGCCATGAAAAATGGTTCCTGACCGAGAATATCCGCTGGGGCAAATTTGCACCGGACACCGATATTTCAGCGCTGGTCGGCAAGGTGAACCGCGAGGACATCTGGCGCGACGCCGCCAGGGAACTTGGTGTTGCTGCGGCCGACATTCCGGCTTCGACATCACGGGGTCCCGAAACCTTCTTCGATGGCAAGGTGTTCGATCCGGATGCCCCGCAGACCTATCTCGCCAGCCTTGAAATCAAACGTTTTGCGTGAGGAAACCGGCATGACAGCCAGCCCCGTTCCCATCCGTCCGACCGAAAAGCCCCAGGCGGCCAAAATCATGACGCTTTCCATCCCGCCGAAAACCGGTTCATCCCGCCGCCTGCCACCATGGCTCACCTCCCTGGCGGCACATGTGGTGCCGCCCATCATCACGCTGGTCTTCCTGCTGGTGCTGTGGGAAATCCTCTGTTCGTCACCCACGGCAAGCGTGCCGCCGCCCTCACGGGTGGTCTCGGAGACCTGGGAGCTGATCATCCATCCGTTCTATGCCGGACAGGGTGTCGATCAGGGGCTGTTCTGGCATATCCTCGCAAGCCTCCGGCGGGTTGCTATGGGCTATTGTCTCGCCGCCGTGGCGGGCATTGCGCTCGGCACCCTCGTCGGGCAGAGCGAATGGGCGATGCGCGGGCTCGATCCGATCTTTCAGGTGCTGCGCACGGTGCCGCCGCTCGCCTGGCTGCCCCTGTCGCTGGCCGCGTTCAAGGACGGCAATCCCTCGGCGATCTTCGTGATCTTCATCACGGCCATCTGGCCGATCATCATCAACACCGCTGTCGGCATTCGCAATATTCCGCAGGACTATCAGAATGTCGCGCGGGTGCTGCGTCTCAACCAGTTCGAATATTTCACCAAGATCATGATCCCCGCCGCCGCGCCCTATATTTTCACGGGCCTGCGCATCGGCATCGGCCTGTCATGGCTCGCCATCGTGGCCGCCGAGATGCTGATCGGCGGCGTCGGCATCGGGTTCTTCATCTGGGATGCGTGGAACTCGTCGCGCATCAGCGACATCATCCTGGCCCTGATCTATGTCGGCATCGTCGGCTACCTGCTTGACCGCGCCATCGCCTTCGTCGCCCGGACCGTCACCCGCAACACCGCAAGCGCTTGAGGAAGCCATCATGTCGAAACCCTATCTCTCCCTCGAACAGATCGACATGGTGTTCAGCCGTGCCGGCACCAGCACGCAGGTTCTCAATCAGGTCTCGCTGAGCGTCGATAAAGGCGAGTTCATCTCGATCATCGGCCATTCCGGCTGCGGGAAATCCACCCTGCTCAACGTCGTTGCCGGGCTGACGCAGGCGACGCGCGGCGTGGTGTTTCTCGAAGGCAATGTCGTCGACACGCCGGGACCCGACCGCGCGGTGGTGTTCCAGAACCATTCGCTGCTGCCCTGGCTGACGGTCTATGAAAACGTCAAGCTGGCGGTCGACAAGGTCTTCTCGTCCAGCAAAAGCCGGGCGGAACGGCATGAATGGACCATGCGCAATCTCGAACTGGTGCAGATGGTGCATGCGAGGGACAAGCGCCCGTCCGAGGTCTCCGGCGGCATGAAGCAGCGCGTCGGCATTGCCCGGGCGCTGGCCATGGAGCCCAAGGTTCTGCTGCTGGACGAGCCGTTCGGCGCGCTGGATGCGCTCACCCGAGCCCACCTGCAGGATCAGGTCATGCAGATCCACACGGAACTCGCCAATACGGTTCTGATGATCACCCATGATGTGGATGAAGCCGTGCTGCTCTCCGATCGTATCGTCATGATGACCAATGGACCGTCTGCCAGGATCGGCGAAATCCTCGATGTGCCGCTGGTTCGCCCGCGCCGCCGCATCGAGCTTGCCGCCGATGCCACCTATATCCGCTGCCGTTCGTCCGTGCTGAAATTCCTCTACGAGCGGCACCGTCTTGTGGAGGCCGCGTAAGATGGAAACAACCGCGGAAAAGCAGAAACTCGTCGTCATCGGCAACGGCATGGCACCGGGCAGGGCACTGGAACATCTCTTCGAGGTGGCGCCCGATACCTATGATGTGACCATTTTCAATGCCGAGCCGCGCGTCAATTACGACCGGATCATGCTGTCGCCGGTTTTGTCAGGCGAAAAAGAATTCGAGGAAATCATCATCCATGGCGATGGCTGGTACATCAAACACGGCATCACGCTCTACAAGGGCCACAAGGTTATCGGGATCGACCGGGAGGCCAAGACGGTCACCTCCGATGCCGGGACGACCGAAAGCTACGACAAGCTTTTGATCGCGACGGGTTCGGTTCCGTTCGTTCTGCCTGTTCCCGGCAACAACCTGCCGGGTGTCCTGACCTATCGCGATCTCGACGATGTGAATGCCATGCTGCTCGCGGCCCAGTCCCGCGCGCGCGCCGTGGTCATCGGCGGCGGCCTGCTCGGTCTGGAAGCGGCTGCCGGCCTGAAATCACGCGGCATGGATGTCACGGTTCTCCATATCATGCCGACGCTGATGGAGCGCCAGCTCGATCCCGCTGCGGGCTATCTGCTCGAACAGGCGGTGGAACAACGCGGCATCCGCGTGATGACCAAGGCCAGCACCAAGGAGATCATCGGTCAGAACAGGGTGGAAGGCGTTCTGCTTGCCGATGGCACAACATTGCCTGCCGATCTGGTGGTCATGGCGGCGGGTATCCGCCCCAACGCCCTGCTTGCGAAGGAGGCGGGCCTTGCAACCAATCGCGGCATCGTTGTCGACGCCGGCATGCGGACCTCCGATCCCGATATTTTCGCCATCGGGGAGTGCGCCGAGGTGGGCGGACAATGCTACGGGCTCGTCGCACCGCTCTATGAGATGGCTCGGGTTGTGTCGGCGCAACTGGCGGATGATGCGGATGCGAAATTCGTCCACAGCGAGACGCCGACCAAGCTGAAGGTCACAGGCATCAACCTGTTTTCCGTCGGTGATCTCGGCGAAGGCGACGACCGGCAGGAGATCGTCCTGCGCGATGCGGCCGCCGGTGTCTACAAGCGGCTGGTGCTGAAGGATGACCGCATCATCGGCACGGTGCTCTACGGCGAGACATCCGACGGCGCCTGGTTCCATGACCTGACCAAAAAACGCACCGACATTTCGGAGATGCGCGACACATTGATTTTCGGCCAGTCCTATCAGGGAGGGTCCCCGCTGGACCCTATGGCGGCCGTTGCAGCCTTGCCAGATGATGCGGAAATCTGCGGCTGCAACGGCATATGCAAGGGCAAGATTACGGGTGCCATATCCAGCAAGGAGCTGACCTCGCTGGATGATGTGCGCGCCCATACCAAGGCGTCCGCCTCCTGCGGCAGTTGCACCGGTCTTGTCGAACAGCTGCTGGCCCTGACGCTCGGCGATTCCTACAATCCATCGGCGGTGACGCCCATGTGCAGTTGCACCGATCTTGGCCATGACGATGTCCGCCGGCTGATCAAGGCGAAGAAGCTGAAGTCGATTCCGGCCGTGATGCAGGAACTCGAATGGAAGACATCGTGCGGCTGCGCCAAGTGCCGCCCGGCCTTGAATTATTATCTCGTTGCAGACTGGCCGGATGAATATGCCGACGACTACCAGTCGCGCTTCATCAACGAGCGGGTGCATGCCAACATCCAGAAGGACGGGACCTATTCCGTCGTGCCGCGCATGTGGGGCGGCGTCACCAATTCCCGGGAATTGCGGGCAATCGCCGACGTGGTCGACAAATTCGCCATTCCGGCTGTCAAGGTCACCGGCGGCCAACGCATCGACATGCTGGGCGTCAAGAAGGAAGACCTGCCGGCTGTCTGGGCCGATCTCGGCAAGGCCGGGTTCGTGTCGGGGCAGGCCTATGCCAAGGGGCTGCGCACGGTAAAAACCTGTGTCGGGACCGACTGGTGCCGCTTCGGCACGCAGGATTCGACCGGGCTCGGCATTCGCATCGAAAAGTTCATGTGGGGATCGTGGACGCCCGCCAAGGTCAAGATGGCGGTTTCGGGCTGTCCGCGCAATTGCGCCGAAGCTACCTGCAAGGATGTCGGGATCATCTGTGTCGATTCCGGATACGAAATCCATTTCGCCGGGGCGGCGGGTCTCGACATCAAGGGGACGGAAGTTCTGGGGCTGGTCAAGACCGAGGATGAGGCGCTGGAACACGTGGTGGCGCTGACGCAGATGTACCGCGAACAGGGCCGCTATCTCGAGCGCATCTACAAATGGGCCAAGCGTGTCGGCCTCGATGAAATCCGCCGCCAGATCATGCAGGACGCGGTGAAGCGCCGCGGTTATTTCGACCGGTTCGTCTTCAGCCAGAGATTCGCGCAGGTCGATCCGTGGTCCGAGCGGGTTTCGGGCGTCGACAAGCATGAATTCCAGCCGATGGCCAAAATCGGCTACCAGCAGGCAGCGGAGTAGAGTGATGAACTGGGTTGAGATTGGAACAATCAACGACATTCCGCGCCGGGGCGCCCGCTGCGTGAACACGCCCGAGGGCAGGATCGCGGTTTTCCGCACCATGGAAGACCAGATTTTTGCCATTGACGATCAGT
Source organism: Phyllobacterium sp. SL163 (assembly GCF_049896885.1). Lineage (NCBI taxonomy): Bacteria > Pseudomonadati > Pseudomonadota > Alphaproteobacteria > Hyphomicrobiales > Phyllobacteriaceae > Phyllobacterium > Phyllobacterium sp. SL163. The sequence goes on along the minus strand of NZ_JAFCVE010000006.1, from coordinate 92,390 downwards.
GCCCGCACCGGGGCGGACCGCTCAGCCAGGGCATCGTCCACGGTGCTGCAGTGACCTGTCCCTTGCACAACTGGGTTATCTCGCTGGAGACCGGCAAGGCACTTGGCGCGGATGAAGGCAGCGTGAAAACCATCGCGATCCGGCTGGATGGCGACCGGATTCTGGCCGCGCTTGAGCTGGCCGCCATGGCTGCGGAGTAGAGCAGCATGGACAATCCGGTGCTTTCTCCCGATACGGTTCGCACCACCTGTCCCTATTGCGGCGTCGGATGCGGCGTGCTCGCGACCCCCGGCAAAGACGGTACGGTTGCCATTGCCGGAGACCCCGATCACCCCGCCAATTTCGGGCGGCTCTGCTCCAAGGGATCGGCGCTTGGTGAAACGGTTCATCTGGATGGCCGATTGCTGGAGCCACGGGTCGAGGGCAAGGCGGCGAGCTGGGACAAGGCCCTTGATCTCGTCGCCAGCCGTTTCAACGCTGCGATCAGGGAACATGGTCCTGACAGCGTTGCTTTCTACGTTTCGGGCCAGCTTCTGACGGAAGACTATTACGTTGCCAACAAGCTGATGAAAGGTTTCATCGGCTCGGCGAATATCGATACCAATTCGCGGCTGTGCATGTCGTCGTCGGTGGCGGGGCATATGCGTGCCTTCGGGTCGGATACCGTGCCGGGGACCTATGAAGATCTGGAGCTCGCCGATCTCATCGTGCTGACCGGCTCCAATCTCGCCTGGTGCCATCCCGTGCTTTATCAGCGTATCGCGGCGGCCAAGGTGAAGCGCCCGCAGATGCGTATCGTCCTCATCGATCCGCGCCGCACCATGACGGCCGATATCGCCGATATGCACCTGCCGATCCGTGCCGACGGGGATACGGCGCTGTTTGTCGGGCTGCTCGGTTTTCTGGCCGAGCAGGGGGCCTTGGATCGCGCCTATATCGGGCAGCACACGACGGGTTTTGCGGCGGCGCTGGCCCTTGCCAGTCCCTGCGATCTGGACGCGATTTCGCAGCACACCGGAATTGCGCCGGATCAACTGCTCGCCTTTTTCGCGCTGTTCGCCCGCACCGAACGATGCGTGACGGTCTATAGCCAGGGCGTCAACCAGTCGGCATCCGGTACGGACAAGGTCAATGCGATCGTCAACTGCCATCTGGCAACGGGCCGCATCGGCCGCCCCGGCATGGGGCCGTTCTCGGTCACCGGGCAGCCGAATGCCATGGGCGGGCGCGAGGTGGGCGGGCTCGCCAATATGCTGGCCAGCCATATGCAGATCGAAAATGCCGGGCACCGGCAACTGGTGCAGGATTTCTGGGCTTCCCCGATCATGGCAGCGAGGCCGGGCCTGAAGGCCGTCGATCTGTTCAAGGCGGTTGGCGACGGGCGGATCAAAGCCCTGTGGATCATGGCGACCAACCCGGCCGATTCCATGCCGGAAGCCGATCGCGTGGCAAAGGCGCTGAAAGCCTGCCCATTTGTCGTGGTGTCCGACATCAACGCGAAAACGGACACGACCGCCTATGCCCATGTGCTTCTGCCCGCAGCCGGATGGGGCGAGAAGGACGGCACGGTCACCAATTCCGAACGGCGCATCAGCCGGCAGCGGCCATTCCTGCCGCTGCCGGGTCGGGCGCGGCCGGACTGGTGGATCATCACCGAAGTGGCGAAACGTATGGGCTTTACCGCCGCATTCGCCTATCAGAATCCGGCGCAGATCTTTGCCGAGCATGCCGCTTTGTCGGGAGCGGAGAACAAGGGCAGCCGCGATTTCGACATCGCCGCCCATGCCGGCATATCTGCGCGCGCGTATGACGAGCTTGCCCCGTTTCAATGGCCGCAAAGCCGGGACGCTGCGACGACGGACGGACGCTTTTTTGCACAAGGCGGCTTCTTTACCGGGGATCGCCGGGCACGGTTCATTGCGGTATCCCCAGCCGATACGGGCGCGATCGATCGGCGGTTCACCTTGAACACCGGGCGTGTGCGCGATCACTGGCACACGATGACGCGCACGGGAAAAAGCGCGCGCCTGTCCGCGCATTTCGCCGAGCCTTTCGCGGAGATACATCCGCTCGATGCCGCCGGGCTGGGAATTGCCGATGCGAGCCTTGTCCGGTTGTACAACGCGCATGGCGATATCATCGTCCGGGCACTACTGACGGACAGGCAGTCGCGCGGCAGTGTGTTCGTGCCCATGCACTGGACCAATCAGTTTGCCGGTAGTGCCCGTGTGGACGTACTTGTGACATCGCGGATCGACCCGGTCTCCGGCCAGCCTGCACTGAAGATGGCAAGGGTGGATATCCAACCTTTCGAAGCTCTCTGGTACGGGTTCGCGGTCCTGCGCGACAAGCCCCGGAGGATTGCGGCGGATTACTGGGCACTTGCCAAGGCCAATGGAGGATACCGGATCGAACTTGCCGGTCTTCACGAGCCGGATGACTGGGCGATGTTTACCGGAGAATTGTTCGGCTGCGGCGATGACGCGCCGCTGCTGCGTTACCACGATGCAAGGAATGGCCAGCACCGCATGGCTGCCTTTGCCGGTGATGCCCTGATCGGCGCGCTCTACATCGCGCGCCAGCCCGTCGCCGTGTCGCGCAGTTGGGCCGGCGAGCAGCTGTCGCAGCACTTTCCTGCTGCGCAGAACCGTTTCCAGCTTCTGGCGGGACGGCCCGGCGGGGATATGCTCGACAAGGGCGCGATTGTCTGTTCCTGCTTTTCCGTCGGCCGCAACGAGATCGCCGGCGCGGTGCGCGGCGGCTGCCGGACCGTTGCCGCCATCGGTGAGGCTTTGAAGGCCGGAACGAATTGCGGCTCCTGCCGCGCCGAAATCAGGGGGATTGTCGATGCAAATCTTGTCCAGGCCGCAGAATAGCCCGCGCCCCGGCAGTATCGGGCGACTGGCGGTGCTGCCGGTGTTTTTCAGCCTTCGGGGCAAGCGCGGTGTCGTTGCGGGCGGAACCGCCGCAGCCGCATGGAAAGCCGAACTGCTGGCAGCGGCAGGCGCTGAGGTTCATGTCTACGCCGAAGCCGTGAGCGAGGAAATGTCCGCCCTGATTGCGGCAGGACCGTTCGTCCATCATGCGCGCAGGTGGTCGGCGACGGACTTGCACGGTGCTGCTATCGCCGTTGCCGACGCCGCGACGGAACAGGAGGCTGAAGCATTCCTGCATGCGGCGACGCAAGCCGGTGTGCCGTGCAATGTGATCGACAAGCCGGCATTCTGCGCGTTTCAGTTTGGCACCATCGTCAATCGTTCGCCCGTGGTGGTCGGCATATCGACCGATGGCGCAGCGCCTATATTGGGGCAGGCGATCCGCCGGCGGATCGAGACGGTCCTGCCCGCATCGCTGGCAGCCTGGGCGCGACTGGCACAACAGTTGCGCAGCCATATCGTGGATGTGCTCCAGCCCGGCCGCCAGCGAAGGCTGTTCTGGGAGGATTTCGTCAATCGCGCCTTTGGCGTGGACCCGTTGCCCGATGAAAGAGCCAAACTGCAGGCACGGGCGATGGAGGTCGCCAATGACCGCAACACACGCACGGGCATGGTGGCCGTCATCCCGGTGGAGAGTGATGACCCCGAGCTTCTCACACTCAAGGCCATGCGCCTGCTGCAAATGGCCGATGCGATCTTTTACAGCAGGGATATTCCGCCTGCCGTTCTGCAGCTGGCGCGGCGGGAGGCCAGGCGCATTCCCCTGGCCGATAAACCGTTTCACGACGCTGCTGCGCAGCGTCTTTGCGCCGACGGCAAGAACGTCGTTGTTCTCAAGCGCGCCTAGACGGCGTCCTGATCGAGTTCGGGGTAATGGCGGAAAATGCCTGACTCATTGAAGGGAATACGCCGCGGCGAGGCGAGGTAGCGGGCAATGTTGGGCCGCTCCCGGACCCGATCATGCAATGCAACCAGTAGGGGATACTGGCGATCAAACAACTGCGTGGCGCGGGGAAAGGCATATCTCAGCCCTTCGATCACCTGAAACAATGAGAGGTCGACATAGCTGAGCCCGTTACCGATGCTGTGCCTGTCACCGTCCGGATTATTGGCAAGGTTGCGCTCGAAATAGCCGAGATATTTCGGGATGCGATGCTCGATGAAGCTGGCCGAGCGCGCCTTCGCCGCGTCCTTCTGATCCTCGTAGTAAAGCTCGGTGGCAATCGGATGATGCGTGTCGTGCACCTCGCAGACAAAGTCGGTGATGGTCAGTTGCAGGCCGTTGGCGGCATAGCGCAATCCCTCATTCTCCGGCACCAGACCGAGTTTGGGTCCGAGATAGAGAAGAATATTGGCGACGTGTGAAACAAGCAGTTCGCCGTCTTTCAGAAAGGGCGGGGCGAACGGCGTGTGCGAGGTATCGGCGCCTTTCAGCATCCGCATCATTGCGGATGTGCCGCGCCCGCTGCCGGTTTCGCGGGTGATGTCGACATAGGCCGCCCCAGCGTCTTCCAGCGCCAGCCGGATGAACTCGCCGCGTCCCTGTATGCCGTCCCAGTAATAGAGTTCATAGGGCATTGCCGGTTTCTCCATTGCTCTGATTGGATGCCTTTGCGGTTTCCGCGATCAGCCAATCGATGAATATTTGCGCCGCCGGAGCGCTGCTGGCCCCTTTGGGTGTCACCAGCCAATGGGCGGTTCGGGTGGAGGTGATCGTCTGCGCGCATGGCTGCACCAGACGCCCGGTCCGCAGGTGATCGCGGATCAGCAGCATGCGGCCGATGGCAATGCCCTGACCGTCCAGCGCCGCCTGCAGGGTGATGTTGTAATCCGTCAGCTGGATGGTGCGGGCGCCGGCCAGATCAAGCCCCACCGCATCCGCCCAGACCTGCCAGTCGACGGGCTTCCTGGCGAACAGCAATGTGTGGCGCAGCAAGTCTTGCGGCGTCTCGATGGTTTTGTCCGATTGCAGAAGTGCCGGGCTGATAACCGGGCTGAGCTGTTCGGCCATGAGCAGGCGCACATCGACCCCGGGCCAGTTTCCGTCGCCATAGCGGATGGCGATGTCGGCCTCCCCAGCGGCAATGTCTGCGCTGCGCAGGGTGGGATCGAGTTCGAGGCCGATATCGGGGTGCAGCGATTGAAAACCGTGCAGGCGCGATACGAGCCAGTTGGCGGCAAAGGAGGGCAGCAGGCTGATGCGGACGACATTGCGCCTGCTTCTGCCGCGCAGGTCTGCGGTGGCGGCGGCGATGAGGCGGAATGCATCGGTGGTGCGGGCGCGATAGTCCTCGCCCTCCGGTGTCAGGGCGATGCTGCGCGCCTTGCGCACAAACAGCGGCAGGCCGAGAAACTCTTCCAGCTGGCGGATATGATGGCTGACGGCGCTTTGCGTGATGAGCAGTTCTTCGCCTGCCCGGCGAAAACTCATCAACCGCGCGACGGCCTCGAAGGCTCGAAGTGCCTGCAACGGCGGCAAGGTGGTGGAGGAGCGCATTTCGCCTCATGCTTTCGACTGCGTATCGCCAGCTTATCCGGGTTCACCGACATTAGCCAGATCGATCAGTGACGCCAGTGTTTTGAATTGGACCTGCGGAGCAGGGCGGTTGATGATGCCGGCATAGTCAGCCGGAGATGATGATGTCAGCCACCATAGCAAAGAAGCTTGCAACCCTTGGTCACGACCTCCCGGTCGCGTCCGTACCCGTTGCCAATTACGTATCGGTCGTCCGCGCAGGCACCCTGTTGAGCATATCGGGGCAGATCAGCCGTATCGATGACGAGAACGCCGTCCTCGGTGTTGTCGGCGCGTCTGTTTCCCTTGAGGAAGGCCGCAGGGCAGCCGAGATCGCGGCGCTCAACGTGCTGTCGCAGATCGCCGCGGCCACCGATGGGACGATTGCCAGCGTGCGCCGCATCGTGCGTCTCGGCGTCTTCGTGGCGGCGACGCCTGACTTTACCCAGCACCCGCAGGTTGCCAATGGCGCATCGGACCTGATGGTTGCCGTGTTCGGCGATGCGGGGCGTCACAGCCGTGCCGCCGTCGGCGTCAGCTCATTGCCGCGCGGCGTTGCGGTCGAGGTGGATGCGTTGGTCGAGCTGGAGGGCTGACGGTGACCCAAACGCTCGATATTGAACAGTTGCGCTCGGAGACGCCGGGGTGTGCCATCAGCATCCATTTCAACCATTCCGGCTCGTCGCTGCCTTCCAATGCAGTGCTGGCGGCGGTGACGGAACATCTCCAGCGTGAATCGCTCTATGGCCCCATGGAAGCTGCGGCCAATGCGGCGGGCCTGATCGACGAAGCGCGGGCGGATGCCGCCGGTCTCATCGGCGCGGCGCCTGCCGAGATTGCCTTCTCCAGCAGCGGGTCCGCTGCCTGGGGACTGTCCTTTGCCGCTTTGCCGCCGCTTGTTGCGGGTGACCGTATTCTGGTCGGTCGTCAGGAATGGGGCGGCAATCTGTCGACCATGCAGGCGGCGGCCAGAAGGGCAGGCGCGCGCGTCGAGACCATCCCGATGAATGAAGACGGCAGTGTGGATGCCCATGCGCTCGCTGCCATGATCGATGACCGCGTTCGCCTCGTTGCTTTGACGTGGCTTCCCGCCAATGGCGGGCTTATCAATGATGCCGCGGCCATCGGCCGGGTCACGCGTGCGGCTGGCATTCCCTATTTCATCGATGCGGCGCAGGCGCTCGGCCAGCTTCCTGTGGATGTCAGCGCCATCGGCTGTGACATGCTGAAGGGGTCAGGTAGAAAATTTCTGCGTGGCCCGCGCGGCGCTGCCATTCTCTATCTGCGCAAGGCTTTTCTTGAAACCCTCGAACCGGCCTATCTCGATGTCCTTTCCTCGACATGGGGCGAGGACGGGCCACTTATGCGGGCGGATGCGCAGCGTTTCGAGACGAGTGAAAAGCCTATCGCCCTGCTGCTTGGATTGGGAGCGGCACTGAAACAAGCGCGCAGTCTGGGCATGGGTGCGATCCGCCAGCGGATCAGGGAACTTTCCGGGCAATTGCGCGGTCAACTGGCTGCCATTCCCGGTGTTGCGATTCATGATCTCGGCACGGAGAAATCCGGATTGGTCTCTTTTACGGTGGCGGGCATTGCGCCGCAGGCTCTGCGCGGCAAACTTGCGGAAAAGCGGATTACAATCGCGGCAAATGGGATACCCTACACACCGCTCGACATGACGGCGCGCGGCCTCAACGAGATTGCGCGTGCATCGGTCAGCTATCTGAACACAACGGACGAAATTGACCGTCTTTGCGATAATGTTGCTGCTCTTGCACGGCAGGCCGCTTGACGGAATGAAGGACAGGTGAGGACAGAATGGATCTGGGAATCAGGGGTAAGCGGGCAATCGTCTGCGCGAGTTCAAAAGGGCTTGGCCGCGGCGTTGCGGAGAAGCTGGCGGAAGCAGGCGTTGACCTGACATTGAATGCCCGCACGGAAGCGGTGCTGCGCGAGACGGCCAAGGAAATCGCCGATACCTATGGCGTCAAGGTGCAGATCGTTGCGGCAGATGTGACGACGGAGCAAGGCCGCAAGGAATTGCTGGCTGCCGAACCGCAGCCGGATATTCTCGTCAACAATGCCGGCGGGCCGCCGGCCGGCCTCTGGTCGGACTGGCATGAAGAAGAGTGGTTGAAGGCGGTCAATGCCAATATGCTGACGCCGATCTACCTGATGAACGCGATCCTGCCCGGCATGATCGAGCGCAAATGGGGCCGCGTGGTCAACATCACCTCCGGCTCGGTGAAATCTCCCATTGCCCAGCTCGGCCTGTCGAATGCCGCGCGCAGCGGCCTGACCGGTTTTGTTGCCGGAACTGCGCGGCAGGTGGCGCGTCATGGGGTGATCATCAACAATCTCTTGCCGGGCTCGCACGAGACCGACCGGATCAAGGGATTTCTGGAAAAGACTTCGGAAACCAAGGGTATCTCCATCGAACAGGCGCGCGCTGAAGCCCATGCCGCCAATCCGACCGGCCGCTTCGGCACCAAGGAGGAATTCGGCGCGGCGGCCGCCTTCCTGTGCAGCCAGTATGCCGGCTTCATCGTCGGGCAGAACCTTCTGCTCGATGGCGGCGCTTTCAACTCGACGCTGGGATGAAAGCCTGCATCGATGCCGTGAGTTCCATAATTAAACTTATGCAACTCACGGCATTGCGAAATCCGGAGGATCAGGCAATCCATCCGGAGTTCCGGTCTACGTGTTCTTCCGCCCGCCGCCCTATGTTCACGTCGTGGCCCCAAGGGGCTCTGTTTTAGCACGACAAGGAAATGCAGGATGAGCAAGACATGGTTTATCACCGGTGCCGGACGGGGTATCGGCGCGGAAGTTGCCAAGGCTGCGCTGGCAGCCGGTGACAATGTGGTCGCGACCGGCCGCAATCGCAAGCAGGTGCAACAGGCGTTCGCGGGCGTTGAGGGGCAATTGCTGATTGTTGAGCTGGACGTGACCAAGCCGGATCAGGCGGATCAGGCGGTGGACGCTGCCGTCACCCATTTCGGCGGCATCGACGTTCTCGTCAACAATGCCGGCTACGGCCAGCTGGGTCAGTTCGAAGAAAATGGCGCCGACGACATCGAACGGCAATTCGCCACCAATGTATTCGGCCTGTTGCACGTGACCCGCGCAGTTCTGCCTGTGATGCGCTGGCAAAGATCGGGCCGCATCTTCAATCTGTCCTCCATAGGCGGCATGGTCGGGTTTGCCGGTGCTTCCGTCTATTGTTCGACGAAGTTTGCGGTTGAAGGCTTCTCCGAATCGCTGGCCATGGAAGTGGCCCGCTTCGGCATCCATGTGACCATCGTCGAGCCGGGGTTCTTCCGCACGGATTTTCTCGATGAAAGTTCGGTTCGCTATGGCAATAAAAGCATTGAGGACTATGCCGAAGCCTCGCGTGAAACGCGCACAACCTATGACGGGTACAGCTACAAGCAGGCGGGCGATCCGGCAAAGCTCGGATCGGCATTGATCGAACTGGCCGCCTCGCAGGAGCCACCCCTGCGTTATGCCGCCGGTTCCGATGCGGTCAAAGGCATCGCGACGAAGCTGGATTCGGTTCACGCGGAAATCAACAAATGGCGATCCCTGTCGATTTCCACGGATGGTAATTTTTGAGCCGCTTTTCTGCCCAGAGATCAACACGATCTTCCCGGAGAAATAGGCAATCACCTCGGTGGATCGGTATACCGCCTCGCCCTTCCGCCATGCGATATTCAGACTGGGAATAAACCCCCGCTATTCAAATCACTTATAAAGAAAGGGATATTTGCAATGAACATCCAACTCCCCACCCTTTCACCGTATCTCAAGCCGGGCTTTTCAACGCTGAAACTTCTTTCACGCGTGCTGCATCCGATCAAGACCAAGAAAGATCGCGATATGGCAGAACTGGCAAAGCGATATTTAAACGGATAATCAGCGCCTTTTGATGCGCTTGTGAAAGCACAGGAAACCCGCAATGCCCGGCATTGCGGGTTTCAACGTTTTTCGGCGGGGTCGAGGGTGAACAGTTCCTGCGCCCGCCCGACGCCGCGCAAGGCGAAACGCCCGACGCAAACCAGTTTGGAGCGAAGTTCTTCCGGCAGGAATGCGGCGAAGCGGTCCGAGATCAGGACATCCTGATCGACGGACCGGCACATGGATGCGATGCGGCTGACTTCATTGACCGCCGGTCCAACGACGGTAAAATCCAGCCGCGTGTCGCTGCCGATATTGCCAAAGAACACCTCGCCCACATGCATGCCGAGATAGACATTGGTGATCGGCTGTTTCTCGGCGGCGCGCCGCTCATTGAGCACGATGAGCCGCTTGCGCAGGAGGGCTTGGGCCTTCAGCGCCGCGGCGCAGGCCGTCTGCGACCCGCCTTCGGTGAAGATGGCCAGGGTGCCGTCGCCGATGAGCTTGAGCACATCGCCGCCCGCTTCCTGGATCGACGAGATGACCGCATCGGCATAGTCGTTCAGCATCGGGATTATGGCATCCGGTCCTGCCGCGTCGGAAATGCGCGTATAGTCGCGCAGGTCCGAATACCAGAGAACCGCTTCGATCCGGTCGGCCGCGCCGCGATTGATGCGCCCGGCCAGCACGCGTTCGCCCGCATCGTGCCCGAGATAGACCTCGGCCACCGTGCGCACGATCCGCGCCAGCGAGGAGCATTTGATCGCGAGCGCCAGCCCCCGCGCCAGACGTTTCAGGGTTGCAATGTCGCTGTCCACAAAGCCGTCGGCATGCGCCGTGGACCATTGCGAATAGAAACAGTCCATTTCGCCGATGCTGCCCTGCGTCGAAAAGCGGTGAACCAGCGCGAGATAATCGGTGAGCCCTTCGGCCTTGAGGTTTTCCAGATGCAGAAAGCCCGGTTCGTCCATTTCGCCGATGCGGCGGCGGAGCGAATCCTCGCCGGACTGCAGCAGGTGGTAGAAAGTGGTCCGCTGCCAGCTTTCGGCGCCGGGGCCCTGGGTGCTCGAGCCATACTCGATCACCGGCTTTTCCACCTCCTCGCGCTGGCGCCAGTGGAACGCCCTGCCCTCGTAGATGGGATGCAGCGTATCAACAAAGGTCAAGGCGCGTTCGAGCGTGATGCCAAGGCCGCAGCACCGCACGCAGAAACCGTTCAGCAGTTCGGTTTCGCTGGCGCCGGCCAATCCCTGCGCATCGAGCCATTCTTCAATCGCAACTATGTCGGCTTCCGTCATGATTCCCGCTCACTTGTCCGTCTGAACGGGTATCACGTCCGTGCCGTTTGACAAAGATGGCAGTAGCGGGAACTCAGGCGCTTGGCGCTGGCGCTTCCACTTTGGCCGCCGGTTGTGCGGCAGCGGCAGAGCCATTGGCCGCGCTTCCGGCCTTCTCGATGGCGCAGACCTTCAGGTTGCCGGTGAAAAGAATGCCGCTGATCGGCAGTGCCGGTTCGGCCGGGAATGTTTCATGCCTGATGCTGTCCTTCGGCACGTGCAGCTTGTGTTCGCCGCCTTCGCCGCCACCCCCGAGGGTAAGCGCGAGGGATGGCTGGGTCTGCAGCAGCGTGACGCCATACAGGAACTCGAAGCTCAGCATCGACACCAGGAACTTGTAGGTGCCGTCGCGCACACCGCCCTTCAGCAGGGCGGCGCGGTGCGTCTCCTCGCCCATGTGCACATCGAGCGGCGGAATGTTGGGCTCGCAGACATAGGCCATGGCCAGGAGCTGCCCCTTGTCCACTTCGAATTTCAAACGGTCGCGGCCAAGATCAAGGGCCGAGACGGAAAATCGCCGGTTGCTGTATTCGACCGGCAGCCGGCCCAGCCTTTTGCCGAGCTGCACGCCATCGAGCGCGCGCGCGCCGGCAAAATGGTCGGGGTCGATGGGTGGCTGCAGGGCAGCCGCCTTGTGCGGGCGCAGCAATGCCGGTTCCAGTTCATCGGCAATGAGGTTGGCGACGATAGTCGTCGCGACCGGCCGCGCATAATGCCCCTGGTCGGAATAGAAACTGGGATGGCCGACGACATCGCGGCCCAGCCGCTGCATCAGGTGGCGCGAAACGTCGACGCAGATGGTGCCGTACCACTGTGAGATGTAGTTGATCCCGGCATCGATGGATGGCACGGCGCTGAGGAAGGAGCCGTTGCGGGCGCCGAAGACAAGGGTGGCAATGCGCAGGTTGGGGTTCTGCTCGAGGGCATAGCGGATGATCCCCTCATAAAACCGCGCCCAGTGGCGGAAAGGCCGCCGCTCGTCGCCATAGACAAAGGCATCATTGAGTGCGTACTCGATCAGCAGCAGATCGCAATCGGCAAGCTTGTCATAGGTCTTGAGCTGGTAGAGGCCGAAGGCGCTGGTCGTCCCGCCCACGGCCAGGTCGGCGGCAATGTCGAGGTCGATGCCGCGCCGGGCCATGGTCGCCAGAAGTGACGGCAGGTAGCCCGGCAGCATGACGGTATTGGAGCCACCGATGATGACGGTTTTCAGTTTCATGGTGTCACCACTGCTGCCCGGCCCGCGGGAGAAAGTCCCCCGCAACGCCAGACCCCATATCCCTTTGCATCCCAATCGAAGTAGTAGGCGGCGGCCACCCGGCCTGTTCCCATCAGTTCGGCGAAGCGGCTGCGTGCCGCCTCGACCAGCTGTTCGCGCGAGCCGTCATTGGCCGGGCATGTGGTCGCCGTGTTGGAAAAGCCCCATTCGGTGATCCAGCACGGTTTGCCGTCCGGTTCCGAGCGGCAGATGGACAGCGCCTGGCTGACATGCGCCGCGCGGGCTGCTGCCGTGCCGTTGCTGCCGGGGTAGATGTGGATGCCGTAGCCGTCCACGACCTTGTCCAGCCCATGCTTGCGCATGAGATTGGTAAAACTGGCGGGATCGATGCTGTCGATGCCGCGCCGGTCGGCGTCGGCGACCGGGATATCGGACAGCCCCGCCGAAACGACCTTGGCGTTGCGGCTGTATTGCGTTGATTGCAATTCCCTGCGGACCACGGCGGCAAGCTGGACATACCGGGCTGCGCCCTGCTCGACGGCCGGCAAATTGTCGAGATCCGCCAGCGAGCGGGCGGTGCGGCTTTTGGCCTTTGCCTTCACTTCCAGATCGCCATTATAGGCGCCCCAGTTGATCTCGTTTCCGGCCTCCACGGCAACAAGCGGAATCTTGAGCGCATCGATCTTGCGCAAGGCATCGCCGACGACGGAACGGAACTGATCCGGCGCAATATCGGAAAGCCGGTACATGTCCCATATCCGGCCAAGGCCGGAACGGGGTTGCGTGCCCTCGGGATAGAAGGCCGGATTGTTGAGCGATATTTCCAGGAGGATGGCGAGGCCCTTGGCGTGGGCAACGCGGACCGCGTCAATGCTCTGGTCGATCGGTTTTGTCAGTGACAGGCGCACCGCCACGACGCCGTTCTTGACCATGAGATCAAGAAGCTTCTCCCGTTCGGCGGGAGAAAGCCAGGCCAGATTGACCCGGTTGACGCCAAAGCGGGTATCGCCCGCCGCATGCGCCGGTGTTACCGGCTGAACGCCGATAACAATCGCTGCCACGATACCGGCGGCACCGGCGGCCAACTTACGCATGTGCACTTTCCAGCCCATGGTTTCATGCCTCCTCATAAGGTGGACGCCGGGACAAGTACCGATCACCGGATTCCAATATCTTTCAACGCGGCGTTGAAATTGGCTTCGCAGGCGGAATAGCGGTGGATGGCGGCGGGAACGTCGATCTTCGACAGGAAGTCCTGCAGGAAGGCCTTCTTTTGCGGCTCGCGGTTCCAGACCGATGCCTCGATGTGGGGGAAGCCGACAAAGTCGAGCATTTCGCGCATCCGGTCGTCGACGGCGATCATCAGCGCTGGAATGCCCGACTGCATGCCGATGATCGAACCATGGAACCGGCGGCCAAAGCAGAAATCCTGGCCGGAAACCCAGCTGCGCCACTTATGCGTGTCGAAGAATACGAGATAGTCGCGCTTGCGCTGCCATTTCTCCGCATGCTTGTACTCGGTCGGCGCGGTGATGCGGCTGGCCGCCGGATCATAGGCTTCGGTGCCCTCGTCGCCCACCATGTTCATGTTGTAGACGATGACTTCGTCCTGGATGACATAGCTTGCCGTGCTGTCCTTGTGCAGCAGCGCATGGGCATCGACGATGGTGTCGGGAACGCTGCCGAGATAACCGCCAAAGGCGATCTTCTGCGATTCCGCCAGGCCCGGATCGGCGAGGCGGCTGAGCGAGCGCTTCATCTGGGCCGGATCGTAATAGAGAGAGGGGCAACCGGTCGGGCGCACATATTTCATGCCCTCGGCCTTCAGGAATTCCGCCGTGAAGTGCCCGCGGGTGAGGAAGAACGTTTCCTTCTTCTTCAAGACGTTGAGAAAGCGCTGCGTGCCTTCCGGCAGTTCGGCTTTCAGGTTCTCCTTCTTCTGGATGCCGATGCCCATGACGACGATCGGCATGTTGAGACGCTCGAACACATGGGATTCCGTCGCCGCTGCGTAGCCGGGCCGAAGCAGGTTGGCCGATGCGAACAGGCACAGATCAAAGCTCTCGTTCAGCCGCGCATAGGTCTCGGGCGAATGGATGCTGTTGGCCAGATGCCAGAACGGAATATAGGTGACGTCGTGGCCGCGTACGCTGTTGGCCGCGCCTTCACCGATGAGATAATTGCCGGTATTGGCAATCCGCTTGACCTGGTCGATGACATCCTTCTTCGTCCGGATGTTCTCGAAATAGGGACGGTGCTTGACCGTTGCCCCGGAAACGCTGTCGACTGTCCGCATCAGATATGATGGGATGCCTGTGATCATTATTCGCATGTTCGTCCATCTTGGGTTGGAGCTTCCGGAGCACCGGATATGGGAGTTATCCGATGCCGATCTCGGTCAGGACCGAGCGGAAGCTGCGTTCACGGTCAGAGTATTTTTCGATGACCTGCGGGATGTTCATCTGCGCCAGATGGTCGGAGATGAAAGCCGAGCGGTCATTTGCAGAATTGAGGTCGTTGGCCTCGACTTTCGGCAATCCGGAAAAGTTCAGCATTTCGCGCATGCGGTCATCGACGGCCACGATCAGGCTTGGCACGCCGGACTGGAGCGCAATGATGTTGCCGTGAAAGCGCCGGCCGAAGGAGAAGTCCATCGAGGATGTCCAGGCGCGCCACTGGTTGGTGTCGAAAAATGTGTGAACCTTGATCTTCTTCTTCAGTTCGCCCGAGCCCTTGAACGTCAGGTCGCCGATCATCTCGCCCGAGGTGGAATCGTAGACGCGGCCATCCTCGTTGGGTTCGACCTGCATGTCGAAATGCAGGGGCTCGTCCTGGATGACATAGGCCGACCGGCCGTCATCGGACGACAGCGCGTTCATGTCGCCGATCGTATCCAGCGCGGCACCCATATAGCCGGTGAACACGGTCCGCCCCTCGCCCACCTTGACATCAGGCAGACGGCGAATGGCCTTGCGCACATTGGCGGGCATGAAATACATCGACGGGCAGCCGACGGGCCGCACGAATGAGAACCCCTGGTCCTTGAGATAGGAGGCAGTCTCGTCGCCGCGGGTGAGGAAATAATGTTCCTTTTCCTTCAGGACCTGCAGCAGGCGCTGGGTGCCTTCGGGCAATGATTCTTCAAGGTCCGGGCGGTTCTGGATGCCGATGCCCAGCATGACCACAGGCATGTCGAGCTTGGACAGGACCTGCGCTTCCGCATCGGCCGACAGGCTTTTGCGCAGGAGGTTGGCGCAGGTGAACACGCAGATATCAAACTGCTTGTTGATGGAATCGAGACCGGTGCCATTGTTGACGGCATTGTACAGATGCCAGAACGGAATGTGGGTGGCGTCCGGGGACAGTGCGCGCAAGGCGCCCTCCCCGATCAGGTAATTGCCTGTGTTGCTGATGTTCTTGAGTTCGCGCAGGTAAGCATCCTTGCTTTCCGGCTGCGGCTGTTTCTCCGAGTAAAAGACCCGGGCGTCTTCAGCGCGCTGGATAAGGCGTGTCACGTGGCCTGGGATGCCTGTAAGGAGAATTCTGGGGCTCATGGGGGTCACAAAACCTTTCTGGTGATCGTCACGCGACAGCACGGCCGGAAAGCACGGCGGTAGCATCGAATTCTGGGATGATTTCCGGCGCATCCGCATTCCGTTCGAGCGGAAGAGCCGGTTCGATGGTGTTGCTCCAGTGAATGAAGCTGGCAAAGGATGAGGTCCAGGAACGCTCGGCAGCCGTGGCAAGCGCGCCTTCCGCCGTGCGGGCCAGCGCCGTGCGGTCCTGGGCGAGAATGGTCAGTAGCCGGGCGATATCCGATACGATCTGCGCATCATTGCCATTCTTGATCAGGATGCCGTCCTGACCATGGATGATCAGCTCATCGACCGCACCGACGGCAGTCGCCACCGGGACGCAACCAAGCTGCTGCGCTTCGGCAATCATCAGCGGTGCGCCTTCCCAACGCGACGGCATCAGCAGCACGTCGGCCCAGGCGAGTTGGGCCGCGATATCCTTGCCGCTGAAAACCGGCGGTGAAACGCGGACACCGGCGTCCTTGAGGCGCGCCATCCATGAAGAACTCGGGTCGTCGGAGAGAATCTCGCCGCCAATGGCCTGGGCTTCGAAGGCGATGCCGCGCTCGCGCAGTTTGATGATGGCATCGTGCAAGCGGTCAATGCCCTTCTGGCGGTCCAGCCGACCCATGTAGAGGATCCGCAGCGGTTCGGCCGGCTGCGGTGTCTTGCGGGCACCGGTAACCTGCGCGCGCAGCTTGGCATCGATGGAAAAGCTGGCGGCGTTCGGGACGGCAAAGATTTTCTCGAACGGCACGCCAAAGCTGTGCAGATAGGTTTTCAGCTGCTCGGAACAGGTGAGAAACGCGTCATAGGCGTGCTCGAATGCAATCGCGGCATAGGGCTGCCCGGCGCGGCGGCGGAAGACGGTTTCATCCACCACATGGAGATAGCAGGCGGTGCGCGTGCCTTCCGAGCGGAGTTTGCCCATCAGCGGATGGGCGGCCATCACATGGTTGTTGACGATCAGGTCGAAGCCGGACAGCTGTCCGCGCAGCGCTTCCCAGTCGAGCGGATGATCTTCGGTGATGAAATCCTGCCCGAGGAAGCGGTTGGTGTCACCCCAGGCCGGTATGCCGTCCTTCCAGAAATGGATGTAGTCGAAGGCCTGGTCGAACTCGTCGAGCACGTCCATGCGGCTTGAACCGAGCACAAACAGATGGGTTTCAAAACCCTCCTGTTTCAATTCGCGGCCGGCGGCATAGGCGACCTTCTCGGCGCCGCCGAACGAGGCATTGGGAACCAGCACTGCCGCCGTCTTTTTTCCGGCGGTATTGTGGGCGAGCGGCAGGACCGGCGATCCGCCGAGTTCCTTCCTCAGGACCTGATACATGTCCGACAGGGCCGGCAGCCGGCGCGGGCGCCACGTCCAGCGTGTGGATGCCGTCTGCTTGAGCGGGCTGGTTGCAATGGCCGTTACAAGGTTGAGCAATGCCTGTTCCGGCCGTGCCAGCGAGCGGCGCTGCCGTGCCTTGGGGAACGGAAAGCGGATTTTCAGGCGCGATGATGTCGGCCACAGCTGCTGGCTGCCGATGGACGAAAACCAGTCAAGCGCATCATTGTCGATGACGTTCTGGATGAGCTTGGTCGAAACGAAGATCAGGTCGGCCGGGCCCTGATGCGTGCCGGAGGGCATGATCTCGGATTCGATGCGCCGTTCCGAATCCACATTGCCGAACTCGACAAAGACGATGTTGGATTTTTCCGCCAGACGCTCGAGATGGCAGAGGATGTTCGGAAACAGCCGCGAGCGGTTCAACAGCTTCAAGGTTTCGTTGCTGCATGCGGCAACAAAGGGCGGGAAATGGAAATTGTCTGGTTCGCCGACGCTACCCCAATAGGCGCGGATCGCGTCGTCAAAGCCGATCTCACCCGGTGTGCGGGTGGGGTCGGTGAAGGTGCTGAGCGTCCCCTCGCCTGTTCGGATCAGCGCGTAGCGGGGACATTCCTCGTGTTCAAAACCGACCAGGGTCGGCCGGCGGAACAGGGCCTTGTGCCGTTTGCGCAGGAAGTTGATCGATGATGACCGGTCGCGGTTGGCTTCCTTGAAGCGGCTTTCCGCACGCAGACGGTATTCGAAGCCGGTGTCATGGCACGGCTGCCCGGCAAAGCCGGCCTCGATCGCCGACAACCAGAATTCCCAGTCCTCGAAGCCATTCTGACGGTCGTCATCGAAGCGCACGCCGCTGTTGAAGACGTCGATCGAAATCATCGATCCCGTGTCGCAGATATTGTCCGTGATGCAGTGGATCAGCCGGGAATAGCTGTCGCCGTAATGGGCGCGCCAGTTCACCGAGAATGTATCGATATTCGTGTAAATCCACCCTGCCTTGCCGGAGGAAAGACGGCGGTAAAGTGTATCCACAGTATAGGGTTGGACGCGATTGTCAGCATCCAGAAAATATACTGCCTTTGCTTCGGGTAATTCTTCCAGGATATACTCAATCGCCCGATTGCGCGCGCCACCCGGCCCGGCATTTGCGCCGAAGATCACGTGTATGGACGGATGGGCGGCCGCATAGAGCGCCAACTGATCGAACACTTCATGGCGCGGGTCGCCGTCGACCGAGACAACGATGGCGACGCGGAATTTCGTTATCGATGCCAGTGCCGATTCAAGCGCTTCGGGAACGAGCGCCGCGTGACCGTAAAGCGGCATGGCGATGGCGATCAGGTCCTGCGATTTATCGGGCATTGGCCATCTCCTGGGCCGGGCGCGCCTCGATATGCTTGACAAGCCTGAAGTTGAACACCTTGAGCCAGGAGAAATCGACCGAACCGGTGGTCGCCTTGCTGAGAATGACAAGATCCATGGCGCGGGTGGTCGCCGCGTCCAGCATGAAATTGATGTCCACGGGCTGTGCCGCAGTGATGTCGGTCCAGCCGCTGAACAGTGCTGTCGGCCGCTTTTCCGTGGCGCGGCCCAATGCACCGATCTCGCCCTTGATATCCGCCGACAGGTTTGTCAGCAGGAAGCCGACCGCGCCGGGCTGACCCTCGGGATGATCGATGATCGCGCGCGCCGAGATGCGAACCGTCCCCGGCGATATGACGCGGCGGATCGCACCGGCCGTTATGCCCTCGTTGAGAGGATGGCAGACAATAGCGTCTTCGTGTTCCAGAAAGCGCACCGTGGGGAAATCGGGCTCGACGGTATTGACGGAAACATTGGCGACGCTGCGCAGCATTTCCACCGGCAGCCGGTAATCTTCGACGCGCCGCCCGGCGATCAGCGATGTCGGCACGAAGACGTTGCTGAGGGAGGTCGGGCGCACCCCCGGCAGGCCGGTAAAGACGCGGAAAGCCAATGGGCGCATGTCAAGGTCGGCATGCGGTATGCGTGCCCTGGCCGCATAGCGTTCGTTGGTGATGGCGTTGCCGAGGGAAAGCTCCGGCGGCACGCCTCCGGTTGCGGAGACCCGCAGCCGCAGCGTGCGATGGCCGCCGTCGCAGGCCTTGGGCAGGGAGAAGAAATTCCAGTCCGCAGCCACGCTGGCATAGGGAACCAGCCATTCCGCGATGCCTTCGCCATTCTCAACGTAGTCAAGCGTGACAATCAGCTGTCCCGACCGACCTGTGGGCAGGCCGCGAAAATGCAGGGCAAAGCCGGATACCGCATAGCTCGATACCGGGAAAAGCTGTTCGATTTCCGATTCCCGCAGAAGGTTGGCAAAGCCTTCATCCTTCGGGTCGATGCAAGGCGTGTGGCCGAAAATCTCGGTGACGGAATCCCAGTTCCTGGCGTGGAAGGCATTTTCGATGGCGCGGTAGTTCTCGAAGAGCGTCTCCCGTTCGCGCCGCAGCATGACAAGCTCGCCGTGTACCTTGGTCACGTGACTGGTGAGGCGATCCAGCCCGCATTCAAGCACCTGCGCGACAAGCGCGGCCTGTGTGGCAACCGTCGATGCATCCAGCCGGACAACCGGTACTTCGGGAACGGTCCTGAACCGGTAGATGCGCTTCAATGCGTTCTGCAGCTCCGCCGCGCCGGTATCCGAAACGGCCACGCCGATCAGCGGAAAGGCATTCAGCAGCCGGAGCTGATCCGCGTCCGGTTCCACGAAAACGATGAAATCGGCCAGGGGCGAAGCTTCGAGCAGCGCCTGATCATGGCTGGAAGCGATAGCGTAGCGGCTTCGGCGAGGTTGTCGATGAACGGCTGCGGGCAGTGATGTGTTCAAAATAGACATCCCGTATCTTTGGCAGTGTAGTTGGTCGATTGTGCAGATGCGAACTGCGTCTCCCGTTAAGAGAAAATATCAACAGAGTAATGTCAACAGAATATCTTCGCGATCTATAGTAAAATGTAATACAGATATAAGTTTTAATTATTTCAAAAATCGAAATATTTTATTTATACTTTCAATTACGTGGCAAAACCCCAGCATTTCCCGCAGGTTCTGCGGGTGTGCGCTCACAGTGCGGGTGGTATTGGAGGGTAAAGACAGTGCCGTTCAGGCCGCTCGCAAGACCGCGTCGATCAGAGATTTTTGCCGCGCAAGACAATCGGTCAGCCGGAAACGGTGCTCGATCGTGCGGCGTGCTGCCGCACGCAGCGGCATGAAATCGTTCGGCCCGGCAAGCACGCGCAAAATGGTGTCGGCGAGCGCGTCGGTATCATAGAAGGGAACGAGCAAGCCATTCTGGCCGGACCGGATGATTTCCTGAACGGGCCTGGTATCCGAACCGATCACCAGCGCGCCGCATGCCATGGCCTCGATGACGGACCAGGACAGAACGAAGGGATAGGTCAGGTAGATATGCGCCGTCGAGATCTGATAGAGCTGGCGCAGGAGATCGTGCGAAATCGCACCCGGAAACAGGATCCTGTCGGGCGGCAAATCATACTTGGAAAGCAGTGCGTCTTTCCACGAGCCGCCACCGGGCGGCGGTGTGCCATAGCTCACCCCGTCGCCGCCAACAAAGACGAACAGGGCGTCGGCATTTTTCCGGATGACCTTTGCCGCCGCTTCGAGTGCCTGGGGGAAGCCGCGATAAGGCTCGAGGTCGCGGGCAACAAAGGTGATTACAGGCGGATCGCCCGCTCTGAGAATGCGGCCATCGGGCAATTTTAGTGCTGCGTGCGCGTCGGGGCGAAAAATCCGGGTGTCGACGCCTTCGTGGCAGACGGCAATGCGTTTCTGCGCGGCGGCGGGATACAGGCTCTTTTGCCAGAACGTCGGGCTGATGCCGCCGTTCATTGCCTCAAGGGAAATTAGCTGCGCAATGTTGCGCAGCCTTAATCTTTTGCGGGTTTCGGCATCCGGATTGTCATCCGGCGCAAACCCGACATCGGCGCCTTCGGCCCGATAGAAGAATTCGCAATAGCCGAGGGCCGGAACTTGCGGCAGGACATCCTTGACGAACATCATGCTGCCCCAGCCGATATGACCGATGACGATGTCGGGGCGTTCGCCCTGGCGAGTCATGGAATCGAGTGTTTCGGCAACGCGGTGCCCGATCCGCACGTGGTGATCGGGAATGCCGAGATACCTGGCCATCTGGCTGTCCGCCCGAGGGCCAGGTTCCATTCTGTGTCTGATCACGCGGACCGATGGGAGGCGCCGGTCCACTGTTTCACAGATAAGGCTGACATCATGCCCGCTTGCCGCAAGATGTTCGGCCAGGGCAGCAAATTGACCCAGGCCGCGCCTGTGAACGAAAGCCACATGCATGTCAGTCCTTTCCAGACATCAGAACACGAATTGACAGGGGCTCAGATGCCGTAACGCGCGGCATTGCCCCAAACCAGTTCGAGCCTGTGCAATGTCTGGAATGCGATTTCCAGATTGCGAAGATCGTCATCATCCCGGGCGAGTACGCGGTTGTAAGCTCCGCCTGCATTGCGCAGATTGGCGCAAAGCTGTTCGCCCTTGTCGGTCAACCGGATCCTTGCGGACCGCTTGTCGCGCTGGGAGGCAACCCTGTCGATGTATCCCCCATCGGCGAGCTGCTTCAGATAGTAGGAGATATTGGAGCCGATATAGTGACCCCGGTCCAAGAGCTCCCCAACAGAAAGTTCGACGTCGCCAATCGCCAGGAGAACCATCGCCTGGGCTGGGCCAACGTCTTCGATCCCCAACTTCGTCAGTTCAGTCCTCAGCAGACTGGCGAACCGACGATTTACTCTCTCAATCATTCTGGCCAGCTCGAAGTGTGTCACCACAACGGTGTGAACTGGATGTCTATGTCCCTGTTTTTCCGCTGTAATTTCAGGAAAATCGGCGGCATCATAACCGTCAATAGATGTTTCGACTTCCACTCCTTCGTGTAGAAGTTTTTGTATCATCTTTGTCTCCATCATCAATTTTACTTCAAAATTTGAAGTAAGTTACAAGTATATTCCAAGGTCTCCTTTGCTTTTTTCCCCACCATATGAACTTTTTTCTGTCACATTCTGCACGGTATTACTTTACTAGTCTAATGCTATAGACCAAGTTCAATCGGGCTACCGGGCAGCTGTGTCATTTCCAAGGCAGATTACACATGAGTGATACTCGTCAAAACAATGCAAATGGCAAGAGCAATGTTGGAAAAAATGCGACGACGCATACGGTTCCGGCACCTCGGACCCTCATTCTGCGCGCACGCCGGGTGTTCTTGTCGGGCCTCCTTTATGCCGTTCTGCTGAGTGCGTGTATCAACCTTCTGCAGCTGACCGTACCGCTGTATATGCTGCAGGTGCATGACAGGGTTTTGAACAGCCGGAGCACCGACACGCTGGTCATGCTGAGCATTCTGGCGGCAGGCGCCCTGATCGTTTTCGGTATTCTCGAATTCATCCGCGCCATGTCGTTCCAGGCCATGGGCAGCGCGCTTGTGCGCCGGCTCAATCTGCCGATTCTGACCGCTGCGGTTCAGGCGTCGGTCGATCAGGGGCTGCCCAAAGCCACGCAGGCGCTGCGCGATCTGACGGAGCTGCGGACATTCCTCACCTCGTCAGCGGTCAGTGCGCCGCTTGACGCGGCCTGGTCCCCCATCTTCCTGACCGTGCTTTTTCTTCTTCACCCGGTTTTCGGCATTATCGGCGTCGTCTCGGTCATCGTGCTTGTCGCCTGCGGTGTCATCACGGACATTTTGACGCGAAGCCTGGTGAAGGATGCGAATCAGGCGAACATCGAAGCCGTCTCGAAAATCGGCAGCACGTTGCGCCATGCGGAAGTGATCGAGGCCATGGGCATGCTGCCCGCATTGGCCCGGCGCTGGCGTACGGCGCAGATGAGTGCCCTGGACTTGATGGACGCGGGCGGCGCGCGCAGCCGGGCCATGGGGACCATCGCCCGCACCTTGCGTTTCATGATCCAGATTGGCGCCCTGGGCGCCGGTACGCTGCTCGCCATGCAGCAGGAAATCACGGCCGGTGCGATGATTGCCACGACGATCATCGTCGGCCGCCTTCTCGCGCCGTTCGACCATGTGGTGGAGACGTGGCGCCAATGGGTGAACGCCATCGGAAACTGGCAGCGGATCCAGGCCCTGCTCGCGCAAAACCTCGCCGTCCGCCAGACCATGCCGACGCCGCGGCCCCATGGCGATCTGATCATCGACAAGCTTGTCTATGCGGCGCCTGGCGTCGAAATGCCGATCATCAAGGGCATTTCGTTTTCCCTTTCGCCGGGCGAGGTGCTTGGCATTGTCGGCCCGTCCGCAGCGGGTAAATCGACGCTGGCCCGGCTGATGATCGGTATCGTCAAGCCAACGTCGGGCGGTGTCTTTCTCGACGGCAACAATGTGTATCTGTGGGAGCGCAGCTCGTTCGGTGAAATCGCCGGCTATCTGCCCCAGTCGGTGGCGCTGCTCGACGGCACCATCAAGGACAACATCGCCCGGATGGGTGAAAGCGACCCGCACCGTGTTCTGGAGGCGGCACGCCTTGCCGATGTGCATGAGATGGTCGGCCGCCTGCCGCTGGGCTACGACACGCCGGTCGGCGACGGGCGCCTGACGCTGTCCGGCGGCCAGCGCCAGCGGATCGGCCTCGCACGCTGCCTCTACAACCGCCCGCGCCTGATCGTGCTGGACGAGCCGAATGCCAATCTCGACGCCGTCGGCGAAAGGGCCCTGATGCGCGCCATCGAGCAGGCGCGCGATGACGGCGCCATCGTCGTCATGATCGCGCATCGCCCGACCATCATGCAGGTGGCGGACAAGCTGCTCGTGCTGGAAAACGGTCGAATCACCCAGTTTGGCCCGCGCACCGACGTCGTGGCCTCCATCACACCCACGGGTCCCAAAATGGGAGCGACAGGATCATGACCGGCAAATCGATTGTTCCCAAACGTTTCACCCAATTGCTGGCGCCGCGCGCCGAGTCTGGCGGCAAGCAGGCATTGACCAAATTTGGAATCGTGCGCCCGGAATGGGTCATCGATCTTGAGAATGAGGATGCGAAGTCGCCGCTGCGCCGGCTCATCATTGCCGGAATCATGACGATCGTCATCGCGTTCGGCGGGTTCTTCGGCTGGGCCTATTCGGCCGAGCTTGGCAGCGCCGCTGTCGCTCTGGGAACGGTTATCGTCGATTCAAAGCGCAAGACAATCAGCCATCTGGAGGGAGGCATCCTCGACCGCCTGCTTGTGCAGGAAGGCGACGAGGTCAAGGTCGGGCAACCGCTGATCCGGCTGGACGATACGAAAGCCCGGGCGGAACTGCAGTCGCTGCAGTCCCGCCGGATCGGGCTGATCGCCAAACTTGCACGGTTGCGTGCGGAACAGGCGGGTGCAGCGGAGATCACCTTTCCCGAGCATTTCGGCGGGCCTGACAATGTGGCTGCCGAGAATGCCGTCAAGGCGGAACGCATTTTCTTCCAGAAACGCTCGGCCCAGAAAATGAGCCGCACGGACGTGCAGAAGAAAACCATCGAGCAATATACCGAACAGGCAAAATCATCCGCCGCGCAGGTGGCCGCGACGGACAGGCAGACCGAGCTGATCACCGAGCAGCGCAATGCCATTGCCGGGCTGGTCGCCAAGGGCTTTGCCCAGAAGTCCAAGCTGACCGAGATCGATACCAAGCTGAGCGAACTGGCGGGCAATCGCGGCCAGTATGCCGGGGACAAGGCAAAGGCCGAGCAGGCGAAGGCCGGCGCAGAGTTTGGCTTGATCGGCATTGAAAGCGACCTGCAATCCGAAATTGCCGGCGAGATCACCACCAACCAGACCGATCTTGCGGATACGGAAGAGCGGATCGTCGCAGCCAAGGACGTCATGCGCCGGGTGGAAATCAGATCGCCGCAGGCGGGCGTGGTTGCCAATATCCGCCTGCGCACGCCAGGCGGCGTCGTGGCAGCTGGCGAAGCGCTGATGGACATCGTGCCAGAAAACGAACCTCTGGTGGTTGAAATGAAAATCAGTCCGCGTGACGTGGACAGCGTTTCGATGGGATCGCAGGCGCAGATTCGCCTGACCGCCTACAATCAGCGTTCACTGACGCCGCTGGATGGCAAGATCAGCTATATCGCCGCCGATCAGGTGATCGATGAAAAGACGGACACGGCCTATTTCGTCGCCCGCGCGGAAATCATGCCAAAGTCGCTGGCGGCCAATCCGTCAGTCAAACTTTATCCAGGAATGCCCGCCGAGGTCATCATCGTGCATAAGGCGCGCAAGGCGATCGACTATATCATTTCGCCAATTTCCGACAGCTTGAATCGAGCATTTAGAGAGGATTGATTAGAATAAAATCCCTTAAACAAAGGGTTTTTGGCAATATTTCAAATTTTGAAATAAAATACAATCAAACAACTCTAATTGATGAAGTATTGTATAGGTAAATATAAATTATAGTTCTTTTTCAAAATGTTGAGTAATACGCATTCGTAATAATTTGTTACTCGCGAATACCGCATTTATACTCTTAGTCTAGGTTGCATTTCGATTTGGTGCAGCGCACAATCGTCAAAGCATCGATGGCTGGAACATTTCCAGCTGGTCGAAACTCAAAGCAGACAGAAGGAGAAGCAGATGGCCACTTTAGAAGGCGGCGCCTACGACGACGTTTTGTTTGGCTCGCGTTTTGACGATTTCATTCACGCCCATGGTGGTGATGATCTCGTCTTTGGCGGAAACGGAAACGATATAATCTTCGGCGATGAGGGCAATGACATCCTTTTCGGTGGACACGGTAACGACACCCTGTTCGGCGGCACGGGCAATGACATTCTTTTCGGCGATCAAGGCAATGACACCCTGTATGGCGGTGAAGGCGATGACATCCTTCACGGCGGCACAGGCAATGACATCCTGAGCGGCGGCGACGGCAACGATATTCTGTTCGGCGACGCTGGCAACGACATCCTGCAGGGCGGAAATGGCAATGACATTCTGTTCGGCGGTGCTGGCAACGACGTTCTTCAGGGCGGTGCCGGTAATGACTATCTCGACGGCGGTGCTGGCAACGACATCCTCTCAGGTGGTGCCGGCAACGATATCTTCCACTTCAGCGGCGGCGGCGGCAACGACGTCATCCTGGACTTTACCCCAGGTGAAGACATCCTTCAGATTTCCAAGGATATCAACGGTCTCCATATCCATTCTCCCGAGGATCTGGCCGATCGTGTTACGCAGGTTGGCAATAATGTCGTGGTCGATCTCGGCCATGGCGACAGCGTCACCCTCGTAAACACCAGCTATGACGATGTGCAGGCACATCCCGACCAGTATTTCGTCGTACATTGATTTTTGCAAAAATTGGCGTGCCCAGCTTTCCGGCCGGGCACGTTTTTCTTTCCGCTGTGGATGAAAGGGCAACGTGTTGAACCTCGACCATTCGACGGATATTGCAGGCGATACGGAGAATATTTCCATCTCGCGCCTGTGCGGCGATGTCGCTGTCGTGATCTGGGATATTCCCGGCGCGGTGCGGGCCTCGACAAAATGCACGCTTGAAGCACCCGAACAGCTGGTTCCGCTCGTCAGCCTCAACATTCCGCTCGAAACCGGCGGCCAGCGCATCCTTTGGGTTATGCGCACCAAGGACGAGCCCGTCAGTCTGACCCTGTCTGCCGGATCGCTCGGGCCAACGGAACAGGCCATTCTGTATCCCGCCGATGAACTGGTATCCTTTGACGTCAACAGCGCCGTCGCCAATCTGTCCGCTGCCGGCCATATCAAGCTGCTCAACAATATTTTGAGCACATGGCGCAGCACGTTCCGGCTTTCGCAAAACCAGATCTTTGCCAGCGTAGCGCGTGAAGTCATGCTGGCGCTGGCACCCGAGCCTCGCCCGGCGCGCCTGTGCGGCCAACCCGTCGACGGTCAATATCTGCTGGAAACGGCGATTGATCCGGTCCTGGGCGAAATCACCACGATCTATGCAATCAGTCCAAGCGCGGTGACGATCCTGCCGACGCGGCTGGTCATGGGAACCCAGTCGAAACGCGGCGGGCAGCCGTGTCACCTCCTGGTTGAATCCGTCCGTCCGCTGCCGCAGTCCTTGCATCTGGTCTTTTCCGGCCGCAACGGCGTTGCCGTCCGCAAGCTCTCCGAGGGAGACGGCCAGCCCGCGGATTTTGAAAAATGGTGGGCGAAGCGTCACGGGGACATGGACCTGCGCGAGTTTCTCATCCGGGAAATGGCGCAGGCGACCGGGCCCGGGCTTGCCACGGCCATCGACATGCAGACGCGCGCGCCTTTGACGGTGCGCCAGATCGCAAAGTCCGCAACGCATCCCGCCGCCGAAATCGATCTTGCCCTTGCGCTTCAGGGCGGGCTGCTGGTGGGCGGCTGGAGCCACGATCCCGCGGCCATGCTGGCGGGCATCGAATATCTTTCCGGCAGCAACGGCGCCTTGCCGCTGCAGCCCAATTTCTACAAGTTTCCCGGCAAGACGGGGGAGCGGGAAGACGGGTTCGGCGCGGATGTGACGGGTTTTGTCGCCTGGCTTCCCCAGAGCAGGAACCTTGGGCCGCTGCTGCAGCCGCGTTTCCAGATGCGGCTGGCTTCCGGTGCGACGGCCGCGCTGGTGCCGCCGCTGCAGCCATTCGAAGCATCGGCCCAGCGCAACCGCATTCTGCGGGCAGTGCCGCCGCAGCATGCCCGCGATCAGGTCTTCGAGAATATTCTCGCCCCTGCCCTGCAGGAGGTCGAACACAAGCTTGGCAAGACGGTGAAAGTGACTGACACCAAGGAGTACGGCGTCCTGCCCGAAGCGCCTGCCGTGTCGATCGTCATTCCGCTCTATCGCAACCTGGATTTCCTGCGCTTCCAGTTTTCGGCAATGGCCACCGATCCGTGGCTCGTTGCCAATGCGGAGCTGATCTTCGTGCTCGACTCCCCTGAAATCCAGGATGATACGGAGCACATGCTGGGCGGACTGCATATCCTGCACGGCCTGCCCTTCCGGCTGGTGACGATGAACCGCAACAGCGGCTATGCCCGTGCCTGCAACGCCGGAGCGGGTTTCGCCAACGGGACGATGCTGGTCATGCTGAATTCCGATGTGGTGCCCTGTGCCAATGGCTGGCTCCAGGCCCTGACGCAGCCGCTGCTCGACCAGAAGAAACTGGGCGCCATCGGACCGCGCCTGTTGTTCGAGGATGGTTCGCTGCAGCATGCCGGGCTTTACTTCGCCCGCGACCAGAAAGGCATCTGGCTCAACCATCATTTCTACAAGGGCATGCCGGGCGCCTATGCGCCGGCGCGGGTTTCCCGCACCGTGCCGGGAGTGACGGGAGCCTGTCTGGTAACGCGCAAGGACATTTACGATCTCGTCGGCGGTTTCACCGAGGACTACATCATCGGGGACTACGAGGACAGCGATCTGTGCCTGAAAATTCGCCAGATCGGCTTCCACATCGCCTACGCGCCTGATGTGTCCCTCTATCATTTCGAGCGGCGGTCCATCCGCCGCAGTGCCGATTACATGCGGGGGTTGGCAAGCCAGTACAATTCATGGCTGCACACCCAGCGCTGGAACGATGACATTACAGAATTGATGACGACGTACCGGGACGAAGCGGCGCAAGACACGGTTGCGCCCTTCATCGCGGCAAAGTCTGAAAGGAGCGCTGCTTGACCGACGTTGTTGCACTCAAGAAAACCCAGGCCGAGCAGATAAGCCCCGTGAACGATGAGTATGTCGACTGGCTGATGGAAGCCGTCATGCGCAACCGCTTCCTGCCCTGCCCCGATCCGGACAGCGTGTTTGTCGGCGACGGCGATTTCCAGGCGGTTGGCTCGGAGTTTCTCGGCCATTTCATCCGCAAGGGCGGACTGCGGCCGGACAGCCGCGTGCTCGATATCGGCAGCGGCATCGGCCGCATGGCGGTGCCGCTCACGCAATATATCGATCCGGCCAAGGGCAGCTATTGCGGCATCGATCCGGTGTCCGGCGGCATCAACTGGTGCCAGCAGAAGATCACGCCGGTCTATCCGAATTTCGAATTCCGCTACATGGATATCGCCCACTCCCTGTACAATCCGAAGGGAGCGATCGACGGCCTCATGCTCCGTTTGCCCTTCGAGGACAAACAGTTCGATTTCGTCATGATGACCTCGGTCGTCACCCATCTTCCCGATGAGGAAGTCAGCGTCTACCTGCGGGAAGTGGCGCGGGTGCTTGCGCCCGGCGGGCGTCTGTTCATGACGGCGTTCGTCGTCGACAAGACGGCTGCCGACAATCCGCTGGGCAAGCGCGACAGGCGCCTGGGTTTCCAGCGCTATGACGAGGGGCCGTGCTGGTTCGTGCAGGAGCTGCCGCCGCTTGCCGCCGTCGGCTTCGACGACGGGTTTCTGGATCGCGCCCTGACGCGGGCCGGGCTGCAGGTTTTCAGCAAGTCGCTCGGGCACTGGCGCGGTGTTCCCGCCGATCATTATCAGGACGTCTTCATTGCCGGTCCCGGGGGCGACAGATAATGGCCCGTGTTCTCGTTGCGGCCCACAATCATCCGTCCCTGCATCCCGGCGGCACGGAAATCTTCGCGCACGATCTTTTCCGGGCCTATCAGCGGGCGGGATGTGAAGCGCTGTTTCTCGGTGCGACCAATCACATTCACCGGGAAGCCAGACCCGGTACGAGCTTTCAGAGTATCGGCGACAAGGGCGATGAAATCCTGCTGTGGTCCGGCCATTTCGACCGGTTCTTCATGAGTCAGGTCGACCTCTACGGCATTGTTCCCGACATTGTTGAACTGCTGCGGGATTTCAGGCCGGATGTCGTCCACCTGCATCACCTGCTGCTGCTGGGCGCGGAATTCCCGCATATCGTGCGCCAGACATTGCCGGAATGCCGGATTGTCCTGACCCTGCACGATTATTACCCCATCTGCCATCACGATGGCCTGATGGTGCGCACAAGCGGCAAGGAACTCTGCTACGGCGCCAGCCCGGACCGCTGCCACAGCTGTTTCAAGGACATCGCACTCGACAAGTTCGTCCTGCGCGAGCGTCATCTCAAATCGCTTCTGAGCGTGGTCGATGCCTTCGCCTCCCCCAGTGAATTTCTCAAGCAGCGCTATGTGGACTGGGGGATTGCCGCGGAGCTGATCCATGTGATCCCCAACGGGCAACCCGCGCGGGCGCTTATGGCAAAGCCCGACATGCCGGGCCGCAGCAAGCCTGTCTTCGGCTATTTCGGTAATCTCAACCCGTGGAAGGGCACGACCGTCCTTCTGGAGGCGGCCAGGCAGCTCATCGCGGAAGGCTTTGATTTCGAGCTGCGTGTCCACGGTGCGGCGCCATTCCAGAGTGAAACCTTTGTCGCCGATATCGACAGGCTCTTTGCCGAAACCGCGCCCTTTGTACAGAGGCGCGGTGCCTACCGGCGCGAGGATATCGGCAATCTCATTGCGGCGGTCGACTGCGCGATCATGCCGTCAATCTGGTGGGAGAATGCGCCGCTGGTGATTCAGGAGGCGCAGGGCCAGGATTGCCCCGTCATCACCAGCAATATTGGCGGTATGGCCGAAATGATCGAGAATGGCGTCAATGGCCTGACCGTCCCCCCGAACGATCCGCTGGCACTGGCAGCTGCCATGCGGCGCATCGCCGAAGATGCCGATCTGCGCGCGCATCTTTCCCTTGGGGCACGCCACCCCGATACCATCGACACGACAGCCGGACGGTATCTTGATCTGATCGAGACGCTGCGGCCCGAACGTGTCGAGGCTGCCTGATCAATCAGAAAGGACTCTCCCATGTCCATAGTGACCAAAGTACCGACGCAGGCATCTGTGAAGCCGACCGCCATCCCCGAACAGGATAATGCAAGACCCGCCAAGCCCGAGCCGGTGCGCGGCGAGCCTCTGAAGGGCCGCGTTGATGCCGTCGATGCCGGCCGGCTTTATGGCTGGGCTTTCGATCCGCAGGCGCCGGGCGCACGGTTGATCATTCGCGTCCTGCTGGATGGCAAGCCGATTGCCGAGGCGGTGGCCGACAAGGAACGTCCTGACCTGAAGCGCAACGGCGTCGGCGATGGTATTCATGCCTTTGACGTGATGCTGCCGCAGTTTGCATCGGCGCGCGCCGGTGAACTGGTTGTCATCGCCATCAGCGGCGCAGGCGTCGAGCAGCCCCTGCGCGTGCCGAAGCCGGATGAGCAGGCGGCCGAAGCGCTGATCGCCGCACCGATGACCCGCATTCTCGACAAGCTTGACATGCTGATGGCGGCGCAGCGGCAGCTGCAGGTCAGCCAGCGTTCGCTGCAGCGGCCCGCCGCCACCATCGACGGCACAGGCGGGGCAACGCCGGGTGATCTTGGCGAGGTCAGCAGCGCGATCGAAGGGCTGCGCAGCGACCTCAATCAGCGCATGACGGAACTCGACGTGCATCTGATGCGGATGGACGGTGTCGTGGCAGGGCTGGAGAAGCGCCTGGAGCTTTTGCACAAGCGCGCCGGCGGCGATGCCAGACCGCTGTTTCTGCTGTTGTTTGTTTTGGTGGGGTTTGCCGCGGGCGCGCTCATGGCCGTCGCGGTTCTCCGTTGAGGGTGGCATAGATGACTCGCGACGACAAAAAACTTCTGCCTGTCCCGGCGGGCGGCAAAGCGCCGGAGCGCAATTCCATTGTCATGGAAGGCGAAATGGTCGTCGGCTGCCCGGTTGAGGATACGCTGGTGCTCATCATGGGCATCGGCGGCAATACGCCCGAACAGCTCACGGTCTTTCTCAACGGCGATCCCGCCATGAGTGTCAAAGCGACCTTCATCAACTGGCCGCTGAAAGCCCCGTCGCCGGCCGGCACGCACGGATTTGTCGCAATCGTGCCGACAAACGTGCTGCGCCGCGCGCAGCTGAAGACCATCATGTTCCAGCACAAGGCAAAGGTATCCCGCTATTCGTTTGCCGCCCGTGCCGCCGCTATCGGCGATCTTGCGGCCATGATCGCCGATCTCGCCGGACCGAATTTGCCGGGTGCGATCGACGGGCTTGTCGAAGGGCTGATTTCCGGCCCCATCAGCCGCAAGAAACTGTCGGCCATCACCATTCTGCTGCAGGCCGGCGCGCGCTCCGATGGCGTTATCGAGCTGATCGGCGGCAGCGACGAGGGCGAGATTTTCGTGCAGGGCTGGGCACAGGATCTGACGCCTTCCGTGACGCGGCTGTTGATCAGCGGCCGAACGCCATCTCTCGCCGAATGCGCCATCGGCGTTTTCGCGCGCCCCGATGTGAGCGAGCAGGCATCCGGTTTTGCCGGGCTGTTGCTGGCGAACGAACCCATCTCGCCCAATGATATCGAGCGCCTGTTGTTTCGCGGCCGGCGCGGCTGGCGGTTTATCGAGGTTTATGACCGCCGCCTGCTTGCCGGGTCGCGGGAAACCCCCAACCATGTCCGCGCCATTCTGCCGAACATGCGCAGTTCGACGGAGATTCTGCTCCGCCTGCGTTCTGCCGCCAACCGCTTCGATGGCACGGAAACGATATCCAGCCTGCCCTTTCCGGTGCGCATGGGCATCGACAATGTGTTTCGTGTCGAAGGCAGCGGCCTGCTTGTCTCCGGCTGGCTGCTCGACCCCGACAATCACGTCCAGGGCGTGAAGTTGCGCCGCCACCGCGGCGAAATCCAGCTGGACGGCAACTGGACCCGGGTGGACCGGGCGGATGTGACGCGGGAGTTCGATAACCAGCCGCCGTTCAATGCCGGACTGGACCCCAACCGCCATGCGCACGGTTTCGTCGCCTTTGCCCCGGAGCTTACGGGCGACAGCACGGCTCCCTTCTATATCGAGCTGGAACTCAGCGATTCCCGCCGAGCCTTCATGCCCTTGACGCCAACCCGGATTACATCGCGCGATGCGGTCGTTCGCCAGATTCGCGCCATTGATCCGAATGCCTGGGCGCTGCGCCACATCGTCGACCAGCAGCTTGTCCCGCTGCTGCGCGGCGTCAGCCGGCCGGCTCCCGAGGTTTTCGGCGTGGTCGATCTCGGCGCGTTTGAAAAAGCTGCCGGACCCGCACTGATCATCGGTGTCGACGAGCGCGTCGAGGAGATCGGTCCGCTTCTCGCCCTGCTGGCGCTTGATCCGGAGACGCGCGCGGCACCGATTGTCGTTGCGGCTGCCACGGATATTATCGACCGCATCGGCGTGCAATTGCGCAGGCTGGCGGATTTCTATGGGCTGCGCGTCCGCCTTGTCTCCGCCAGTGGATCGGAGGATCTGTATGATGCGCTGGAAGTCGGCGCGCGGGCGGTGTCCACGGAGAGCGTGGTCTTTCTTGCCGCCTCACTCCTGCCGCGCAGCACCGGGTGGTTCCGGAAACTGCTTGCGGCCTATGATGCCCGCAAGGAATGCGTGCTGTCTCCGACCCTTGCCTATGAGGACGATTCCATTCGCTGGGCCGGAACATGGGTGGCGGGTGCGCAATCCGATCGCGCCCTGATCAGCCGCTATGCCGGCTATCCCATCGATGCCGTGGCGGGGATGGGAACAACGGAAGTGGCAACGGCGACATTCGAATGCTGTGTCCTGCCGCGAAACGCCTTGTTCTCCGTCAATGGTTTTACCCGTGGATATCTTGGCACGCATGAAAAGGGCCTCGATCTTGGCCTCAAGCTCAAGCAGGCCGGTCTGAAATCCTATTGGCTGCCGTCGGCGCAGATGCTCGGGTCCGACGACATATCCGTGTCCGACAAGGCCTCGACCATTGCCCTGATAGAGCGTATCGACCGGCAGGTTTTCGACGCGCGCTGGGCCAACAATCTTTCCAACAAGCGCAGTGTGTCTGCGGAGGAAACAGCATGACCGAACGGCTTCGGGTTCTGGTGATTTCCCATGCCCATCCCAGCATTTCCCTGGGAGGCGGCGAAATTGCCTCCTACAACCTGCACAAGGGGCTCAACAGCCTGACCGGTGTCCAGTCCGTCTATCTGGCGCGCGCCGGACATCCCATTCCGCGGCATGGCACCACGGCGCTGATGAGCATGCGGCGCAGCAGCGATGAAATCCTGTTCCATGCCGACGAATACGACCACTTCTATCTGTCAAACAAGAACACCGATGAAATCCGCCGCGATCTCCTGCGCTTTGTCCGCGATCTCAATCCGCAGGTCGTGCATTTCCACCACGTGCTCGGCCTTGGGCTGGAAACGCTTTATGCCATCCGCGAGGCGCTGCCCGACGCGGTCATTCTTATGACCTTTCACGAATATCTGTCGATCTGCAACAATGACGGGCAGATGGTGAAGGCAAGCTCGGCAAAGCTGTGCAACGAAGCCTCGCCCATCGATTGCCATGCCTGCTTTCCCGATGTCCCCCCTGCCCGCTTCCTCAAGCGGGAGCGCTTCATCCGCGGCATGCTCGAGCTTGCCGATGCCTTTGTTTCACCCAGCGAATTCCTGGCCGGCAGGTACAAGGAGTGGGGACTTGATCCCGCCAAGCTGAGGGTGATCGAGAATGGCATCGCCATCGACAGCGTGACACCGCCGCGCGAGCTGGCGGGCCCAAGGCAGCGGCGCAACCGCTTCGCTTATTTCGGGCAGATAACGCCGTTCAAGGGCATCGACGTCCTGATCGATGCGGTGTCGCGTGTGCCCGAGGAAACCTGGGGCGAGGATTCGCGCCTGATGATCTTTGGCGGCAATCTGGAGAAGCAGCCGCGCGACTTTCAGGATCGCATGCGAAAACTGATCGAGGAAGCCGGGTCGCGCGTGCGCTTTTACGGCGCCTACCAGAATGCGGAAATGCCGCGTCTCATGCAGCCCGTCGATTGGGTGGTGATGCCGTCGATCTGGTGGGAGAACTCGCCGATTGTGATCCAGGAGGCCCTGCACCATCGCCGCCCGGTGATCTGTTCCAATATTGGCGGCATGGCCGAAAAAGTCCGGGACGGGTTGGATGGTCTGCACTTCCGTGTGCGCAGTGCCGAAGACCTGGCTGACCGTTTCACCGAAGTACTCAGCGATACCTCGATCTGGGACCGTTTGCATCAGACCATCCGGAAACCCGTGAACTATATCGACTGTGCTCAGGAACACCTTGCTCTCTATGGTGAATTGCTTAAATCTAGCCGGCAGCAGCCACTCTCGATCGCTGCAAGAACTGACGTTGTTCTTTCCCAAGCAAGCTGAGGTTATCCAGCTTTCATCGCCAAAAGAAGGAATACCTCATGGCACGCGTCCTCGTAATGATCCCCGCCGGAGAAGTTTACGATCACGACAATGTCCGCTGGTACCAGCACAGTGACATTCAGCGCAGCATCGACCACTATCACAATATCGGTGATGCCTTCGTCTTTGAATCATCCCTGAAGCTCATGAACTACGAGAAGGTCGCCGAACTTCCCATTGCCGGACCGCCGATGGAGAAGATCGACCAGCTGCGCGAGGAGTATGACTATGTCATCCTGCGCGGGTCCAACTACATCAACAGGGAGATGAACTGGCGCGACACCATCCCGGTTCTCAAGCGCCTGGGGCTGCCGGTCATTGCCTTCGGTGTCGGCGCGCAGGCGCCGGTCAAGGGGCAGCTGGAACTGTCGGAGGAGTCCAAGGCGGTTTGGCGCATCATTGCCGATTCGACCACCTCCGTCGGTGTGCGTGGCGCCTATTCCGCCCAGGTGCTCAACGACATCGGCATCAAGAATGTCCGCGTCATCGGCTGCCCCACGGCGTTCCGGCGCAACAACCAGCATCTGCGCATCAAATTGCCTGAGCTGGACACGGTGGAAAAGGTGGGTGTGACCGTCCGGCGCGAAGTCTCGCCAACCTATGCGCAGGATATCCAGCGCTATCTGACCCTGCACCGCGACCTGATCAAGGCGATGGCGAACCGCTTCGACATCACCCTGATGGCGCAGGGCGAAGTGGAAGAAAAGAAGATGGTCTTCGGCACCGACGAGCAGAAGGAAGACGCCATCGCCGCACTGAAGGCGAACCGTTGGGTCTCGGACTGGTATTTCGACGATGCAATGGAAAAGCTCTACCGCGAGCGCATGTATTATTCCGACGTGGTCGCGGATTACGAAACCTTGGTTCGCGCGCATCAGCTGGTTCTCGGTTACCGCCTGCACGGCAATCTCATGGCGCTGGCCAACGGCGTGCCGTCGATCTATTTCACCTATGACAGCCGCACGGCCGAATTCGCCGAAACCTACAAGATCCCAAGTTATGACGTGTTTGGCGGCAAGCCGTTCCGGCTGGAGGATTATTGGGATCAATCGCTTTTCGACAAATACAATCGCGCCTGGTTCGAGACCTATGGCGAGATGAACGTCTTCCTGACCGAAAACGGCGTGGATCACAAGATGACCGAGACGGGCAGGCGCGCATCGGACTCCGCCCGACGAGTCGCTTAGACAGCAAACAATCAGAATTTCCCGGGAGGAAAGCAAACCGTAGGAAAGGAAGTGTAAGACAGACTATCGACATGGCATACGCCGCTCCACCCTATCAATCTCTCCAACAAAGTTGCAGGAGTTCCTCCCCATGACTGTTCTTGTTACTGGTGGCGCCGGCTATATCGGCAGCCACATGGTGCTTGCCCTCAAGGATGCCGGCCGCCCGGTCGTGGTCCTTGACGATCTGAGTTGCGGTTTCGCCTGGCTGGTGCCGGATGACGTGCCGTTCGTGCAGGGTGATATCGGCGATCAGGCGCTGGTGCGCGATCTGATCCGCCGGCACAATGTGACGGCGATCCTGCACTTTGCAGGTTCGATCGTCGTTCCCGATTCCGTGCGCGATCCGCTTTCTTATTACCGCAACAATACCGTGCAATCGCGTTCCCTGATGGAAGCCGCCATCGCCGAGGGCATCAGGCATTTCATTTTCTCGTCGACCGCCGCAATTTATGGGGAACCGGAGCGAACGCCGATCAGCGAAGATATGCCGCATCAGCCGATCTCGCCCTACGGTACGTCCAAGCTGATGACCGAGTGGATGCTGCGGGACGCGGCCGTGGCCCATCCGGAATTCAACTATGTGGCTCTGCGCTATTTCAACGTGGCGGGTGCCGACCCGCAATTGCGCTCGGGGCAGTCGTTCCCGCGCGCCACGCATCTTATCAAGATCGCCAGCCAGGCGGCGACGGGCGAGCGCTCGCATATCGAGGTGTATGGCACGGACTATCCGACCGCCGACGGCACCTGCATTCGCGACTATATTCATGTCAGCGATCTGGCGCAGGCGCATCTGTGCGCCCTGAACTATCTGGAGGCCGGAGGGACAAGCACCGCCGCCAATTGCGGCTACGGCTACGGTTATTCCGTTCTTGACATCATCGACGCGGTCAAGCGCGTGTCGGGCGTCGATTTCGAAGTCCGGACCGCGCCGAGGCGTGCGGGCGATCCAGCAGTGCTGGTGGCAGGGAACGAACGTGTGCGCACCGTATTCGGTTTTGAGCCGAAACGCGCCGACCTCGACCTCATCGTCGGCGACGCCCTGGCCTGGGAACGGCAGCTCGCCATCAGGAAGGCGCTTGAACAGTCGGAGGCACGCATCGCCGTGTAATCGCCATGACAGGATTCTGCCTGGTACCCGCTTGACAAGGACCGTATGCACGTATTTTAATCGTGCCTGCAGATTGAGCAATGGCTTGTCTGCATCCACATGACTTTGATAGTCGACGGGCAGTTTCGCCCCATGACGCCCCATCCTCGATGGGAGCTTGCGTCATGGGGTTTTTGGTTTTGGCGGGGACATGGCTGACGCGATAAAAATTGGCATTCTCTATTCGACGACGGGGCCGTACGGCGCTATCGGTCGCGACAGCCGCGACGGGGCCGAATTTGCCATGGATGAGATCCGGGCGGCCTATCCCGGCGCCATCGAACCCGTCTTCATCGATCCGCAGGGCCATATCCCCGATTATCTCGAAGGTGCCCGCTCCATGCTGCGTGAGCATGGCTGCCGCCACATTGTCGGAACCATCACATCCATTGCCCGCAAGGAAGTCATTCCGCTCGTCGAAAAGCATGATGGCCTGCTCTGGTACATGTGCCCCTATGAGGGGTTCGAGGCCAATGAAAACGTGATCTATACCGGGGCGTGCCCCAATCAGCATCTGCTGCCGCTGTTCGACTACCTCCTGCCGCGCTATGGGCGACGACCCTATCTGGTCGGTGCGAACTATGTGTGGGGATGGGAGATGAACCGGCTTGCGCGCGAGCTGATCAGCAAGGCGGGCGGTGAGGTATTGGGCGAACGCTACCTGCCGCTGGAGGAGACCGCGGTCGAGCGCATCATTCTCGATATCGAACAGCGACGGCCGAGCTTTGTCCTCAACAACCTGATCGGACCGGCAAGCTATGCTTTCCTGCGGGCTTTTAAGGCGCTTGGTGACCGGGATTCCGCCTTCCTGCCGGAAAACTGCCCGGTCGTCAGCTGCGACCTGTCCGAATGCGAACTGGACGAGATCGGCGCCGGTGTGGCGACCGGACATTTTTCCGTCGCCGCCTATTTCGACAGCCTTGTCTCGCCGGAAAATCTTGCCTTCAAGGGCGCGGCATCCAAACGTTTCGGGCCGCAGCGGCGTCTGTCCAATATTTTCGCCAGCGCCTATGCGGCGGTCAAACTCTGCGGCGAGACCATTGTCGCCGCCGGAACGGACGAGCCACAGACCATTCGCCGTGCCTTGTCCGGCGTGCCGCTGTCGACGGTGTTCGGTCCTGTCCGCATCGATCCCGACACCAACCATATGGCGCTGCCTTTCCTGCTTGGCCGCATCAACGACCATAACGGTTTTGACATCGTCAATGCGCAGCCGGCGATTGCCGCCGATCCCTACCTCACCCGACGCCGCACGAAAATGCCGGTCAGATTGCGGATCGTTTCATGAGAGAGACCCCCAATTTCACCGGGTGGCGCGCCACGATCCTGCATCGGCCGGATGCTACGACCGAACGGCTGACCCGCCAGCTCAAGCTGCTTGGTCTTCATGTATCGGTACAGTGGGAGCCCCTGGCACCCGCCGATCTGCCCGACATTGTCCTCGTCGATGCGGATCAGGGCTGGGACGATCTATTGCCGTGGCATGACAGCAAGGCGCCGCTGCCTGTCGTCGCCCTGCTCGGGTCGGAAGCGCCGGGCCGTATCGCATGGGCCATGGAACAGGGGGCCGGTGCGATCATTGCCAAGCCGGTTGCAGCGTCGGCTGTCTATCCGACGCTTGTGATGGCGGTTGCCATTCATGCGGAGCGGACCATGGCGTCGAGGCAACTCCAGCATCTTGAAGAACGGGTGCGGCTTCGCCCGCTGGTGCACGCTGCTGTCCAGAAAATCATGGCGGCGCGCAAGGTGGATGAGGAACATGCCTACAGTATCCTGCGCAATTGCGCGATGCAGCGGCGATTCCCCATGGAGCAGATCGCCGCGCTTATCCTTGCCGGGGCTGAACCCTTGCCGGAGGCTGGCTGATGCGCGTTCTGAAAAGCATGCTGCGCCAGCCGTCCGCGCTGTTCGGCCTGATCGTCGTTATGCTCGTGGTGCTTCTGGCACTCGGCGCGCCGCTGATTGCGCCCTACAGTCCCGATGACCAGATGTTTGACGGGCTGTCGCTTGAGGGTGCACCGCTGCCGCCCAGTGCGCAGTTTCTGCTCGGGACCGATACGCTGGGACGCGATCTGTTTTCGCGGCTTCTCTTCGGTGCACGCACATCGCTGATCATCGGCCTTGTCGCCAATGGGATTGCGGTCGCCATCGGGCTCATGGTCGGTATTCTGTCCGGCTATCTGCGCGGGCCCATCGGCGGCCTGCTCATGCGGTTCACCGATCTGATGATGGCATTCCCCGCCCTGCTGCTGGCCATCGTGCTTGCGGCGCTCCTGCATCCAAGCCTGTGGATCGTTGCGATGGTCATTGCTCTCGTCAACTGGGTGCAGGTGGCGCGCATCGTCTATACGGAAACGCGCGGGCTGGTGGAGCGTGATTTCATTCTGGCCGAACGTTCACTTGGTGCCGGTCATCTGCGCATTCTGTTCGTGCATATCCTGCCGCATTTGATGCCGACGGCCATTGTCTGGGGAACGCTCGGTATCGCCACGACCGTACTGCTGGAAGCCACCCTCTCCTTCCTGGGTATCGGCGTGCAGCCGCCGCAGCCCTCCTGGGGCAATATCATCTTCGAAAGCCAGAGCTATTTTCAGGCTGCACCATGGCTGGTGTTCTTTCCCGGTGCGATCATCCTCCTGACAGCGCTTTCCTTCAACCTGGTCGGGGATGCGCTGCGCGATATTCTCGATCCCACGCAGCGCGGGAGGGGTTGATATGGCTTTGCTCATTCTACGCCGCCTTGTGCAAACCGCGCTGATCCTGCTCGGCGTCGCCGCGATTACGTTCCTGCTGCTCTATGCCTTGCCGGCGGACCCCGCGCGCATGATTGCCGGGCGCAGCGCCACCGCGCAGACGGTGGCCAATATCCGCCGCGAGCTTGGTCTGGACCAGCCCCTGCTCGTGCAGTTCTGGACCTATCTGCAGGGTATTCTCCAGGGCAATCTCGGCCGTTCCTACGCGCAGAAGACCGATGTCGGCGCGCTGATCCTTGCCCGTCTTCCCGCCACTTTGATCCTGATGGCCGCGGGCATATTCGTTGAAGTCGTCCTCGGCCTCATCCTTGGGATCATCGCCGCCTTGCGCCGGGGCGGCGTGGTCGACCGGGTTGTGATGATGGCCTCGTTCGTCGGCGTCTCCGCGCCGCAATTCGTTGTCGCCCTGCTGTTGCTCTACGTCTTTGCCGTCACGCTCGGCTGGTTCCCGATGAGCGGCTTCGGGACGGCGGCCCACGTCGTGCTGCCCGCGGCAACCCTCGGCATTCTCGGCGCCGGCTGGTACGCCCGCATGGTGCGCTCGGCCATGATCGATGTGCTCAACCAGGATTACGTGCGTACTGCCCGGGCCAAGGGCCTGTCGTCGGCGCGCATCGTGCTGCGCCACGCCCTGCCCAATGCCCTCCTGCCGATCATCGCGATGATCGGCATCGATATCGGCCAGTTCATGGGCGGTGTCGTTGTCGTCGAAGCGGTCTATGGCTGGCCGGGCATCGGTCAATTGGCGTGGCAGGCCATTCAACAGGTCGACATCCCGATCATCATGGGGGTGACCCTCGTTTCCGCGCTCGCGATCGTCCTCGGCAACCTGCTTGCCGATATCATCGCGCCGCTGATCGATCCGCGTATCCGTGCGCGCTGAATTTCAACCAGAACAAGAAAAGGGAACAGAATGTTAAACCGCTGGCTTCGCAACACCACCATGGCAACGGTGCTTGTCCTATCGTCGCTGCCCGCATGGGCACAGGAAACGCCGAAACAGGGCGGCGATGTGCTCATCACCTACAAGGATGATATCGCCACACTTGATCCCGCCGTCGGCTATGACTGGGTCAACTGGTCGATGATCAAGAGCCTGTACTCACGCCTGATGGACTATACGCCGGGAACGCCGGATCTTGTTCCGTCGCTTGCTGAGACGTTCGATGTCTCCCCCGATGGCCTGACCTATACGTTCAAGCTGCGCAAGGGCGTGAAATTCACCAATGGCCGCGAGCTTGTGGCGTCCGACGTCAAATACTCGATCGAGCGCGCCG
This sequence comes from Phyllobacterium sp. SL163, assembly GCF_049896885.1. NCBI lineage: Bacteria > Pseudomonadati > Pseudomonadota > Alphaproteobacteria > Hyphomicrobiales > Phyllobacteriaceae > Phyllobacterium > Phyllobacterium sp. SL163. The sequence goes on along the minus strand of NZ_JAFCVE010000006.1, from coordinate 50,964 downwards.
TCAATCCGAAGACACAGGGCCCGGGTGCCGGTTTCTTCAGCGCGATCAAGGGCTATGAAGACCTGTCCGGCGGCAAGACCACGACACTTGAAGGCATCGAAGCGCCGGATGCCAGCACGGTGGTCTTCCATCTGTCGCGTCCGGATGCCACATTCCTGCATGTCCTTGCCATCAATTTCGCGTCCGTCGTCCCGCAGGAAGCCGTCGAGGCTGCCGCCGGTGATTTCGGCAAGAAGCCGGTTGGCTCGGGAACGTTTGTCCTGAAGGAATGGACCATCGGCCAGCGCCTCGTCTTCGCGCGCAATCCCGATTATTTCGTCAAGGACATGCCGCATATCGACAAATTCACGGTGGAAGTCGGCCAGGAACCGCTCGTTGCCCTCCTGCGCCTGCAAAAGGGCGAGGTCGACATTGCCGGTGATGGCATTCCGCCGGCAAAGTTCCTTGAGATCAAGAACTCTCCGGCGGGTGCCGGGATGATCGTGGATGGCGACCAGCTGCATACCGGTTATGTGACGCTGAACACCAGGATCAAGCCGTTTGACAATGTGAAAGTGCGCCAGGCGGTGAACATGGCCGTCAACAAGGAGCGCATCACCCGCATTCTCAATGGCCGCGCCACGTCCGCAAACCAGCCTTTGCCACCGGCAATGCCGGGCTATGACAAGGGTTATACCGGCTATGCCTATGACGTGGCGAAGGCCAAGGCTTTGCTGGCCGAGGCCGGTTTCCCCAGCGGCTTCCAGACCATCCTCTATTCAACCAATACCGATCCGCAGCCGCGTATCGCGCAGGCCATCCAGCAGGATCTGGCCGCCATCGGCGTCAAGGCGGAAGTGCGCGCGCTGGCGCAGTCCAACGTGATTGCGGCGGGCGGCACGGAAGGCGAAGCACCGATGATCTGGTCGGGCGGCATGGCGTGGATTGCCGATTTCCCCGATCCGTCGAATTTCTACGGGCCGATCCTCGGTTGCTCCGGTGCGGTCAGCGGCGGCTGGAACTGGTCGTGGTACTGCAATGCCGATCTCGACAAGCGTGCGGTCGCGGCGGACTCCCTGTCCGATCCGGCCAAGGCAGCCGAGCGGGCGGGCGTCTGGGGCAAGATTTTCACGGATATCATGGCCGATGCGCCGTGGATTCCCGTGATCAACGAGCGCCGTGTTGTTGCCAAGTCGCCGCGCATGGGCGGTTCGGACAAGATCTATGTCGATCCGACCCGCGTCATCAATTACGACGCGATCTACGTCAAGCAATAAAGCGGTTCTGACCTCGACCCATCCCCGGGGAACACGCCCCGGGGACCAGCATCATATTCCGGGAGATCTGACATGTGCATCGCCTGCACCCACACCATTCATCGCGCAAAACATCATTTCGGCTGGAACCGCGACTTCGAACCAGCATTGGTCGCCAAGGCCGGTGAAACGATTCATTTCGAGTGCCTCGATTCCTCCGGCGGGCAGCTGGGCAAGGGGTCGACACTGGAAACCCTCGGCGCGCTCGATTTCGGCAAGATCAACCCCGTCACCGGACCTGTCTATGTGGAAGGTGCCAAGCCGGGTGATGCCCTGAAGGTCACCATTCGGCGCTTTGTCCCGTCGGGTATCGGCTGGACCGCCAATATCCCCGGTTTCGGCCTGCTGGCGGACCAATTCCAGGAACCTGCGCTGCACATGTGGACCTATGACCCCGTCAGTATGGCACCGGCGCTTTACGGTCCCGGCGGCCGCGTGCCGCTGAAGCCCTTTGCCGGGACGATTGGCGTCGCACCGGCTGAACCGGGATTGCATTCCGTTGTCCCGCCGCGCCGGGTTGGCGGCAATCTCGATATTCGCGACCTGACTTCGGGCGTGACGCTTTACCTCCCGGTGGAAGTGGACGGCGCGCTGTTTTCCATCGGCGATACCCATGCGGCGCAGGGCGATGGCGAAGTCTGCGGCACAGCCATCGAAAGCCAGATGGAAGTGGAAGCCACCATCGAACTGGTCAGGGATGCCCGGCTGCAGAGCCCGCGCTTCACCACGACCGAACCGGTCACCCGGCATCTCGACGGCGCAGGCTACGAGGTGACAACCGGAATCGGCCCCGATCTGATGACCGGCGCCCGTGAAGCCCTCATGCGCATGATCGATCTGCTGGGCGTCGAACATGGCATGAGTTCCATCGATGCCTATCTGCTCTGCTCGGTTTGCGGTGATCTGCGTATCAGTGAAATCGTCGATGCGCCAAACTGGGTGGTGTCGTTCTATTTCCCGAGGATCGTGTTCGCGTGATCGTGTCTGCCCAAAAGCCCATCCTGACCGTCCGCAACCTGTGCGTCGACGCCCGCACGCCGCAAGGACGGCGGCGGGTGCTCGACAATATCAGCTTCGATCTCAATGCCGGGGAAACGCTGTGCATTGCCGGTGAATCCGGTTCCGGCAAATCGGTGACATCGCTCTCGATCATGGGCCTGCTGCCGAAAGCCTCGCTGCAGGTGGCGTCGGGCAATATCCGGCTCGGCGACAAGGACCTGGTCGCGCTGTCGAACCGCGCCATGCGGAGCGTACGCGGCGGCGATGTGGCGATGGTGTTCCAGGAGCCGATGACGTCGCTGAACCCCGTCATGTCGATCGGGGCACAGCTGACGGAAGCCATCCGCGAACATCAGGGCAGCGAAGGGGGAATGGCGGATGCCATCGCGCGGCGGATGCTCGATGCCGTGCACATCACCGATCCAGCCCGCCGCCTGTCGCAATATCCGCATGAACTTTCCGGCGGCATGCGCCAGCGGGTGATGATCGCAATGGCCCTCTCCTGCCGGCCGAAAGTGCTGATCGCCGATGAACCGACGACGGCGCTTGATGTGACGGTTCAGGCGCAGATCCTGAAACTGATGCGTGAATTGAAACAGGAGTTCGGCGCCTCGATCATCCTGATCACCCATGACATGGGCGTTGTCGCCGAAATGGCGGACCGGGTTGCGATCATGCAGAATGGCCGCATTGTTGAACAGGGCGAGGCACTGGCGATTTTCGAAAAGCCCAGCCAAACCTATACTCAGGAATTATTGGCGGCCGTGCCGCGCCTGGGGGCCCATGCGGGAACCGAGGGGCCGCCGCGTGTAAGCGCGCAGGCCGCGTCTGTTGTGCCGGTATCAGCCTCGCCGATCCTGCATGTCCGCAATCTGAACGTGACCTATGGCAGCCCGGCGCGGTGGCTGTTCAAGGGCAAGCCGCCGCTTGCCGCCGTCGACGATGTCTCTTTTGCGTTGCGTCCGGGTGAAACATTGGGGCTTGTCGGCGAAAGCGGCTCGGGCAAATCGACCACCGGCAAGGCAGTTCTCGGGCTGATCCCGTTTACCGGCGATGTCGTCATCGACGGCAGGAACATTGCCGGCTTGCATGCCCGGCAGATGCAGCCGGTTCGCCGCTCGGCGCAGATGATTTTCCAGGATCCTTATGCCTCGCTCGATCCGCGCATGGCGGTGGGGGCTGCCATTGCCGAACCCTTGATTATTCACGGTCTGGGCGGGCGGAGCGAACGCGCCGACCGGGTGGCGGACCTGTTGCGGCGGGTCGGCCTGCAGCCGGATGCGGCGACGCGCTATCCGCACGAGTTTTCCGGCGGCCAGCGCCAGCGCATCTGCATTGCGCGCGCCCTTGCCCTGCAGCCGAAACTGATCGTGGCGGATGAAAGCGTGGCGGCGCTCGACGTTTCCGTGCGGGCCCGGGTGCTCGATCTCATGCTGGAATTGCAGGAAACGATGGGGCTCGCCTATCTCTTCATATCGCATGACATGGCGGTGGTGGAGCGCATGTCGCACAATGTGGCGGTCATGCGCGGCGGGCGCATCGTCGAAATGGGAACGCGCCGCGCGGTTTTCGAGAATCCGCAGGATGACTATACAAGGGCGCTGATGGCGGCGGTGCCGATCCCCGATCCACGGGCCCGGCACTTCGCCTGATCAGACCCGTTCCAGGGCAACCGCGATGCCCTGGCCGACACCGATGCACATGGTGGCCAGTGCGTAGCGGGCTTGCCTGACGCCGAGTTCCAGTGCCGCGGTTCCGGTGATGCGTGCGCCGGACATCCCCAGGGGATGGCCGAGGGCAATCGCCCCGCCATTGGCATTGACGTGGTCGGCATCGTCCGCAAGCCCGAGTGCGCGCAGGGTGGCAAGGCCCTGCGAGGCAAAAGCTTCGTTGAGTTCGATCACGCCAAAATCCTGCGGTGTCAGGCCAAGCCGCGCGCAGAGCTTCTCCGTGGCGGCGACAGGGCCGATCCCCATGATGCGCGGTGGAACACCGGCGGTCGCACCGCCGATGATGCGGGCGATGGGGGTCAGGCCATATTTCTGCGCTGCCACTTCAGATGCGATGATCAGCGCCGCTGCACCGTCATTGACACCCGAAGCATTGCCCGCTGTCACCGATCCGCCCTTCCTGAAGGGCGTCGGCAGTTTGGCCAGCTGCTCGAGCGTTGTCTGCGGGCGCGGATGCTCGTCGCGGCCGACGATCAGCGGCTCGCCCTTGCGCTGGGGAATGATGACGGGCGTGATTTCCCGGGCAAGCCGGCCATTGTCCATGGCCGCCCCTGCCCTTTGCTGGGAGCGCACGGCGAAAGCATCCTGATCGGCGCGCGCGACATGAAACTCCTCGGCGACGTTTTCGCCGGTCTCCGGCATGGAATCGATGCCATATTGCTGCTGCATCAGCGGGTTGACGAAGCGCCAGCCGATGGTGGTGTCGTGAATCTCGGCGTGGCGCGAAAACGCGCCTTCGGCTTTCGGCAGAACGAAGGGCGCGCGCGACATGGATTCGACGCCGCCGGCAATGGCAATCTCGATTTCCCCGGCCTTGATGGCGCGGGCCGCCGTGATCACCGCATCCATCCCCGAACCGCACAGGCGGTTCATCGTCGTGCCCGGCACCGTCACCGGCAGGCCTGCCAGAAGCAGGGACATGCGAGCCACATTGCGGTTGTCCTCGCCCGCCTGATTGGCGCAACCATAGATGACTTCACCGATGGCTTCCCAGTCGACGGAGGGATTGCGCTCTATCAGCGCTTTCAGCGGAATGGCGCCCAGATCGTCGGTGCGGACGGAGGCTAAGGCGCCGCCGAAGCGGCCGATGGGCGTGCGGATATAGTCGCAGATATAGGCTTCAGACATCAGGCGGCCTCGTGAGCGCGTTTCGTGCGGGCATTGATATCGCGCAGCACGGAAAGTTCGGTTGCAGTGGGGACTGGCGTTTCCACGATCTCCTTAGCAAACCGGACGGGCCAGCCGCAATTCTCTTCGATCTGCACGCGTGTCACACCCCTGTGGATCGAAACGACGGTCAGCTCTTTGGTGACCGGATCAGGCTCGAAAATGCACAGGTCCGTTATGACGCGGGTTGGCCCTTTGGTCTTCATGCCGAGGCGTGCGCGATGATCGCCGCCCTCGCCATGCCCGATCGAGGTGATGAAATCGAGATGATCGACAAAGCCGCGATTGGTCAGTGCCATGGTGATGAAAATCTGGCCGCAATTGCTGGCTATTTCCGGTGCGCCGCCGCCACCGGGCAGGCGCACTTTCGGTGCATCATAGGGGCCGACCACCGTCGTGTTGAGATTGGCAAAACGGTCGATCTGCGCGCCGCCGAGAAATCCGGTGGTGATGCGCCCGCCCTGCAGCCAATAGCGGAACATTTCTGGCACCGACACGGTGAACAAGGCGGTGTCGCAGAGTTCGCCGTCGCCGATGGAAAGTGGGAGCACATCCGGCTTGGTGCCGATGGTGCCGCTTTCGTAGATCAGCGTGATGTCAGGCGCATGGGTCAGCCGCGCCACGTTGCAGGCGGCGGAGGGTGCGCCGATCCCGACAAAGCAGACATCGTCATTGCTCAGCGCGCGGGCAGCCGCGATGGTCATCATTTCCGTGGGGGTGAAATCCTGGGTCATGGTCTTGCTCCTCACGCTGCATTCGCCGCACGCCGGACGGCGTGACGGGCAAAATCTTCCGGCTTGCCGGCAAGGACGTTCTCGCTGATCCACGCTGTAAAGCTGTCGCGGTCGCGGGCGATCTTGTCCCAGGCGATGTAGAAGGCATTGGAGCGCTGGTAGTAGCCATGCGCATAGGAGGGGAAGGCGCCGCCCGGCACATGCACGACAGCGCTGATGGCCCATCGGGGCAGGACCACAGCATTGGGCGATGGCGGGTTCAACTCGTCGACGATTTCCTCCACCGTCACGATGGAACGGCTGGCGGCCAGCACCGCTTCCTTCTGCACGCCGGAGATGCCCTCGATCAGCACATTGCCCTGCCGGTCGGCACGCTGGGCGTGGATGATCGACACGTCAGGACGGATGGAGGGAACGGCGGCGAGCACCTCACCGGTGAAGGGACAGGTGACCGACCGGATGTTCGGATTGACCTTGGCAAGGTCAGCGCCGATATAGCCGCGCAGCACGGCGAACGGCAGATTGGCCGCACCCGCCTCATAGGCATTGGCCATGGCCGCGTGCGAATGTTCCTCGATCTCAAGCGGCCGCGGCCACTGGTTTTCCACCGCATCGCGGAAGCGGTGCAGCGAGCCCACGCCGGGATTGCCGCCCCAGGAGAACTTCATGCCGCGCGCTGCGCCGACGCCGATCAGCTGGTCGTAGATGAGGTCAGGCGTCATGCGCACGAGGAAGAGCTCCTTGCGGCCCTGCCGGATGATCTCGTGCCCGGCGGCATAGGGAATGAGGTGGGTGAACCCTTCCATGGCGAGCGTATCGCCATCCCTGACATTGTCCCCGATCGCTTCAGCAAGCGTGCAGATTTTTGCCACGTCTCTCTCCCTGTCGCTGTTCCCGAAGCGCAGCGATGGCCGGCATCCGGTGCAAACCTCCATTTGTTCCCATGGCGTAGTCCCGCCGCGTTCCGCCCGTCAATGGTTTTGTGCGTTATTTGACATTTGTTCGCATATCGCACAAATTGTGCGGAAATGCAGCGGATAAGGCAGGTGCGGATGCGTGAAACGGACTTCATCAGCGGTTTTGCCAAGGGGCTTGCCGTCATCGAGGCCTTCGATGCGGTCAATACGCGTCTGTCGATCACGGATATTGCGCGGATGACCGGGCTGGAGCGCGCCACGGCCCGCCGCTGCCTGCTGACGCTCACACAGCTCGGCTATGCGGAATATGACGGAAAATTCTTCACGCTGACGCCGCGCATCCTGCGTCTTGGCCATTCCTACCTGTCATCGACGCCCCTGCCCCGGCTGATGCAGCCGTTTCTCGACCAGCTGTCGGAAAAAACCGGTGAAAGCGCCTCGGCTTCGGTGCTCGACGGCAATGAGATTGTCTACATCGCGCGTGCCTCGCACAAGCGTGTCATGTCGATCAATCTCAATCCCGGCAGCCGCCTTCCCGCCTATTGTTCCTCCATGGGCCGGGTCCTGCTCGCGGCGATGAGCGATGACGACGCACTGCGCATCCTTGCAGGCAGCAACCGCCCGGCGAACACGCCGCGCACGAAGACCACGCTGCCGGACCTGATGGATGAAGTGCGCACCGTCAGGGCGCAGGGCTATGCGGTGATCGACCAGGAACTGGAGATCGGGCTGTGCTCCATCGCGGTTCCCGTGCGCAACACGCGCGGCATGACCATTGCCGCCATCAATGTCGGCGCGCAGGCACCGCGCGTGACGATCGCGGAAATGATCGAGCGCTATCTGCCCGCCATGCAATCGACCCGCGATACCATCGCCGCGGTGCTGGTATGACAGGCCGTCGGTTCAGACAGCCATTCTAGCGCTTTGCTCGGTGCGGTACTGCCGGGGTGTCGCGCCGGTCTCCCTGGTGAAAAACCGGGTGAAATAAGCCGGATCGGCAAAGCCGAGATCATAGGCGATCTGCTTGATACTGGCAGAGGTGAACACCAGATCGCGCTTCGCCTGATCGGCAAGGCGGCGTGCCAGCAAGCCATTGGTGCTTTGCCCCGTCGCCGCCTTGACGATGCGGTTGAGATGGGTTGCCGACAAGCCGAGGTGTCCGGCATAGAATTCCGCCGGGCGATGTTCGCGAAAATGCCGGTTGACCATGATGTTCAGCAGTTTCAGGCGCTCCTCCGTACTGGAGCTTTCACCGCCGGGCGGCAGTTCCGGGGCGGTCATGCGCGCGGCCAGAAGAACGATGGACTTGAGATAGGATTCCACTAGATCGTCGTGAAAGGCGCCGCCCGATACCAGCTCAGCGCACAGGCGTTCGAGACTGTGCGTCAGAAACGCTGCATCGGCGTGATCGGGTACGAGCGAAATCAATCGCGGCGGCATGCCGGCGTCGCAGATGGTGCGGCCGGAAGACCCGAAGCGCGCGGCCAGCATGGTGATGACCATGCCATCCATATCCCGGGAAAACCGGAAACCATGCTCGCATTGCGGCGGCACGGTGATCATGACCGGCGGCTGTATGGGATGGCTGTGCGCGCCGAAAACCGCATCGCCGGTTCCGCCGCGAAAGTACAAAATCTGAAAGAATGCCGCATGGCGATGGGTTTTGATCTCCCAATTGTGCAATTGGCTTCTGGAGGCGATTGTCTCCCAATGCAGCCAGAAATCCGGCCGTTTCGGATGGTTTTCGCCATAGAGATCATAGGTTGGTACTGCGCCGCTCATCGGTTCCTCCCGTCCCCAATGTTCAGATTGTCCTGTTTTTTGCCTGAGAAGTCCATTGTTCAGTTGCGTCCTGCCGCTAGCCTTGCGCAATTATTTCATGCTGGGAGGCATCATGCGCACGCACGTGGCTATCATCGGGTCTGGACCTGCCGGGCTTCTGCTCGGCCAGCTTCTGACCCGGGCCGGTATCGACAACATCATCCTCGACCGGTCGGGCAAGGACCATATTCTGGGGCGCGTGCGCGCCGGAGTGCTGGAAGAGGGCACGGTGCGGCTGCTGGACGAGGCGGGCGCCAGCGCCCGTCTGCATGCGGAAGGCCTGCCGCATGACGGCTTTTCGTTGGCGTTCGACGGGCGCAATCATCGCATCGATCTGTTCGGCCTGACAGGCGGCAAGCGGGTGACGGTGTACGGCCAGACCGAGATGACCCGTGATCTGATGCAGCAGCGCGAGGCAAGCGGCGCCCCGGCATTTTACGGAGCGCAGAACGTTGCCATTCATGATTTCGACGGGGAAAAGCCGTTCGTCACCTTCGAAAGGGACGGCAGACCCAATCGCATCGATTGCGACTTCATTGCCGGGTGCGACGGATTCCATGGGGTCAGCCGCCGGTCCGTGCCGGCGGAGGCGATCCGGACGTTCGAACGCACCTACCCCTTTGGCTGGCTCGGTGTTCTGGCAGAGGTGCCCCCGGCGGCACACGAGCTGATCTATGCCAACCATCCACGCGGCTTTGCGCTCTGCTCGATGCGCTCCCTGACGCGCAGCCGCTATTACGTGCAGTGCCCGCTGGACGACAGGGTGGAGGACTGGTCCGACGACCGGTTCTGGGACGAGTTGCGACGGCGGCTGCCGGAAGAGGATGCGGCCGCCGTCACGACAGGCCCGTCATTTGAAAAGTCCATCGCGCCGCTTCGCTCGTTCGTGGCCGAACCCATGCGCTTCGGCCGTTTGTTCCTGGCTGGCGATGCCGCCCACATCGTGCCGCCGACGGGGGCAAAGGGTCTCAATCTGGCGGCCAGTGACGTGCATTATCTCTTCGAAGGCCTGCGCGACTATTATGCCGATAAGAGCACGGCGGCCCTTGACGACTATTCGCGCCGTGCACTTTTGCGCGTGTGGAAGGCCGTGCGGTTTTCCTGGTCGATGACGATGCTGATGCACCGCTTTCCCGATACCGGCGCATTCGGCCAGAAAATACAGGAAGCCGAACTCGATTATCTCACCCACTCCCGGGCGGCATCAACGGCGCTTGCCGAGAACTATGTGGGACTGCCGTTTTAGGTTATTGCTTCGGTTCCACCGCACGCATATGCGTGCCTGAAGAACACGCCTGAAACCGGACATTCCCATGACCGCGACACCAAATCCGCCGGACGCGATGCTTGTGCCGCCACAACTGCAAGCTCTCGTCGCGGGCTACAGCTGGAACCGCGATGCGCTCGGCTGTTCCGATGCGCAGGTTTTCATGCTGCAAGGCGAAGGCTTGCCCCGGCTCTTCATCAAGGTCGAAGCCGTTAGCCCTTACGGTGAGTTGCCCGATGAGGCGGCGCGACTTCGCTGGCTGTCCTGCCGCGATATGCCCTGCCCCGATGTTCTCTTCGAGGGCGCCCATGCCGGCCGCTTCTGGCTGTTGATGAGCGGGGTTGCCGGTGAAGATCTTGCCTCGGCCGATTCATTGTCCATCGAAACGCGTATCCGGATTTTTGCCGGGGCGCTGCGCCAGCTGCATGCGCTTGATCCCGCGACCTGTCCATTCGATCACCGGCTTGACGGGCGCATTGAAGCCGCGCGGGCCCGCATGCACGCCGGGCTGGTGGACGAGACGGATTTCGACGACGATATGCTGGGAAAGACGACATCTGACCTTTTCAGCCGGCTGGTGGCCGAAAAGCCGATAGTTGGAGATGTGGTTGTTACCCACGGCGATGCCTGCCTGCCGAATTTCATGGCCGGGAATGGCATCTTCACCGGCTATATCGACTGCGACCGGCTTGGTCTTGCCGATCGCTACCAGGATATTGCGCTGGCATGCCGCAGCATTGCGGATAATTTCGGCGAAGAATGGGTGGAGCTTTTTCTGGATTGCTACGGCCTGACGCAGGCCGATCCGGCAAAGCTGGCTTATTACCGGCTGCTCGACGAGTTTTTCTGATCCGGTTTCATCTCCCCCGCCGCCTCGCGGATGGTCTGCATCAGGATCATCAGCGGCAATGATGGGGTAACGTCCGCGCGGGTTGTCAGGCCAACCGGTCCCTTGGTCTCGGTCGTGTCGATGGGCAGCAACGCAAGCGTTCCGTCGGCGATATCGCTGGCAACCACCCCTGCGGAAATGATCCACACCGCCTGATGCGAGCGGACGAAAGCCCGGCCAAAAGCATCGGAGACCGTCTCGATCTGATGCGGCAGCTTGGCCACGCCATTGGCGATGAGAAACCGGTCGACGAAGGGCCGGATGATGGAGGCCCGCGTCGGCATCAGCACCGGGAATTCGGCAAGGCGATTGAAAATGTCCTCGCTGGCATTGAGCAGGGGATGGCGGGCACTGACGGCAAACACCACCTGTTCGGAATAGAGATGTTCGAAGGAAAAGCCGGTCATTTTTTCCGGCGCCGCCAGCCGTCCGACCACGAGATCGAGATCGCCGAGCCGCAATTGTTCGAGCAGCACGGCATTTTCGCCGGTGACGATTTTCAGCCGGCTCTGTGTCTTCTCCTGCAGGAACAGGCTGATGGCCTGCGGCATGATGCGGGTGGAAACCGTCGGCAAGGCACCCACCCGGACGGGAATCCCCTCGCCCGACTGCTCGTTGCTGACGGAATCGATGCCCTGCCGCAGCGCGGTGATCGCGGCCCCCGCATAGCGCAGGAAAACCTCCCCGAACCGGGTGATGCGGATGCCGCGCCCGTCGCGCTCGAACATGGCAACCCCGAGCACCTCTTCCATTTCTCGAATGGTTTTGGTTACAGCCGGTTGGCTGATATGAAGAATCGCCGCCGCCTTCATCACGCTTTTCTGGCGGGCAACTTCGAGAAAAGTCTGCAGGTGGCGGAACTTGATACGGCCGTCGATCATATATTTCATAACCCCGGGGTTAAGCGAATGCGGCAAGATATCATTTTACTGAACCAAATGCATAATCCATTATCGACATAACTGACCGGGAGGACTTCGGTGCAATTTGCTCACATCAATGGCGTCACGCTGCATTACCAATTGATCAGCGCGCCCGCAGGCAAGCCCGTGCTGGTTTTCGCCAACTCCCTCGGTACGGATTTTCGCATCTGGCGTGACGTGATCGTGCGTCTGGTCGGAGAGTTTGCCATCGTCACCTATGACATGCGTGGACATGGCTTGTCGGATCTGGGAGCGCCTCCTTACAGTATCGACGATCATGTCGGTGATCTCGCGGGTTTGCTCGACTACCTCTCGGTCAAGGATGCCGTCATCTGCGGTCTGTCCGTCGGCGGGCTCGTGGCGCAGGGACTTTATGCGAAACGACCGGAACTCGTGCAGGCTCTGGTCCTGTGCGATACCGCGCACAGGATCGGCACGGCCGATTTCTGGAATGCGCGCATCGATGCCGTGACCCGGAATGGCATCGCATCCATTGCCGACACGATCCTGCAGCGCTGGTTCACCCCGGCCTTCCACCGGGAGCGGGCCAATGATCTGACCGGCTACCGCAACATGCTTATCCGCCAGCCTCCCGATGGCTACAGCGGTACCTGCGCTGCGCTGCGCGATGCGGATTTCACCGAAGCGGCAAAGCGCATTGCGGTGCCGGCCATCTGCATTGTTGGGGATCAGGACGGCTCGACGCCGCCGGATCTGGTGCTCGAACTGGCAAAGCTCATCCCGCGTGCGCGCTATGAGGTGATCCGGGATGCGGGCCATATTCCCTGTGTCGAACAGCCGGAAACGCTGGTCGCCGTGATCAGGGCCTTTGTCGACGAATTCAAGCTTGGAGGGAAACCATGACGGATACGGCTGCCCCATCGCGGCGTTATCTGCAGGGCATGGCCACGCGCCGCGTCGTGCTGGGCGAAGAGCATGTCAACCGGGTGGAAACCACCAAGACCGATTTCGATCAGCCCTTCCAGGAACTGATCACCGAGGCGGCGTGGGGGCATGTCTGGTCGCGGCCCGGCTGGACGAAGCGCGAACGCTCGATTGTCACCATCGCGCTCCTGGCCGCGCTTGGTCAGGATGACGAATTGACCATGCATATCCGCGCAACGGCCAATACGGGCGCGACACAGGACGATATTTGCGAAGCCCTGCTGCACGTTGCAATTTACGCGGGTGTTCCGGCGGCAAACCATGCCATCAAGCTGGCAAAGCAGGTCTATAAGGAACTCGAGGCCGGACAGGCCGCGTGACGGGAGGCAACTGTGTCCAATAGAAAACCGGAAACCGGCGCATTCTTCCAGCGCGACAGGCAATGGCATCCGCCTGCCTATACGCCGGACTACAAGACAAGCGTCGTCCGCTCGCCGCAGCGGGCGCTGTTGTCGCTCGACAATACACTGTCAGAAATCACCGGTCCGGTGTTCGGCCATGCGCTGCTCGGCGAACTCGATGCGGACCTGATCCACAATTTTGCCAGGCCGGGTGAAAGCGCCATCGGCCAGCGCATCATCGTGCATGGCCGCGTGGTGGATGAGCGCGGTCTCGGCGTGGCGGGTGCGCTGCTCGAATTCTGGCAGGCCAATGCCGGCGGACGCTACCGCCACAAGCGCGAAGGCTATCTCGCGGCCCTCGATCCGAACTTTGGCGGCTGCGGCCGCACCATCACGGACGAGGATGGCTATTATCGTTTCCGCACGGTCAAGCCCGGCGCCTATCCCTGGCCGAACGGCGTCAATGACTGGCGTCCGGCCCATATCCATTTTTCCGTTTTCGGGCACGGATTCGCCCAGCGGCTGATCACGCAGATGTATTTCGAGGGCGATCCGATGATCTGGCAATGCCCCATCGTCAAATCGATCCCCGACAAGGCGGCCATCGAGCAGTTAATCGCCGCGCTCGACCGCCAGAACACTATCCCCATGGATGCGCGCGCCTACAAGTTTGATATCGTGCTGCGCGGGCGCCGTTCCACGCTGTTCGAGAACCGGATGGAGGGCAATTGATGGTTCAGTCTCTGGGTTTTCTCAAGGAAACGCCGTCGCAGACCGCCGGACCCTATGTGCATATCGGCTGCACGCCGAATTTCTCGGGGATCACGGGCGTTTACGACACCGATCTTGGCGTTGCCATGGTCAATGACCGGACGCTGGGCGAGCGCATCACGCTGCGCGGCCGGATTTTTGACGGGACCGGCACGCCGCTGCGCGATGCGCTGGTGGAAATCTGGCAGGCGGATGCTGGAGGACTGTACAACAGCCCCTCGGAAATGCGCGGTACTGCCGATCCCAACTTCACCGGATGGGGTCGCTGCCCGACGGATATGGAAACCGGCGAATATGTTTTCGAGACGATCAGGCCCGGCCGTGTGCCCTATAAGGACGGCAGGCTGATGGCACCGCACGTGACGCTGTGGATCGTGGCGCGTGGCATCAATATCGGTCTGCAGACCCGCCTGTATTTCGCTGATGAAGAGGCCGCGAACACCGAAGACCCGGTGCTGCAGCGCATCGAGCACCGCAACCGCGTGCCGACACTTCTCGCCCGTAAGGATGGTTCGACCTTTCATTTCGATATCCATCTGCAGGGGGAGAAGGAAACTGTCTTCTTCGATATCTGACCGATGAGTATCTCGCCCTTCGATCATCCGTTTCTTTCCGGCCTTCTCGGCGCGCAAGCGGCGGCGGACTGGTTTTCCGCCAGCGCCGATATTGCCGCCATGCTCGATTTCGAGGCGGCACTGGCGCAGGCAGAGGCGGATGAAGCGGTCATCTCCGCCGATGCCGCGCGGGCAATTGCAACAGCCTGCCGGTCTTTCGTGCCTGACATGACGGCCTTGAAGGCCGCGACCGCCCGCGATGGTGTCGTCGTGCCGGAGCTGGTGTGGCAATTGCGTGTGACAATTCCCGAGGAACATCGGAACGCCCTGCATTTCGGCGCAACCAGTCAGGATGTCATCGATACCAGCCTGATGATCCGGTTGAAGCCTGCCATTGCGTGTCTTGCCGACGGGCTGGACGATGTGATTGCGGGGTTGGATCGGCTCGAGGCTGCCTTTGGCGCAAACAGCCTGATGGGGCATACGCGCATGCAGGCGGCTATGCCCATTACCGTGCATGACCGCATCGACGCGTGGCGGGCACCCTTGTTTCGCGACAGCGAACGGCTCACCTTTCTCGCCCGGTCTTTTCCGGTCATTCAACTGGGCGGAGCAGCGGGCACGCTGGAAAAGCTTGGCGATAAGGCGGATGCCGTTCGGCAGCGCCTTGCCGCGGCGCTTGGCCTGCATGACGCGCCGCAGTGGCACAGCCAGCGCGACCGTATCGCAGATTTCGCCGGGTTCCTTTCGCTCGTGACGGGCAGCCTGGGAAAAATCGGGCAGGATATTGCCTTGCTTGCACAATCCGGCGGCGAGATCAGCCTTCGCGGCGGGGGAAGTTCATCGGCGATGCCGCACAAGCAGAATCCGGTTCAGGCTGAACTGCTTGTCACACTCGCCCGCTACAACGCCACGCAGCTTTCCGGCATGCACCAGGCGCTGGTGCACGAGCAGGAGCGGTCAGGCACGGCGTGGACACTGGAGTGGATGATCCTGCCGTCCATGGTCATGGCATCAGCGACATCGCTGCAGGCGACGAGCGGTCTGTTGTCTTCCATAACGGGGCTCGGAAACGGCAAGTCGCCGGAACAATCATAACTCAGGGATTATGCAATAGCGCATAGTTTTCATTTTACATTACCAACCGGTATGAGACATTGAACGAAACATTCCAAACGGACCAGATGAGGAGAATGATCTGGCCGGCAGGGGATCAAAGGGAGGAATGATGAAAAAGCTTATTCTGGCTGCAGCGGCAGCCGTCCTGCTTGGCGGCGTGGCCTATGCCGATGTGATCAAGATTGGCGTGGTCGGTCCGTTCTCGGGTCCGTTCGCCATTCAGGGCAAGAACTTCAAGGCCGGCATTGATGCCTATATCGCCACCCATGGCAACAAGATCGGCAATGACACGATCGAAGTGCTGTACCGCGACGTGCCGCAGGCCGATCCCGCACAATCAAAGGCGCTGGCGCAGGAACTGGTGGTGAAGGAAGGCGTGCAGTATCTCGCGGGCTTCTATTTCACCCCCGATGCCATGGCTGTCACGCCGCTGCTGCAGCAGGCCAACGTGCCGCTGGTGGTTATGAATGCGGCGACATCGGCCATTGTCACCAAGAGCCCCTACGTGGTGCGCACATCATTCACCACCTGGCAGACGTCCGCACCGATGGCCAAAATTGCCCGCGAGCGCGGTATCGAGAAAGCCATCACCGTGGTCAGCGATTACGGACCGGGCGTGGATGCGGAAAACGCCTTCAAGACCACCTTCGAGAAGGAGGGCGGCAAGGTCGTCGAATCCATCCGCATGCCGCTGTCGACCAATGATTTCAGCCCGGTCATGCAGCGGGTGCGCAATTCCGGGGCGCAGGCCGTCTTTGCTTTCCTGCCATCTGGTCCGACGACGCTGGGCTTTGTCAAAGCCTATAATGAAAATGGCCTGAAGGAAGCCGGTGTGCAGTTTCTGGCGCCCGGCGATCTGACGCAGGAATCCGATCTGCCGGCGCTTGGCGATGCGGCACTTGGTATCCTCACCACGTTCCATTATGCCATTGCGCATGACTCGCCCGAGAACAGGGCCTTTGTCGAGGCCGCGCGCAAGGCCATCGGCAATCCGGCAGAACTTTCATTCCCTTCAGTCGGCGCCTATGACGGCATGCATGTCATCTACAAGATGATCGAAGCCACCGGCGGCAAGCAGGATGCGAAGAAGGCGGTCGATGCAGTGAAGGGCCTTGCCTGGGAAAGCCCGCGCGGGCCGGTGTCCATCGATCCGGAAACCCGGCATATCACGCAGAACATCTATCTGCGCGAAGTCGCCAAGGGCAGCGACGGCGCCTATTACAACAAGGAAATCAAAACGTTCGAGAAACAGCCCGACCCCGGTCTGGCTGCGGCCAAATAGGCGATAGCCGATGCGAAATCTATCTGATTCAGGCACCCCCCTCTGTCCTGCCGGACATCTCCCGCACAAGGGGGGAGATCAGCCTGCATCACTGTTTCAGTCAGTTCTGAGACATCGCAAAGTCAGTACAAGTGCAGATGTCGATGTGATCTCCCCCCTTGTGGGGAAGATGGGCGGAAGCCCGGAGGGGGGTGATAGCCTTCTTTCCGTGACCGGGATGATCTGATGCAGGTTTTCTTCAGCATAGGCGTCGATGCGCTCGCCTACGGGATGGTGCTTTTCATCATCTCCATCGGTCTGTCCGTGACCATGGGACTGATGCGCGTCGTCAACCTTGCCCATGGCGCCTTTGCCATGATCGGCGGCTATATCGCGTCCTATGCGGCGCGCGATCTGGGCCTCGGCTACGGTTTTGCCATTATTCTCGCCGTCGTCGGCACGATCGTCATCGCCATTCCGCTGGAGCGCTTCCTCTATCGCCGCATCTACGGTGCACCCGAACTGACGCAGGTGCTGATGACCATCGGCATTACCTTCTGCGTCATCGGCCTCGCCAATTATGTCTTCGGCCCGACATTGAAAACCATTCCCCTGCCCGCTGATCTGCAGGGTCCGGTTAATCTCGGTTTCCGCACCATTGCCGCCCACAAGCTGTTTGCCATTGCGTGCGGCGTCGCCGTGGCGCTCGGCCTGTGGTTTCTCATCGAGCGCACGTCGTTCGGGGTCAAGCTGCGCGCTTCGGTCGACAACACCGCCATGGCCGCTTCGCTCGGCGTGCGCACGCGGATCGTTTATGCCGCAAGCTTTGCCCTCGCCGTGGGGCTTGCCGCCTTCGGCGGCGTAATCGGTGCGGAGCTTTTGCCCGTCGAGCCCTATTATGCGCTGCGCTATATGGTGACCTTCCTCGTTGTCGTTTCGGTCGGCGGTGCCGGTTCCATTCCGGGCGCCCTCATTGCCTGCCTTCTGCTTGGCGCCATCGACACGACAGGACGCTATCTCGTGCCAGAATATGGCGAATTCTTCTTCTATCTCGCGGTGATTGCCATCGTCTGGGTGTTTCCGCGTGGCCTTCTTGGAAGGGCGAAATGACATGAGTGCCACCGACATCTCCCCGTCCGCCGCTCCGGCTGTCCGCACGGGCAGGCCATGGCAACGGGATCTTATTGGCGTTGCCGTCATCGTCCTGGCTGCTATCGGCGGCTACGTCCTGTTTCCAGACAATCTGGCACTTTTGACCCGCATCATCGCCATCATGCTGCTGGTGCTGTCGCTTGACCTCGTCACCGGTTATTGCGGTGTTGCAACCCTCGGCCATGCCGCATTGTTCGGTGCAGGGGCCTATGCGGCAGGCATAGCTGCCGTCACCTTCGGCATCACCGAACCGATCAGCATGATCGCTATCGGCGCCATCGCCGGAGCCGTTGCCGGTCTTGTCTCCGGCGTCGTCATCCTGCGCGGCCATGGCCTTGCCCAACTGGTCCTGTCCATTGCGGTCATTCACCTCTTCCATGAAGCGGCCAACAAGGCGTCCACCTATACCGGCGGCAGCGACGGCCTCTCGGGCATTGCACCCGATCCGCTGTTTGGGCTCTTTGCCTTCGATCTCTGGGGGCGGACGGCCTACGTCTTCGGTATCGTCCTGCTCATCGCTGTCTTTGTTCTCCTGCGTATCCTCGTGCGCTCGCCCTTCGGCATGCTGTGCCGCGGCATCCGCCAGGACCCTGTCCGCGTCAGCGCGATGGGTGCTTCGGTCAAGGCGAGCCTGATCAGGATGTATGTGATATCGGGCGCCGTCGCCGGCATTGGCGGTGCGCTCAATGCGGTGTCAACGCAGGTCGTCGGGCTCGACAGCCTGAGCTTCACCAACTCAGCCGAGGCGCTGGTCATGCTGGTGCTGGGCGGTGCGGGCTCGCTGTTTGGCGCGCTTGCCGGCACGGTCGTGTTCATGTGGTTCGAACATGTGGTCTCCGCCGCCAACCCGTTCCACTGGCTGACCATTGTCGGCGCCTTGCTGATTGCCGTGGTGCTCTTCGCACCGAAGGGGCTCTATGGCACGGCGGCAGAGCTCGCCAGACGTTTTGCAAGGAGCAATCCATGAGTGCGGTCTTTGCAGTCGAACGGCTGAAAAAATCCTTTGGCGGGCTGGATGTCACCCGGGATGTTTCGCTGTCCATGGCGCGGGGAGACCGGCTGGCGCTGATCGGCCCGAACGGCGCGGGGAAAACCACCTTCGTCAATCTGGTGACCGGGCACCTGCAGGCGAGTTCCGGACGGGTGCTGATGGATGGCGAGGACATATCCCGCTTCAGTCCGATGCGGCGTGTGCGTGCCGGGCTCGTGCGTTCCTTTCAGGTCACCCGGTTGTTCCCGGAGATGACACCCGAGGAGCATGTGGCGCTGGCCATCCTGCAGCGCGAGGGCAAATCCGGGCGCATGGCCGGGAATTTTCATGCCATGCCGCAGGTCATGCGCGAAATGCGCGGCATCCTTGAAACGCTCAATCTCGGTGCGCTTGCATCCGTGCCGGTGGGCGCGATTGCCTATGGCCAGCAGCGCCTCCTGGAAATTGCCCTGGCAATGGCGCTGCGCCCGAAGGTGCTGCTGCTGGATGAACCGGCGGCGGGCGTGCCGCACAGCGATACGTTCCTGATCGAAAATGCGCTTGCGCAACTGCCCGACGATCTCGCGGTGCTGATGATCGAGCATGACATGGATCTCGTTTTCCGCTTTGCCAAGCGGGTCGTGGTGCTCGCCGCAGGGGCGGTCATCTTCGATGGCTCGCCGCGCGACGTGACCGAAGATGCGCGGGTGCGCGAAGCCTATCTGGGGAGCTATGCCCATGCCAGCAGCGCAGCTTGAAGTGGAAAACCTGTGCGCGGGCTATGGCCCGACGCGGGTGATCGAGAATATTTCTTTCACCGCGGCAGCCGGGTCACGCGTGGCCGTGCTCGGCCGCAACGGTGTCGGCAAGACGACACTGTTCGCAACGCTTGCCGGACAGACGAAGCGCTATGACGGGACCATCAAACTCGGCAACAGCGACCTGACCGCGATGGACAGCGCCGCGCGCGCCTGGAGCGGGCTCGGTTTCGTTCCGCAGTCACGGGCGATTTTTCCATCGCTGACGGTGGAGGAGAATCTGTTCGTCGGGCTGAAGGGCAGGCCGCGCAGCGCATTGCAGGAAGCCTATGACATGTTTCCGCGCCTGTACGAACGCCGGGCCAATTCCGGCTCAAAACTGTCGGGCGGCGAACAGCAGATGCTGTCCACGGCCCGCACCATCCTTGGCCGCCCTTCCCTGCTGCTTCTGGACGAACCGCTGGAGGGACTGGCGCCGGTTATCTGCGAGGAACTGATGGCGGCATTTTCACGCCTCGCTTCCAGCGGTGAAATGACGATCCTCCTGGTGGAGCAACGTATCCAGAGCGCCTTGGAATTTGCCGAGCGTGTCATTATTCTCGAACGCGGGCGCATCGTCTGGGATGGCTCGTCGGAGCAATTGTCCAAGGACGATGAAACGGTTCATCAGCTGCTTGGCGTGTCGAGCCTTGCCCATTGAAGACTTGTTCCGACTGGGGGCACCATGACATTCAAGGACGACGATCTGACGATGTTCGAGGCGGATGGCGCGGCGCCTTTGCCTGCGGCGACAGCCGAAGGCAATGTCGAACATGATGGCGCCCGGATCTGGTATGCGTCCTACGGCTCTGGCGCTCCGGTGATCCTCCTGCATGGCGGCCTCGGTCACAGCGGCAACTGGGGGTATCAGGTTCCGGCCCTGGTCCATTCCGGCCGCCGGGTCATCGTCATCGACAGCCGCGGCCATGGCCGCAGCACGCGGGACGAGCGGCCCTATACCTATCACCTGATGGCGTCGGATGTTCTGGCTGTCATGGATAGATTGCAGCTTGCAAAAGCGGCCCTTGTCGGCTGGAGCGACGGCGCCTGCATTGCGCTGGTGCTTGCCAGCCAGAAACCAGATCGCGTCACGGGTGTTTTCTTCTTCGGCTGCAACATGGACCCGAGCGGCACCCGGGAATTCGTGCCGACACCGGTGATCGACCGGTGTTTTGCCCGCCACAAGAAGGACTACGCAGCGCTCTCGGCAACACCGGATGACTTCGACGCTTTTGTCGGCGCGGTCAGCCTGATGATGCAGACCGAACCCAATTATACCACCGCCGATCTCGGCAGAATCCGCGTGCCTGTTTCCATCGTGCAGAGCGAGCATGACGAGTTCATCAAACCCGAACATGCTGCCTATCTCGCCCGCAGCATTCCCGGTGCCAAATTGATCGGCCTGCCCGGCGTCAGCCATTTTGCCCCGCTGCAGAGGCCGGAACTGTTCAACAAGGCGGTGCTGAGTTTCCTCGACAAATTGCCTTGAGTCTTGGACTTTAGTCTCAAATACCTCTCGTGCATTCCATGCTATGTGATTTTGGCTATCATCATGCCGTGCTGTCAATATTTCGACAGGCGGTAGAATTTTCATTTTTGATTTTACTGAATACGCTGGGCTTGCGCCTGAATCACGCAGTCCGGCACTTCAGACCAGAGTGATTTGAAACAGGAAGTTGCCCGTGAAAAGTCTTTCGAGTTTTCATGCTGGGATAGGTGCAGCGATGCTCGCGGCGCTGTGCTGGGGAACAGCGACCGTGATGTCAAAATCTGTCTTGGCCGATGTTTCGCCGGTGTCCCTCCTGGTTCTACAATTGGTTGGCAGTGTTGCGGTGTTGTGGCTGGTTGTCTGGGGGCAACGAACTGCGTCCGGACGTTGGCGGGAGATTATGCGATATTCCTGGCTCGGGCTGCTCGAGCCCGGCCTGGCCTATTTGCTTGGTCTTATCGGTCTGACGGACATGAAGGCGGGCGCAGCCACGCTCATCCAGTCATCGGAAGCCATCATGATCGTGGTGGCATCCGTCTTTATCCTGCGCGTGGCACCGACGGGGCGCTTTCTGGTTCTATCCGTCGTGGCGCTTGCGGGCCTGGTGGTTGCCTTGGATCTGCTCAATTTCAGTGAAGCAACGGGCAATGGCGTCTTTGGCGTCACGTTGATGTTTTTTGCGACAGCCGTAGCCGCGATTTATGTCGTTCTATCGTCGCGCATTGCGTTAAAAACCAGCCCGATCGTTATCGTCGCGTGGCAACAAACCGTGGCTCTGGTCTTCGCCTTGGTTTTGCTTCCGGTGGAATGGCTCTTGTCTCCGGACGGTATAGGTTTGCCCCAGTCCCTTCGAATATGGCTGCTGGTTCTTGTATCCGGTATTGTCCAATATGCGCTGGGCTTCTCGCTTTACATGCGGGCGCTGGGCTTGATCAGCGCGAACGTCGCAGGCAGTTTTCTTAATCTGACGCCGGTTTTCGGCTTGGGCATAGCCTTTGTTTTTCTGGATGAGATGATGACGCCTCTACAATTGGCCGGTACCGCCGTCACCATCACCGCTGTCATGTTGATCACGCTGAGTGGGCAAGCCCAACACTGAGACCTTCACTCAGGCCACGGATTCGATCATCTGAAACGCAGCATATGCGGCAAGAACGGTTTCCATCTGCGCGGTATGTCCGGCGATGAACGCGTCGCCATATATCGTTTCATCGGGATATTCCGTGATCAGCGTCAAGGGCACGTCATGCCTGTCATCGACCGAGATCATGCAGGGAAAGCCGTTGATGATGCGGAAACCGGTTTCACCCGCATGGGTTTCGTAGAGGCTGATCTGCGTGTCGTTGAAGGCGACGAGCCCGGGCACGGCGGCCAGGCGCCGGGTCACCGCATCGATGAAGCGCTCGGCCCGCTCTTCCCATCCGTGCTGGTAACGCATGATGAGGAAGAAACCCTTCGGCAAGGTCCACATGGCAAAGCCGCGCGGCACATAACCGGAAAGCGGCCGTGTCCATTCGTGGGCGGGGTAGCCATGCAGGTTGATGTGCAGGCGCGCGCCACTCAGGCGCTGCGCCTCAAAGCGGATCGCTTTCTCATGGGGCTGAGCGGCGGTGCGGTATTCCAGGTCGTCGCCCAGCGCCGTGTAGCGTGCAGCATGGTGCATGTGGCGCGGATTGTCGGCGCGCAGACGATGGTGCACGGCGTAACCATCCGGATTTTCCAGCGGCGAAATGGTGAAATGCGCGCCCGGACGGCTCGCAAGTGCCTGCGCTCCGCGCAACGCACCGATGATACCGGTTGTTTCATTCGGGTGCTGGCCGCCGCTGATCATGACGGCGGCATCGGTGCCCCTGTGGTAGCGGGCTTGAACCGCCCTCCCGGCACGGGAGCGTGCCTCGAAGGTTTCGCCCTCGATGCCGGCAAGTTCCGTGCGGACCTGTGCAACGAAGATGGGCGCATGCGCCGTCGCAAGAGACTGTGCCTCGCCGGATACTTCGGATGTATCGAGCGTGCGGGTTTCGATCCGGACCGCAGGAGCCCCCTCGCCGTGGACGATCTCCGGTATGATCTGCCCGGGCTGCAGCCCGCGGTCGCCGAGCGGACGGCCGGATTTTTTCTGGAATACTTCCAGCAGCGAAAAATAGAAGTCTTCGTGCAGCGCCTCGCGCAGGCTGATGACTTCATCGCCGAATGGCAGCGGCTGGTCGGCCATGGGCAGAGTTGCGCGGATATTGAGCTCGCCGAAATAGGGCTCGGTATTGCCCCAGTCGTGATCGATCACGGCGCGCATGGCATTGGCAAACAGGGCCTCATAGTCGGTCTCGAGGCGCGTGCCCTCGAAGGCGCCGTTCAGCCGGATCCAGCCGGTGGGCGAGACAAGGGTTTCGCCAATGAAATCCGTATGGATGCGATTGGGGGCGAAAATCGTGTGCTCAGCCTTGCGGCCGTCCTTGTAGACCAGCGTCACATCATAGGTGAAGGGTGCGCTGCTGCCGGTTTCAAAGCGCAGCTCGGCGGTGCCGGTCAGCGCCGCCAGCGGATAGGTCTCAAGGAGAAAGCGGTTCTGCGGGCAGTTTTCGTGCACGGGATAGGCGATGGCGATGCTTTTCAGGGCGCCGGTATCGACTTCTTCCAGAAAGAAATGCAGGAGTGGCTTATAGGCGCTGCGCAAGCGCGCCTCGACGCCAAAGGCCGCAAGCCTTTCCTCGGCGGCACGCCGGCTCGGCGCATCCTCGAACAGCCAGGCTTCGAGACGCGTGCCACGGGCGGCCGCTTCGCCATAGGTTGCGAGGAGCTGGTCGAGGGTGCGGTTGAAACCGCTTTCATAAATAAGTGTCATTTCAATTCACTGTTGATTAGCGCGATGTTCGTCCGGTGGGATCAAGGCTGTCGCGCAGCCAATCGCCCAGAAGGTTCAAGCCCAGTACGGTCAGGAGAATGGCAAGGCCGGGAAAGACGCTGACCCACCAGGCATTCTGCAGGTAGGTGCGCCCGTCCGCGAGCATGCCGCCCCAGCTGGGGATCAGCGGATCGACGCCAAGGCCGAGAAAGGTCAGGCTGCTCTCCAGCAGGATGTTGGTGGCGACGTTGAGGGTCATCAGCACGATGACCGGGCCGATCAGGTTCGGCAGCAGATGCTGGAACAGAATGCGGTGGTCTTTCACACCGATGGCGCGCGCCGAGAGGATGAATTCCCGGTCCCGCAGCGACAGCACCGAGCCGCGCACCAGCCGGGCATATTGCACCCATTGCGAGACGATCAGCAGGATGATCATGTTGGTCAGGCCACCGCCGGCAATGGCAATGAAGGTGATGGCAAGAAGGATGAACGGCATGGCGAGCTGCACATCGGCAAACCGCATCACCACCATGTCCCAGAAGCCGCGGTAATAACCGGAGATCAGGCCCATCACCACGCCGATGATGACGGCGCCGGCAACGGAGATGAAGCCGACCTGCAGCGAAATCTTGCCGCCGGTGATCACCCGTGCCAGCACATCACGGCCAAGCGGATCGGTGCCGAAGGGATGCGCCCATTTCATGAAAGGCGGCAGCAGGCGCGCCATCAGGTCGATCTTTTCGGCGCCGCCCGGAAAGATGACGCTGGAGAAGATGACGGCGAGGCACATGCCGCCGGCGAGCAGTGCGCCGAGGATGAATTCCAGATTGCGGAACCGCGCAAATCGAGGGGTGGAGGCTACGGCAGACATGGGCTTACTCCGTCCGGATGCGCGGATCGACAAGGCCGTAGGCGATGTCGACGAGAAGGTTGACGCCGATGATCATCAGGGAAAGGACCGTGATGACCGCCTGCAGCACGGGATAATCACGCGCGCCGACCGCATCGAATGCGAGTGTGCCAAGACCCGGCCAGTTGAACACGCGCTCGACCACCACGATGCCGCCGAGCAGGCCGCCGAACTGCAGGCCGAAATAGGTGATGAGCGGAATGGCGCAATTGCGCAGCGCGTGCTTGTACAGGACGACATTCTCGCTGAGGCCCTTGGCCCGTGCCACCATGATGTATTGCGAGTTGAGGGTCTCCAGCATGGCGGTGCGTACCAGGCGCACATTGGTGGCGGTGAGGATGATGCCCATGGTCACGGCGGGCATGATGAAGCTCTCGAAACCGTTCATGCCGCTTGGCGGCAGCCATTTCAACGTGATGGCGAACAAAAGCACCAGCATCAGCGCCAGCCAGAAATTCGGGAAGGACAGGCCGACCAGGGACAGAATGCGGATCGCCTGATCCGCCCACTTGCCGCGCGCCGTCGCCGCCTTGATGCCAAGCGGGATGGAAATGGCGATGGAGACGATCAGGGAGGAGAAGGCAAGGAGCAGCGTCGCGGGCAAGGCGGCGGCAAGCAGGGTGGAGACCTTCGTGCCGCCAAGGAAGCTGCGACCGAAATCCAGCGTGAATAACCCCTTGATGAACCCGAAATACTGGACAAGAAACGGCTGGTTGAGACCGAGCGCCTCACGGATGCGGACAAGGTCCGCTTCGGTCACGCTGCCTGCACCTTGTGTCAGCATCAGCGCCGGGTCGCCGGTGAGGCGAATGGCGAACGCCACGATGAGCGTCACGACAATGACGACGAAGATCGCCTGCAGAAAGCGTTTGATGAGAAAACCAGCCACGTCTCTATCCTTCAATCCTTGGCCCGCCGCCCCTTGCAAGGCGACGGGCCTGTTTTGCTACTCGACCGTGACATCCGTCAGCCGCAGGCGGCTGTCGGGAACAGGCGTGAAATTCTTCACGCGCTTGCTCACGCCGAAAATCGCATTGTAATTGTAGAGCGGAATTTCCAGCGCCCGGTCCGCCGTGTAGTGGGCGATGGACTTGAGGATTTCCTCGCGCTTTGCCCGGTCGGTGATGGAACGCTGCGATTCCAGCAGCGCATCGAGCTTCGGATCGCTGTCATAGGGATTCCACTTTTCACCCGAGTGATACATGGAATAGGCGGTGTTGTCGTAATCGAGCGTCCAGCCGCCCCATGCCTGTTCGAACATCGCACCGGTCTTGCCCGCCGGAATGATGTCATTGAGCAGGACATTGGTTTCGTAGGGCTTGATCGTGGCATTGAGCCCGATGACCTGGAGATAGCTGGCGATGGCCTGTGACACCTCGTTGAACGTGGAGTCGTTGCCGCGCACGTCGATCTGCAGCGTGGTGCCGGTCGCAATGCCCGCTTCCTTCAGCAGGGCTTTGGCTTTTTCCGGATCGTAGGGCAGCGGCTTCATGTCGGGATCGTTGCCGAAGGACAGGGCGCCCTGGAAGCTGGCAATCGGTGCTGCCTGGCCGCCAAGGATGGTCTGGATAATCGCATCGCGATCAACGCCAAGGATCAGTGCCTTGCGCACCCGTTCATCCGCCGTCGGTCCGCTCTTGGTGTTGAAGCGCAGGGCATAGACGGTCGGTCCGGCGGTGCTGACCACTTCCAGCTTCGGATCGGCCTGAATGGTCGGGATCATGCCGACGGGAATGGTGGGGGGAATGACGAGGTCAACGCGGCCTGCCTGCAATTCGGCAACGGCGGTCGCGGGTTCCGCGATGAAACGGTATTCGAGGTTGGAGAGTTTGGGAGCGCCGCCCCAATGGTCGGCAAAGGCTTCGAGCTTGATGCCGATCTTCGGCTCGTAGGAGACCACCTTGAACGGGCCGGTGCCGACGGGATGGGCGTTGAAATAATCGTCACCCTTTTCCTGGATGTATTTCGGCGGCACGATCATCGCGCCATAGCCGGCAAGCTTGGTCAGAAGCACCGGATCCGGCGCCTTCAGGTGGAAATCGACGGTTTTCGCGTCGATGATTTCCACCTTGTCGATGGCGGCATAGTTGGAACGCTGCGGACCCTTCTTGCCTTCTTCGCCGAGAAGCCGGTCGAAGGTGAATTTGACGGCTTCCGCATTGAAGGGTTCGCCATCATGGAATTTTACGCCTTCGCGCAGGGTGAAGCGGATGCGCTTGCCTTCGTCGAGTTCTTCCCAGGCGGTGGCAAGGCCGGGCGCCAGTTTCAGATCGGCGCCGCGATAGGTCAGGCCATCATAGATATTGGTGGCAACCGAGGCCCAGTTGACGAGAAACGTATCGATCGGATCCCAGCTGCCCGGGTCCTGCGGCGACGAAATGGTCAGCGTTCCCGCCGCCCATGCGGGTGCTGCGAGCAAGGCTGTGCCTGCCAGACCCAGCGCCAGAAACGCTGCATGTATTCCCCGTCGTGTTCTTATCATTGTTGTGTTCTCCTCATTATATGTAGACGTTTGGTTCAGGCCGCACTCGCCACAAAGTGGCCGGGTGCAATTTCGGTTCGCTTGAAAATGGCGGGTTCGTCGCCGACGCGGCGAATGGGGCTCGGTATTTCGCCTTCCAGCATGGCCCGGTTGCGCGCACGCGCCGGATCAGCCACGGGGACTGCCGACAAAAGGCGCTGGGTATAGGGATGCGCCGGCGTTTCGAAGATCTGCTGGCGGGTGCCGATTTCCACGACCTGGCCCAGATAAAGGACGGCGACGCGATGGCTCATCTTTTCAACGACAGCCATGTCATGGCTGATGAAGAGATAGGAGAGGCCCTGCTGCTCCTGCAATTCCATGAACAGGTTGAGGATTTGCGCCTGAATGGACACGTCGAGCGCCGACAGCGCCTCGTCGGCAATGATCAGTTTGGGATTGGAAGCAAGCGCGCGGGCAATGCAGACGCGCTGGCGCTGGCCGCCGGAAAACTCGTGCGGATAGCGGCTGGCATGGGCGCTGGTCAGGCCGACGCGTTCCAGCAATTCATCGACGCGTTTCTGGATCGGCTTGCTGCCGTCGATCAATGCGTGGGTGCGGATGGGTTCGGCGATGGAGAAGCCGACGGTCTTGCGCGGATCGAGCGAGGCAAACGGGTCCTGGAAAATATACTGGATTTCCTGCCGCAGCTTTTGCCGTTCGGTGCCATTCATCGAGGAGACAGGGCGCCCGTCGAACAGAATGGTGCCTGATGTTTCTTTCTGGAGCTGTTGGATCGTGCGGCCGATGGTGGATTTCCCCGAACCGGACTCGCCGACAAGCGCAAGAGTTTCGCCGGGATGGATGTCGAACGAAACCTTCTCAACCGCATGGACCCGGTGGGTAACGCCGCCGAAAATGCCCTTCTTGATGTTGAAGCGGGTGACGAGATCACGCACTGAAAGGACGGGCGGCAGGCCGTAGCGGGCCGTGTCCTGAACATGCTCGCCGCCGACAAGGCGGGGTGTGTCACCGTCCATGACCGTCAGCGGCAGGCGCTTGGGATAGGCCTCTCCGGTCATGCTGCCGAGTTTCGGTACGGCGGCGAGCAGTGTCTGGGTGTAGGGATGCTGCGGGCGGGCGAAGATATCGGCAGCCGGGCCTTCCTCGACCTTCCGGCCTTTCCACATCACCACCACGTCGTCGGCCATTTCGGCGACAACGCCCATGTCGTGGGTGATGAAGATCACCGCCATGCCGAGTTCGGTCTGCAATTCGCGGATGATGGTCAGAATTTGCGCCTGTATGGTGACATCGAGCGCGGTTGTCGGCTCATCGGCGATCAGCAGTTTCGGACGGCAGGCAAGCGCCATGGCGATCATGACGCGCTGGCGCATGCCGCCGGACAGCTGGTGCGGGTAGCGGCCAAGCAGATCGGCAGCGTCGGGCAGGCGCACCATGTCCAGAAGCCGTTTGGCCTCGGCCAGCGCCGCCTGTTTGGACATGCCCTCATGCAGGATCAGAACTTCGGCGATCTGGTCGCCGATGGTGAACACCGGGTTGAGCGAGGTCATCGGTTCCTGGAAGATCATGGCGATCTCCTTGCCGCGAATGCCGCGCATGGTTTTCTGCGTGGCGGTGGTCAGGTCGATCCGCCCCTGGCGGCTTTCGAACAGCACCTGACCGATGGGGAACTGGCCGCCCATCATATCGGCAAGCCGCATGACGGAAAGCGAGGTCACGGACTTGCCCGACCCGGATTCGCCGACAATGGCAAGCGTGCGCCCTGCCCGCACCGAAAAGCTCAGGTTCTCCACGACACGCGACGGACCGAACGCGACGGAAAGATTGTCCACGGCCAAGAGCGGGGCTGAAGCAGTATCGGTCACGCAGCTATCCTTAAAGTGTGGTGGCGGCGCGGGCCGCCTGATCGTAGGCGCCGGAGAGAAAGCGCAGGACGGCGGCGATTTCCGACAGCGTATCCTCGGCCGGCCGGGCATTGGTCGTCGATGCCACGAACAGCCGCTCACGAATCTGGGCGTAGCGCGTGCAGGCATCGGCGCCCTTGTTGGTGATCTTGATCGTCTTTTCCTTGGCGGCCTTGCCGGTGGTGACGAGCCCGGCCGCTTCCAGCTTGCGGATGGCATAGGTGGCGACATGCGTGTCTTCGATATCGAGAACCAGGCAGATGTCGGCGAGCTTCTTTTCGCGGCCGCGATGCCGCACGGAGTGAAGGATGAGAATTTCTGTGGCGGAAAGCCCCGGCAGTCCGGCGGCCGCCATGCAGCGCACCATCCAGCGGGAAAAAGCATGGGAGGCGAGGATCATGCCGTACTCGACGTCGGAAAGGCCGGGCGAACCGCCCTCGGCAAGATGGGCTGACGAGACAATAGGACCAATGGAGGAGACGGGTTTGAGATGCTTCGGCAAAGCCGTTGCAAATTGTTCGAGATCCGCCGTGGTGTGGTCTTTCGGACCAGTCGTCATTCTGCTTGCCTCCGCCTTGACGAATTTATATCATCATTTTATCGACATATTGTCAATGACGCTATAGTCTATTAATTGGGCATGCTTACAAATGTGGCAGTCGATCAAGAGGAGTGCGGGATGAGCATCGGAAGCTGGGATTTCTGGGTCGACCGGGGCGGCACGTTTACCGATGTCATCGGGCGCGATCCGCACGGCGTGCTGCATGCCCGCAAGGTGCTGTCCGAGAATCCCGAGGCTTACAAGGATGCCGCCGTGCAGGGCATCCGCCTGCATCTCGGGCTGAAGCCGGGCGAAGCCATTCCGGCCGGACGAATCGGCGAAGTGCGCATGGGCACCACCGTTGCCACCAATGCCCTGTTGGAGCGTAAGGGCGAACGGCTTGCCCTTGTGACGACCAGGGGATTTCGCGATGCGCTGCGCATTGGCTATCAGGAACGCAAGAACATCTTTGCCACCGAGATCATCAAGGCCGAAGCACTGTATGATCAGGTTGTTGAAATCAATGAGCGCGTGCTCGCCGATGGCACGGTTGAAATCGCCTTTGACGAAGTGCAGGCGCGCGCAGCCCTGAAGGCGTTGAAGGATGAGGGCTATGGCGCGCTCGCCATCGTGTTCATGCATGCCTACAAATTTCCGGCGCACGAGGCTGCCATGGCCGCCATCGCCCGGGAGATGGGTTTTGCCCAGGTATCCGTCAGCCATGAAGTCTCCCCGCTGATCAAGCTGGTCGGGCGCGGTGATACAACCGTCATCGACGCCTATCTCTCGCCGGTCCTGCGCCGCTATGTGGCACAGGTGTCGGCAGAACTGGACATTGCCCGCACCGGCGCGCGGGTCATGTTCATGATGTCCTCGGGCGGTCTGACCGCTGCCGATATGTTCCAGGGCAAGGATGCCATCCTGTCCGGCCCGGCCGGCGGCGTTGTCGGCCTGGCCCGCACCGGCGAGGAAGCCGGCTTTCCCAATGTCATCGGTTTCGATATGGGTGGCACATCAACGGACGTCGCGCATTTCGACGGCGAATACGAGCGCGCCTTCGAGACGGAAGTTGCAGGGGTGCGGGTGCGCGCGCCGATGATGCTCATCCACACGGTTGCCGCCGGTGGCGGATCGATCCTGCATTTCGATGCGGGTCGTTTCCGCGTCGGACCGGATTCCGCCGGTGCCAATCCCGGTCCCGCCTGCTACCGCAATGGCGGCCCGCTGGCCGTGACCGATGCCAATGTCATGGTCGGCAAGCTCCTGCCCGAATTCTTCCCGCCGATCTTCGGACCGGACCAGAATCAGCCGCTGGATGTCGATGCCGTGCGCGCGCGCTTTGCCGAACTGGCAGGCCGGATCGGCGATGGCCGCAGCCCCGAAGATGTGGCTGACGGTTTTATCCGCATCGCCGTTGCCAATATGGTCGAGGCGATCAAGAAGATTTCCGTGCAGCGCGGTTATGACGTGACGCGCTATGCGCTGAGCTGCTTCGGCGGTGCCGGCGGCCAGCATGCCTGCCTGGTTGCCGATGCACTGGGCATGAAGAGCATTCTCGTGCATCCGATGTCGGGTCTGCTGTCCGCCTATGGCATGGGTTTGGCGGATATCCGGGCAACCCGGCAGAAGGCGCTGGGTGTGCCGCTCGATCCGGCCGCCCCTGCCCCGCTTGCCGGTCTGGCCGCGGAGCTTCAGCAGGAATGCCTGTCCGAGCTCAATGCGCAGGGTATCGCCAACAGTGAGATCACCACCATCGTGCGGGCCCATATCCGCTACGCCGGTACGGATACCGTGCTGGCCGTCGAGGCGACCTTTCCGGCGCATGACGACATCGGCCGTTTGCGGCGCGAGTTCGAAATCCTGCACAAGCGCCGCTTTGGATTTGTTGCCGAAAACAAGGCGCTGGTCATTGACGCGGTGGAAGTGGAGACCGTCGGCGGCGGTGCCGGTCAAGCCGAGGGGGCCGTCGATGCGACAGCAACCGGCGAGCCGGATGCGGTGCGGCACAACCGTTTTTATTCGCAAGGGGCAGCGCATGAGGCGGTCGTGGTGCTGCGCGGTGCGATGCAGCCCGGCCAGCGCCTCACCGGCCCGGCCATCATCATCGAGCCGAACCAGACCATTGTCATCGAGGATGGCTGGCAGGCGGAACTGACGGCCAAGAACCATATCGTTCTCAAGCGCATCAAGGCGCTGCCGGACCGCTCCGCCATCGGCACGAAAGCCGACCCGGTGATGCTGGAGATTTTCAACAATCTCTTCATGTCGATCGCCGAGCAGATGGGCGTGACGCTGCAGAACACCGCCTATTCCGTCAACATCAAGGAGCGGCTGGATTTCTCCTGCGCCGTTTTCGATGCGGAAGGCAATCTTGTCGCCAATGCGCCGCATATGCCGGTGCATCTCGGTTCGATGGATGCTTCCGTCGCTGCCGCCATTCGTGAGAATCCGGTCATTCATCCCGGCGATGTCTTCCTCATCAACGCCCCCTATAATGGCGGCACCCACCTGCCCGACCTGACGGTCTGCACGCCGGTGTTCGACGATGCCGGTACGACGATCCGTTTCTGGGTGGCAAGCCGTGGCCACCATGCGGATATCGGCGGCATCGCGCCGGGTTCCATGTCGCCGCTGGCAACGAACATCGAAGAAGAAGGCGTCTATATCGACAATTTCAAGCTGCTGGATCGCGGCCGTTTCTGCGAGGATGAGCTGGCGGCCCTTCTGACCGGCGCCCGCTATCCCGTGCGCACGCTGTTGCAGAACGTCAATGACCTGAAGGCGCAGGTTGCTGCCAACGAAAAGGGCGTGGCGGAGCTGCGCAAGATGATCAGTCATTTCGGCGAGGATGTCGTCGAGGCCTATATGGGCCATGTGCAGGACAATGCCGCCGAGAGCGTGCGCCGCGTGCTCGATCAGCTGCAGGACGGCAGCTTCACCTATGAGATGGATCAGGGGTGCAGCATCGTCGTCAAGATCTCGGTCGATAAGGTTGCGCGCGAGGTGACTGTCGATTTCACCGGCACGTCGGAACAGCGGTCCGACAATTTCAACGCGCCGCGCCCGGTGACGCGCGCCGCCGTGCTCTATGTCTTCCGGACACTGGTGCAGAGCGACATTCCGATGAATGCCGGATGTCTGCGCCCGATCCATATCATTGTTCCCGATGGCACCATGCTCTCGCCGGAATATCCCGCTGCGGTTGTCGCGGGGAATGTCGAGGTCAGCCAGGCCGTCACGAACTGCCTGTTCGGCGCGGTGGGTGCGCAGGCTGCCGCGCAAGGCACGATGAACAATCTCACCTTCGGCAATGACCAGTACCAGTATTACGAGACGATCTGCTCCGGCGCCCCGGCTGGCCCCGGTTATAACGGCGCCGATGCCATCCACACCCACATGACCAACTCCCGCCTGACCGATCCGGAGATTCTCGAAACGCGCTTCCCGGTGGTGCTGGAAGATTTCCACATCCGCGCCGGTTCCGGCGGCAAGGGAAAGTGGTCAGCCGGGAATGGCACGCAGCGGACGATCCGTGCACAGGAAAAGCTCGACTTCGCCATTCTTTCCGGTCATCGCCGTGTGGCGCCGTTCGGCCTGCTGGGCGGAGAGCCCGGGCAGACCGGCTCCAATGCGGTGCGCCGCAGGAGTGGGGCCGTCGAAGCGCTGCAGGGCTGTGCGCACACCGTGCTGGAAGCAGGTGAAGCCTTCATCATCGTCACGCCGACGGGCGGCGGCTACGGCAAGCCCGAGGCATGAATTTTCCGGCAGGTGCGCCTTTCCTCTTGGTAAAACCTGCCTGAAGACCTCATGTTCTGCAACCAGTGGTATTTGCAAGCGCTGCAAAGGGCGCATTTTCGTGTCGCAAAATAGTGGACAAAACCACTCAACATACGGAAAAGATTGCAGAAATTCGCCATCGCATCTTCTTAGAATTCTTCTAATATATTGTTATTGCTTCGTTTTTCGTCCCGGTTTATGACTTGCCCAGCGCTGCGCAACATCGGGCTGGCCGCGCCGAGGATTGGTTTTAATGCTTGTTCCATTTTTGATTATGCTGCGCGAGGGCATTGAGGCCGCGCTGATTGTCGGCATTGTTGCGAGTTATTTGAAGCAGACTGGTCGCGATGCCTGGATGCCTGCGGTGTGGGTGGGCATTCTGCTTGCCGTTGCCCTGTCCCTGTTCGTGGGCGCGGGCCTGCAGATGGTCAGTGCGCAGTTTCCCCAGAAAGCCCAGGAATTTTTCGAAGCCCTTGTCGGCTTCATCGCGGTGATCGTGCTGTCGTCCATGGTCTTCTGGATGCGCAAGGCTGCCCGCTCCATCAAATCGGAACTGCACACATCCATCGACGATGCGCTCGCCCATTCCTCCGGGCAGGGAGCGGCGCTGGTTGCCATGGTCTTCTTTGCAGTGGCCCGCGAGGGACTTGAGTCCGTCTTCTTCCTCCTGGCCATTTTTCAGCAGAGCGCGAACTCCGATGCGCCGCTCGGTGCGCTTCTGGGCATCCTGGTCTCCATCGGTCTCGGCTACGGCATCTATGCCGGCGGTGTCCGTCTCAACCTGAAGCGGTTCTTCTACTGGACAGGCCTGTTCATCCTCGTGGTGGCCGCCGGCATCCTTGCCGGTTCGCTGCGGCACCTGCACGAAGCGGGCGTCTGGAACAGCCTGCAGACGGTGGTGTTCGATTTGAGCAACGTGCTGCCGGTCAGCAGCGCCTTCGGTACGCTGCTGTCAGGCATGTTCGGCTATCAGGATATGCCGACACTGGGTGAGATCATCGCCTATGTCGTGTTTCTCGCCGTAAGCCTGTTCTTCTTTCTGCGGCCTGCGCAGCGTCAAACCGCTGCCGCGGCATCCCGGCCAACCCACTGAAAGCGTCCCATGGTCCAGAATGCGAACCCGTCTGCTCCCCGCCCGCCGTCACAAGCGCTGATGAAGCTTGCCGTCATGGGCGCCGGCTTGCTTGTCGTTGCTGGCGGAGGCGCATTTTATTATGCCTCGACGAAGGTCAAGACCGGCGCTTCGGCTGGCGCGATCACGGTGACGATCAGTGAGGGAAAATGTGATCCGAATGCCCTGACCGTTCCGGCGGGGCGCACCACGTTCAATATCGTCAACAAGTCGGACCGGGCCCTTGAATGGGAAATTCTCGACGGCGTCATGGTGCTGGAAGAACGGGAGAATATTGTTCCGGGCTTTACCCAGACATTTACCGCCAAGCTCAATCCCGGCACGTATCAAATTACCTGCGGGCTGCTCAACAATCCGCGCGGTACCCTGACCGTAACGCCTTCGGCGGAGGCCGACGCGGCGGCTGCGCGCCCGGCGCTGGTGGCGTTCGTTGGTCCGCTGGCCGAATACCAGGTCTTTCTTGCCACGCAGACGAGTGCGCTTGTGAAGGGCGTGCAGGCGCTTGACGAGGCCATCAAGGCCGGTGATATCGACAAGGCGCGGGAGCTCTACCAGAAGGCCCGCCAGCCCTACATGCAGATCGAGCCCATGGCCGACCGCTTTGCCGATCTGCACAATGCGATCGATCCTGTCGCCGACTATCTGGAAAAGCGCGAGGCGGACGCCGGCTTTACCGGTTTTCACCGCATCGAGTACGGGCTTTATTCGGTCAAGAGCCTCGATGGCCTTGCGCCTGTCTCGGCAAAACTGCTGGCTGACGTTTCGGCGCTCAAGGATCGGGTACGGTCATTGCGCGTCCCGCCTGATCAGATTGCCGCCAGCGCTGCCCGCCTGATCGGTACCATTGCAGGCACGAGGATCGCCGCCGGCGAAAATCACTACGCGCGAACCGACCTTGCCGATTTTGAAGCCAATCTTGCCGGTGTATCGCGCATGATCGCGCTGATGAAGCCCGTGGTTGCACAGGGCTCTCCTGCGGTTGTCGCGGATATCGAAGCGCGCTTCGCTGCCGTGGACGCCGCGCTGAAATCGCTGCGCGGTGCGGATGGTTTCCCGGCCTATGACAGCGTAAGCGCGGACAAAAGGACGGCATTGGCCGCACAGATGCAGGCACTTGCCGATTCCATCGGCAAACTGAATGCCGCTGTCGGGCTGGAATAGGCCCCGGGGAAGCAATCATGACAAAGGACAAAGACAACAAGCCCTTCATGACCAGCCGCCGCGGCCTCCTTCTCGGAGCAGGCGCAGCTGGCAGTGTGCTCGCGGCCGGCATCACGACGTCTCAAGCTGCGAACAGCCACGGCGAACAGGTGACCGACGCTCCCGTGAGCGACAAGATGCTGGAGCAGCAGCCCTTCCACGGACAATATCAGTCCGGCATCGTGACACCGCGTCCGGCCGCCGGCATGGTGGCGTCGTTCCGGGTGCTGGCGAGCAAGCCGGAAGAGGTGGAGCGGCTGTTCAGAAGCCTCACCGAGCGGATTGCGTTCCTGATGAAGGGCGGCACGCCCCCTGCCCTCGACGACAAGCTGCCGCCTGCAGACAGCGGCATCCTCGGCCCGGTGGTCCTGCCCGACAATCTGACAATCACCGTTTCGCTTGGCGCATCGTTCTTCGAGCAGCGGGAGTGGCTTTCATCCCACAAGCCTGCCCGCCTGTCACGCATGAAGGCGTTCAAGAACGACGCGCTGGACCAGTCGCTGTGTCATGGCGACCTGTCGTTGCAGATATCGTCGAACACTCCCGACACCAATATTCACGCCCTGCGCGATATCCTGAAGAACCTGCCGGATCTGATGGTCCTGCGCTGGAAGCAGGAGGGGTCGGTTCCCGTCCTGCCGCGCAGCCCCGACGGGACGCACCAGAGTGCGCGCAACTTTCTCGGCTTTCGTGACGGATCGGCCAATCCCGATGCCGGCGACGCCGGTCTGATGCAGCGGATTGTCTGGGTTCAGGACAGTGGCGACGAACCGGCCTGGGCACGCAATGGCAGCTATCAGGCGGTCCGGATCATCCGTAATTTCGTCGAGCGGTGGGATCGTACGCCGCTTGGCGAGCAGGAGCGCATCATCGGGCGGCTCAAGCCCAGCGGTGCGCCCTTTGGCGGCCGCACCGAAACGGAAGTGCCCGATTATGCGAAAGACCCGGACGGTGCTGTCACGCCGCTCGATGCGCATATCCGGCTGGCAAATGACCGCAGCAAGGCCGCCGACGCGCATCTCATCCTGCGCCGCCCGTTCAATTATTCCAACGGCGTGAGCAAATCCGGTCAGCTCGAGCAGGGGCTGCTGTTCATTTGCTACCAGGCGGATCTGGAGAAGGGATTCATTGCCGTTCAGAACAAGCTGAATGGCGAGCCGCTGGAAGAATACATCAAGCCTATTGGCGGCGGTTTCTTCTTTACTCTGCCGGGCGTCACCGGCGCTGACGATTTTCTTGGCCGAACCCTCTTGGAAGCAGCCGGCCATACGCCAACAAACACCAAATCCTGAAGGAGCTAACCATGAAATTCAGAGCCTATCTTGCAGCAAGTATCGTCGCGATAGCTGCGGCTGCGGCCCCGCGCGCCGCCAATGCGGAGGTCTCGCCTCTCGATCTCGTCGGGCCCATTGCCGAGTACAAGATTTTCATCGGTGAAAACCTGGAGAAGCTGGTCAGCGAGACCAAGGCCTTTACCGATGCTGTTAAGGCCGGCGATCTCGAAAAGGCCAAGAAGCTCTATGCCCCGACCCGCATGAACTACGAAATCGTGGAGCCGGTGGCCGAACTTTTCAGCGATCTCGATGGCTCCATCGATTCGCGCGCCGATAATCACGAACTGAAGGAAAAAGACCCCGCATTCACCGGTTTCCATCGTCTTGAGTATGGCTTGTTCAGCCAGAACAGCACGGAAGGCCTGGCGGAGTTTGCCGACAAGCTCCAGGCCGATGTGGTCGAACTGCACAAGCGCATCACCGATCTGACCTTCCCGCCCGAGAAGGTCTTCGGCGGCGCGGCGACCTTGATGGAAGAAGTGGCGGCGACCAAGATTTCCGGCGAAGAAGACCGGTACAGCCATACGGACCTGTGGGATTTCAAGGCAAACTTCGATGGTTCGCGCAAGATTTTCGAGCTGGCACGTCCGCTGATCGAGAAGGGTGACGGCGCGTTCGTCACCAAGGTTGCGGGTAATTTCGATACGGTCGGCAAAACCCTGTCGAAGTACAAGACGGCTGAGGGCTACGAACTCTATGACAAGCTGACCGACGACGATCGCGCGGTGC
The DNA here is from genome assembly GCF_049896885.1 of Phyllobacterium sp. SL163. NCBI lineage: Bacteria > Pseudomonadati > Pseudomonadota > Alphaproteobacteria > Hyphomicrobiales > Phyllobacteriaceae > Phyllobacterium > Phyllobacterium sp. SL163. The sequence continues at coordinate 12,972 of NZ_JAFCVE010000006.1, read as the reverse complement.
TTGCAGCGGCCGTGAACACGCTGGCTGAAGACCTTTCGACCCTGCGCGGCAAGCTCGGACTGAACTGACCGCGTCACGGCGTTCAGATGGAAATTGGAAAACCCGGCTGGCAACGGCCGGGTTTTTTGTTGGCCAAGCCCCTGAACAGACAGCGTATTCTTTCCGTCATCGTTGCAATGCTAGGTTGAGTTCCGAGGTCACTTGCATCTCATTGATTTATCGAATATCGTAATTTCAGTAATTACTGAAATAACTGTTGTGTCGGGAATCTCTGATGAACCTTCCTCCTCTCGTTCAGTCCTTCGTGTTGCATTTCGGCGAAATGGGCAGCCGGTGGGGCATCAATCGCACCGTGGGGCAGATCTATGCCCTGCTCTATGTCACGCCCGAACCGTTGAATGCCGATCAGATTGTCGAATCGCTGGGCATTTCCAGATCCAATGTGTCGATGAGCCTGCGCGAGCTGCAGGCCTGGAATCTTGTCCTGCTGAAACACCTGCCGGATGACCGGCGGGACTTCTTCACGACCCCGGACGATGTCTGGCAGATTTTGCGCACGCTGGCGGAGGAACGAAAGAAGCGCGAGGTCGATCCGACACTCTCCGTCTTGCGTGAAATACTCATGCAGCAGCCGGCGAGCGATGCAGAGCGGCATGCCCAGGAACGCATGGCGGAAATGCATGGGCTTATCGAGCGCCTCACAACTTGGTACGATGACGTGAAGAAGCTCGAAACTGACCGCCTTGCCACTCTGTTGACGCTTGGCGCCAAGGTAACGCGATTGCTCGAGGCGAAAGACAAGATCGTCTCGCTCGGCCGCACCAAACGCAGTCCGGACAAGGCATAAATGTCATGTCAGTCGATGCACTCAGTTCCCCGATAGCTTTGCGGGCAGGAGATCCGGCCGCAAACGGCCAGGTGCGCGCAAAAACCAGTGAGCCGGATAATACAGGAGTGGAATCGTCCAGCCGTTTGCCTGGAGGGCGGTCCGCAGCCCTTGTGCAGGCTGTTGCCGCGCTCCTGTGGCTACCGCAGGCGGCCCTGCTCAGCATCGCTGTCGGCCGGATCGCTGCGGGCAACGGTTTGTCCGGTATCGTCTGGCTCGCCGCCGGCGTTCTTGCAATCGGCGTCGTGCGTGCATTCATCGACGCCGCGGGTAACCGGCTCGCTTTCCATGGTGCGCGCTCCACGCTTGCCGGACTGCGCCGGGACGCCGTTTTCGCCCTTGCACGTCGCTCGCCGCTTGATCCCGGCCGGATTGCCTCCGGGGAGGCTGCAAGTATCCTGGCCGAGCAGGCGGAAGCCGTGGTGCCTTACCTCGCGCGGTTTCGTCCGGCCCGGTTCAAGGCAACGCTGGTTCCGCTTGCAATCCTTGTCTGCGTTCTTTCCCTGTCCTGGGCTGTTGCCATCGTTCTGCTCCTTGCCGCGCCGCTCATTCCCGTGTTCATGGCGCTGATCGGCTGGCGCGCCAAGGCGGCGAGCGAGGCGCAATTGGTCGAAGTGGGCGGAATGAACGCGTTTCTGCTCGACCGGCTGCGCGGACTGGCGACAATTCGCGCGCTCGATGCGGTGGATGTGACAGCAAAGCGCCTGAGGGCCGATGCGGAGTCGTTGCGGTCGCGCACGATGGCGGTCCTGCGCATCGCCTTTCTGTCGTCGGCTGTCCTCGAGCTCTTTGCCGCGCTTGGCGTCGCCATGGTGGCGGTCTACGTAGGCTTTCATCTCCTCGGGCAACTCGACTTCGGAACCTGGAGCGGCAGGCTCTCCTTGAGCGAAGGGCTGTTCATTCTGCTGCTCGCTCCCGCTTTCTTTGAGCCGTTGCGCGAGCTTTCGGCGGTCTGGCATGACCGTGCTGCAGGCGAAGCTTCGCTGGAGGCGCTGCGGAAACTTGCCGTCAAGGGCATGGACCTGCCGCGTGACGGCGACAAGCCCCATGATGACCGGACTGCATTCCCCGGGCAGATCGGAATGCCCTCCGTTCATATGCGTGATGTCACGTTCCGTTATGCCGGGGACGGGCGGCCGGTTTTCGAACGGTTCAGCCTCGATATCGCTCCGGGTGAAAGCGTGGCCCTGCTTGGACCGAGCGGATCGGGAAAATCGACATTGCTGGCCCTGATTGCAGGCCTGGCGCCGTTGGACGGCGGCGACATAATGGTTGCCGGCAAATCCATGGCAGCAAATGCTGCGACACAGCGGCGGTGCATCGCCTGGGTCGGCCAGAAACCGCATATCTTTGCCGGGACTGTCGGCGCGAATGTCTCGCTGGGCCGGCCGGAGGTCGATGCGGATGCGGTGGCGGCGGCGCTGCACAATGCCGCCCTGGACACTGTCGCCAATGCCCGTGGAAAATCGTCCATCGGCGAAGGCGGTTCGGGTCTTTCCGGCGGCGAGGCGCTGCGTCTCGCCCTGGCGCGCGCTGCCGCAAATTTCGATGCGCACCTGATTCTTGCCGATGAGCCGACCGCACACCTCGATGATGAGACGGCAAATGATATTGCCGACAGATTGTTTGCGCTGGCGCGAGGCAAGACATTGGTCATCGCAACGCACGACCCGGCTCTTGCCGCACGGGCAGATCGCATCATCGATCTTCGGACCGCTTTCGCAAGGAGTGATGCGTGATGTCATTACGGCGCGATTTCCGGCCTGTGCTGCGGCTTTTCCTGGCAGAGCGGCGGTTCATGCTGCTGGCAGGTGCGCTTTTGGCGGCGGCGACGGTGCTTGCGGGCATTGCCCTGCTTGGCTTGTCGGGCTGGTTCATTACCGCCACGGCCATTGCCGGATTGTCGTCGGCAACGGCTTTCGCGTTCGATGTCTTCGCCCCGTCGGCAGGTATCCGTTTTCTGGCTCTTGCCCGTACCGCTGCGCGTTACGGCGAGCGTTTGACTACGCATGAGGCCACGCTCGGCGTTCTCGCCGGTCTGCGCGAGACGTTGTTTCGCGGATGGGCCAGACCCGAAGCCGCCCGTCTGCTGCTTCGCCGGCCGTCAAAGCTGCTGTTCCGGCTGACGGCCGACATTGACGCCCTGGATTCGCTCTATCTGCGGATTGTGGTGCCGGGCGCCGTCGCGCTGTGTTCCGCGGTGGCTGTGAGCGTGGTCTTCGGGCTGATGCATCCGCTGTTTGGCCTGGGCGTGGCCGCCTGGCTTTTGGCAACGGGGCTGGCGATACCCTTTCTGGCAGGGCGCTTTTCGCTGGATGCGGCGCGCCGCCGGGCCCATGCGATGGAAGCGCTTCGCTCGCGTGTGATCGACCTTGTCGCGGGGCAGACGGATCTCATCATGGCCAGCCGGGTGGCGGCGCAATGCGCTGCGATCCAATCCGCCGATGATCGTCTGGTGAATGCGGATGACAGGCTCAACCGCGTTGAAATGGCGGTCACCGCAGGTTTCGGAATCGCCTCCGCCGTGCTTCTCACGGGTACATTGCTGGCCGTTGCCATTCTTGCACAGGTGGGCCTGATCGGGGCGCCGGTTGCGGCCTTGGCCATTCTCATGGCTCTGGCAGCGCTCGAACCCTTTGCCGGGCTGCGGCGCGGTGCAGTTGAACTTGGCCGCACCATTCTTGCGGCGCGGCGCATCGGCGGCAATCTTGCCGCTGCGCCCTCGCCTCCCCTCGCCTCCCCTCCTCCCGATGGTCTGGCAGTAGTGCTTGAGAAAGTCACTGCCGTTCATCAGGGCGCAGCTCATCCTGCCCTCACGGATGTCTCGCTGTCATTGGCGAAGGGCGAGCGCGTTGCGCTGGTTGGCGCCAGCGGTGCGGGAAAATCGACATTGCTGGCCCTGATTGCCGGTGAATTGCAGCCTGTGAATGGCCATGCCGCCTATGTCCCTTCGGCGCGCCTGACGCAACGGACCGAGCTCTTTCAGGATAGTCTGCGCGAGAATCTCAGGCTTGCCGATCCAGACGCCGGGGATGACCGCCTTTGGCAGGTGCTTGTGATAGCCGGGCTGGCAAGCCATGTGGAAAAATTACCGACCCGGCTCGATACAAGGCTTGGCGAAGGCGGGTTGGGGCTTTCGGGCGGACAGTTGCGCCGTCTTGCATTGGCACGGCTGCTTCTGCGCAACGCGACGCTCTGGCTGCTGGACGAACCGACCGAAGGGCTGGACGGCGAGACAGCCCGGGATGTCCTGCAGCGGCTGAGGCATGAGATGACCGGTCACACGGTCCTTGTCGCCACACATATACGGCGGGAGGCTGAAATGGCCGATCGTCTCCTCATCATGAAACAGGGGCAGATCGTTGCCTCTTTACACCGCGGCGAACCAGAATTCGACGCCGCACTTGCAGCACTGCGGCCGGACTGAGGACGCAGTCTCAATCACTCGGCGTCCGCCCTTCGCGGCGCTGATCAACAGGGGGTCGGGCGTAAGCCCGGCATGAGCAGATGGAACTCGACATCGTAGCGCTTTCGCGCCTGCAATTTGCGATAACCGCGCTTTATCATTTTCTCTTCGTACCATTGACGCTTGGCCTCTCCGTATTGCTTGCAATCATGGAGACCGTCTACGTCATGACCGGCCGCGTCATATGGCGCCAGATGACCAAGTTCTGGGGCACATTGTTCGGTATCAATTTTGCGCTCGGTGTCGCCACCGGCATTGTCATGGAATTCCAGTTCGGTATGAACTGGAGTTATTACAGCCAGTATGTCGGCGATATCTTCGGCGCGCCGCTGGCCATTGAAGGCCTCATGGCATTCTTTCTGGAAGCGACCTTTGTCGGGTTGTTCTTCTTCGGCTGGGATAAATTGTCCAAAGTGGGACACCTCACTGCAACCTGGCTGGTTGCAATCGGCTCGAACTTCTCCGCCTTGTGGATATTGATCGCCAATGGCTGGATGCAAAATCCGGTGGGGTCAGCGTTCAATCCCCAGACGATGCGCATGGAAGTCACTGATTTCTTTGCGGTTTTGTTCAATCCGGTCGCCCAGGCGAAATTCGTTCACACGGTTTCCGCCGGTTACGTAACGGCTTCCATCTTTGTTCTGGGTGTTTCCGCCTGGTATGTGCTGAAGGGACGTCACACGGCGCTGGCCAAGCGGTCGATGACGGTGGCGGCATCGTTCGGACTGGCCGCGGCCCTTTCCGTCGTCGTGCTTGGCGATGAGAGCGGCTATCTCTCCACCGAACACCAGAAAATGAAACTCGCCTCTATTGAGGCGATGTGGGAGACCGAGCCTGCTCCGGCTGCCTTCACGGCATTCGGCTTTCCCGATCAGCAGAGCCGCGAAACCCATTATGCCGTTCGTATTCCCTGGGTGATGGGGCTCATCGGAACGCGGTCGCTGACCACGGAAATCCCCGGAATCGAGGATCTGGTCAAGCATGCGGAGGTGCGGATCAAACAGGGGCTCCTGGCTTACGACGCGCTGCAACAGATTCGCGCTGCCGGCAGCACCAATGCGATCGCACCGGACGTAAGGGCCAAGTTTGAAGACAACGGCGCCGATCTTGGTTACGCCCTGCTTCTCAAGCGCTATGTCGACGATCCGCGCCAGGCGACCGATGCCCAGATCGAAAAAGCGGCGCTGGATACGGTCCCGCACGTTCCAACACTCTTCTGGTCGTTCCGCATCATGGTCGGTCTCGGCATGTTCTTCATCCTGTTGACCGGGACGTTCTTCGTACTGTCGGTCCGGCGGCAACTCGATACATATCCGTGGCTGTTGCGCATTGCAGTCCTGGCGATCCCCCTCCCCTGGGTTGCAGCGGAGATGGGATGGATCGTTGCGGAATTCGGCCGCCAGCCCTGGATCATCGAGGGCGTCCTGCCAACGGCGGCAGCCGTTTCCAATCTGGGCGCGACGTCCCTGCTGATCACGATTGCCGGATTTGTGACGATCTACACAATCCTGTTCGTGATCGAGATGGGCCTGATGCTTCGTGCCATTCGCAAGGGACCGGAACTGGACAATGAGCCAGAAGCCGTCCTGATTTCCCCCCATATCGTACCGGCGGAGTAAACAATCATGATCCTACATCAATTTCTCGACTATGACACTTTAAGGTTGATCTGGTGGGTGCTGCTCGGCGTGTTGCTGATCGGATTTGCCGTCACCGACGGCTTTGACCTCGGCATCGGTACGTTGTTGCCCTTTGTGGCCCGCACCGACATGGAGCGCCGTATCGCCATCAACACGATCGGTCCAATCTGGGAAGGCAACCAGGTCTGGCTCATTCTTGGCGGCGGCGCGATATTTGCCGCCTGGCCGCCACTCTATGCGGTCTCCTTCTCCGGTTTTTATCTCGCCATGTTCGTTATCCTGGCGGCACTGATCATCCGGCCTGTCGCGTTCAAATATCGGTCGAAGCGCGAGAGCGCCACCTGGCGGGCTGCCTGGGACTGGGCCCTGTTCGTCGGCGGCTTCGTACCGTCACTCATCTTCGGCGTGGCGCTCGGCAACGTGCTGCAGGGTGTTCCTTTCCGTTTTGACGGCGATCTGCGCATTTTCTATGAAGGGTCGTTCTTTGGGCTGCTGAACCCGTTCGCGCTTCTCTGCGGGCTTCTTTCGGTCGCCATGCTGGTCATGCACGGCAGTGCGTGGCTGCAATTGAAGACGACGGGGATCATCGCCGAGCGCGCCCGCAGATTTGGCGGGATCGCGGCACCGCTCACCGTGCTTCTGTTTGCCGCCGCGGGACTTATCCTTTGGACCGGTTTGGACGGGTATCGCATTTCCAGCGTCGTCGATCCAACGGGGCCATCCAATCCGCTGCTGAAGACTGTCGTATCGGACAAGAACGCCTGGTTTGCCAATTTCAGCACACATGCATGGATGCTGGTTGCCCCCCTCCTCGGCTTCCTGGGCGCTCTTGTTGCCATGCTGGGTTTCCGTCTCAAGCGGGAAATCACCACCATCCTGGCAAGCGCACTGTCGATTTTCGGCATTATTTCGACCGTAGGCCTGTCGATGTTTCCCTTCATCCTGCCATCGTCGCTTGATCCGCGGTCGAGCCTGACAGTCTGGGATGCGTCGTCAAGCCACCTGACCCTGTTCATCATGCTGGTGGTGACGGTCATTTTCGTGCCGCTGATCGTCCTCTACACAAGCTGGGTGTACCACGTGCTGTGGGGGAAAGTGGATGACAAGACAATCACCAACAAGAGCGGTCACGCGTACTAGGACGAAGAAGGAGTAGAAGAATGTGGTATTTTGCCTGGCTGCTCGGATTGCCGTTTGCTGCTGCTTTCGCCGTTCTCAATGCCATGTGGTATGAACTGGTCGAGGACGATGCCAGCCGCAAGGCGGGCGGCAAGAAATAGCAACGGATATCTGTTTTGAACTTGATTGGTCGGATGATTTATCGCCGGCGTGCCGGGCGGCAAATGTGTCTCATTTGCCGCCCGGTATTTGACTGCAGACCAGGCTTTCCCTTGCCTCTTGAAATAATACAACTAAAAAGTGCACATCAATATCAACCTATACGTGTGCTTGCCTATTGATATCTTCCCTTAAACCAGCCATACGATTGAGCGACAAGACCAAGCGTTTGTCAGAAAACGCGGACTTCAGAGGGGACGAAGGACAGTCTTGCCGGTAGCGCCTCAGCTGCTGGCGGGAACTATTGCGATAGGATAGTATTGATTGACTTCATTTCGTCCGGCCCGTTTTGGAAGACGTCCCGCCCTGCCACAGTCCAGCTCCACCGAATTACCCCCAAATGCCCCGCGAAACAATGCAGGCGCCAGCTTGTATCGAAAGCTGTGGATTGCCGTCGGCATGGCGGTGGCCTGCACTGCCATTCTCGCAGCGAGCGTTATAGCGCCATCCTATGGGGATTATCGGCTCGCACGACTTAACCTCGATCGGGTTGAGCGCTTTCGTCTGGTTCTGGACGCCGCCAATCGCCTGTCGGCGGAACGCGGCCCGTCGAACACGGTCATGGGGAGCGCCGATCCTCTGACACCTGACGTAACCCAGCGGCTGATCCAGTTTCGGGCGGCCAGCGATGCGGCTCTTGCCGCAGTGGCAGATCCACAAACACCTGATTCCGGAACCCCAAACCACCCCATCCCTCTCCGGCTGCTTGAACAGACAGGCGTTGATCTCAAACGCGCCAGAATGGATGTCGATCGGGTCGCTGCGATGCCATTTGACCAGCGCACTACAAACGACGTCCAGCAGGCGATTGAAGGCATGTTTGCCGTGGTTGACGATTTCCAGTCGATCGTGGCCTGGAATGTCAATGAGCTTGTCGGGTCCGATGATGCCATCGCGGCATCCGTGATGACAGGCCACATGCTGAGCGATCTCCGCGAATATGGCGGTCGCATCGCGTCCCAGATCATGGCACCGATCGCGACGCATCGTCCCCTGGAGCGCAAGCACCTGATTGACAGCAGCCGGACGCGCGGGCGGCTCAATGAGCTCTGGCGCCTGATTGGCGTGCAGGATGCCCTCTTCCGCAGCGATGCCCGTCTTGCCGGCAAGCGCGAGGAAATCGAGCGTGTGTTTTTCGGCGAGGGTCTGGGCATGGTCGATGCTCTTGTCGCGGAAGGTCGGGTCTCCGGGCAATATTCCATGACGGCTGAGCAGTTCACGGACCGCTTTGTCAAAACGCTTCAACCGCTGGAGAGCCTGCGCAGCGAGTTTTTGAACGTCAAGATCGACGAACTCATGCACACGCGTGATCGTGCCTTAAGCACCTTGATCATGGTTGTCGCCATAACATCGGCGATACTGGCCATTCTTGCGAGCCTTGTTCATATGGTGCACCGGTCCGTGCTGTCACCGCTCCTGCAGGCGCGCGAAGAGGTCATCGGCCTTGCCCACGACGTGCCGGTCAAACTTGGCGACAGGCAGCATTATGCCGGGGAAATGCGCCGGCTTTTCGATGCGCTGCAGGTTTTGCGCGGCAAGCTGCATGAGCGGGCAATCTTGACGGATAAATTGAAGGAGCAGGCCGAAACCGACGGCTTGACCGGTCTCTTCAACCGACGCACGCTCGACCTGATCGGTCAGAGCGCAGCCAAAAAGAATGAGCAGCCAGAGACGGCCTGCCTTATTCTTCTGGACATCGATTACTTCAAGCTCGTCAACGATACCTATGGCCATCAGGCCGGAGACCATGTGCTCAAGGACGTATCGGCCCTCTTGCAGTCGATGGTCCGGTCGGCGGATGTCATCGCCCGGTTCGGCGGCGAGGAGTTTGCCATTCTCTCGACGGGTGACCAGCTTGCCGACGTCGTCATGCGCGCACGCCGCATCCGGCTCGCCCTGCAGCGGCATGAGATTCGGCTGGCAGACGGTGTTTGTCTGAATATGACCGCAAGTTTCGGCGTCGCCAGCGGCGTGTTGGGCTCTGCCGGATGGCCGAAACTCATCAAGGCGGCGGATGTCGCGCTGTACCGCGCCAAATCGGAGGGCAGGAACCGCGTTCGATTCGCCGCCGATGACCAGACCGACGCTGAAAACGCGTGATTCCGGGCGCGCCTGCTGATAAATCATCGGATAAGTCAGGTGGGCTCCAATGGTGAAGCGGCGCCCGGCTGAAGGATGAATTGTCCTGGTCGTGTCAGTTTTCCGGTTCAAAGGCGTATTTACTGCAGTAAATTCTCGTGTTTTTGTAAGCAAAACAGGGTGTTAATCGCGTTTTGATGCGGGGTGCTCCGGCACCGCGGGATATGCATCGGGATTCAAAGCTCCGCATGTGTTGGATGACAAAACTGTTGTTAAGTTTCTGTTAACCTAAAATTTCTTGATGGTTTGTTCGAATCGGAGCTTAATGGCGCTTCTCAGAAGATTTGCTTTGAAAAAGCGCTATTAGAGGTTTTGTCTCCGATGAATTTCGCTCTACCTCTGCCCAAGTTTGAGTTTGATGACAAGATCCTCGACCAGGGTGCAGAGATATCACGCCGCTTGAATCAGCTTCGCATGGAAAAGTTTCCGCCGAATGCCAAGAAGACATTGCGGCAGTTCTCCATGGCGGAAGTGGCGCACTATCTTGGTGTGACGCAGAATAATCTCAAGCGGCTGCACCTGGAAGGCAAGGGGCCCGTGCCGGCGCAGGCAGCATCCGGGCGGCGTTCCTATACGGCGGAGCAGATGCTGGAGCTGCGCCATTATCTCGACCGCAACGGCCGGACCGAGGTTAAAAAATATGTGCCGCACCGCAAGCCCGGCGACAAGCTGCAGGTGATCGCTGTCGTCAATTTCAAGGGCGGTTCCGGCAAGACCACGACGTCGGCGCATCTCGCGCAGTATCTGGCGCTGACGGGCCACCGGGTTCTGGCGATCGATCTTGATCCGCAGGCTTCCCTTTCCGCCCTGCACGGTTTCCAGCCTGAACTGGACCGGAATCTGTCGCTGTACGAGTCCATCCGCTATGACGATCAGCGCAAGCCGATTGCCGATGTGATCCTGCCGACCAACTTCCCCGGGCTCGATATCATTCCGGCCAATCTCGAACTGCAGGAGTATGAGTACGATACCCCGCTGGCGATGCAAGACAAGGCATCGCGCGAAGGCCGGCAGTTCTTCACCCGTATCGCCAGCGCGCTGGAGAGTGTCGATGACCGCTATGACGTGGTTGTCGTCGATTGCCCGCCGCAACTCGGCTATCTCACGTTGACGGCAATGTCGGCTGCCACGGCTGTTCTGATCACCGTGCATCCCCAGATGCTGGATCTGATGTCCATGTCGCAGTTCCTGCTCATGCTGGGCGGTATCCTGAAGACCGTGAAACAGGCGGGAGCGAAAGTGGAACTCGATTGGTTCCGCTACCTGATTACCCGCTATGAACCGACAGATATTCCGCAGGCGCAGATGGTGGGCTTCATGCAGTCCATGCTGGCTGAAGAGATATTGGCCAATGCCATGCTGAAATCCACGGCGGTATCGGATGCCGGCCTGACCAAGCAGACGCTCTACGAGGTGGAGAAGAACAGTTTCACGCGCTCCACCTATGAGCGGGCGATCGAGTCACTTGATGCTGTCAATGCCGAGATCGCCTCGCTCGTGCACCGCGCGTGGGGCCGATGACATGAACTTACGATTTACTGCCGTAAAAACATTGATTTTCGCAAGAAAAATCAACCGCATGACTGGGAATGGACTAAATTAGATGGCCCGGAAGGATATTTTCAGCAGCGTGATGAACGCAGCGCCAGCGCAGACGGAACGCAACGACGCTTTGTCCTATGTGGTGACTGGCGCATCGCGCTCCATCAAGAGCTCGTTCGAGGAACTGGCCAAGGGCAGTGTCGTGGAACTTGATCCGGAACTGATCGACGGTTCGTTTGTCACCGATCGCATCGATGATGACGATCAGGCCTTTCAGGAGCTGCTGGCTGCCATTGCGGAGAGGGGGCAGGATTCGCCCATTCTCGTTCGCCCGCACCCCTCTGTATCGGGTCGCTATCAGATCGTTTTCGGCCATCGCCGGGTTAAGGTTGCACGGCATCTCGGCAAGCTCGTGCGTGCCGTGGTCAAGCCGATGGCGGATCAGGATCACGTCATCGCGCAGGGGCAGGAAAACGCGGCGCGGCAAAACCTCTCCTTTATCGAGCGGACGCTGTTTGCAAAGCGGCTGGGCGATCTTGGCTATGATCACGCCGTCATCAAATCGGCGCTAGCGCTTGATCCGACGACTTTTTCCAAGATGCAGTCGGTTTCGTCGCACATTCCAGAAACTATCGTTCTTGCCATCGGTTCGGCCAAGGCAACGGGGCGGGATCGCTGGTGGCAGCTTTCCAAATTTCTGGAACAGCCGGGAAATCAGGCCAAGGCGGCCGAGTTCATTCGCTCTCCGGATTTTGCTGTCGAGAACAGCGATGACCGGTTTGCGCGCCTGTTCGATAGCCTGAACAACGCAAAGCGGCCGACGCCGAAAGCTAGCGCTTCCAGGACGAAAACCTGGGCGGCAAAGGATAAATCGCTTAACGCAGAGATCAAAGATACGGGAAAGAGCTTTACACTGGCGTTGAAGGCCAGAAATGCTTCTCGTTTCGGTGCATATATTGCCGATAACCTTGACGAACTCTATCGAGCCTTCAGGGAATCGGAAACAGTAGGAAAAACAGGAGATTAACCGCACAAGAAAAAAGCCCACCTAAACATCTCTGTCTTGGAAGGCTTCTCTCATATCTCTAGCAGGATCGAGAATCGCATTTCCGGGAATCAGTGTCAAGACATTTTGGCGTCGTTTGGGCGGATGGATTTCTTTTGCCTATTGAAAGGTAGAAGACGATGCAGTCGGGGAATGCATTCACGACGCCCTTCGGGCGGCGATCGCTGTCGCTTGGCATGCTGGCAACGCAGGCGCAGGCCAGCGACGTCGATCCCGAGGCTTCGGTCGACAAATGGAAGCTGTTTCGCTCCTTATGCGAGGCGCGGGCGCTGATCGGGATTTCCGACCGGGCGCTGGTGGTTTTGAACGCGCTGCTGACGTTCTATCCGCAGAACGCGCTCAGCGAGGCGGGCGGGCTGGTGGTGTTTCCGTCCAATGTGCAACTGTCGCTGCGCGCGCACGGCATGGCGCCGGCAACGCTGCGCCGGCATTTGAGCGCGCTGGTGGAAACCGGCCTGATTTTCCGCAAGGACAGCCCCAACGGCAAGCGTTATGCGCGCAAAGCCCGGGCAGGGGTGACGGAGGCAGGGGAGGGCGGCGAGGCCTTTGGCTTCTCGCTGGCACCATTGGTGGTGCGGGCGCAGGAGTTCGACACCATGGCGCAGACGGTGCGGGCCGAGCGGCTGCAGCTGAAGCTGATGAAGGAGAAGGTGACGCTGTTGCGCCGCGACATCGTCAAGCTGATTGAGCTGGGCTTTGAGGAAATGCCAGACATCGACTGGAACGGCCACCACACGGCGTTTCGCGCTGTGCTTGATGATATTCCCCGCCAGGCGACGATCCGCGATCTGGAGCCGATTGTCGACGGTCTGGAATGCATCCAGCTGGAGATCTCCAAGTTGTTGCAGGATAAGCTGAATTTGACACAAACAAGCGCCAAAGAGTCTCATTCTGA